>JBCBMN010000239.1:0-502 GCA_039822745.1 Pseudomonadota bacterium | reverse complement strand
AGGCTGTTGAAAAGCCCCTCGGGCAGGAAGCCGAGGTCTCGATAGGCCTCAACCCCCAGCGCGCCGTGGCGCTTGGAGAGCTTCTTGCCATCGGAGCCATGGATCAACGGCACATGGGCAAAGACAGGGACATCCCAGCCCATGGCCTCGTAGATCTGCTGCTGCTTGGGCGTGTTGTTGAGGTGGTCATCCCCTCGGATCACGTGGGTCATGCCCATATCGTGGTCATCCACCACCACGGCCAGCATGTAAGTGGGCGAGCCGTGGTGGTGGATGACCACGATATGGGCATCACCCACGTGATCCGAGGGGATGACCACCTCAACAACACGCCCAAGCAGCAGCAGATCTACGAGGCCATGGGCTGGGATGTCCCTGTCTTTGCCCATGTGCCGTTGATCCATGGCTCCGATGGCAAGAAGCTCTCCAAGCGCCACGGCGCGCTGGGGGTTGAGGCCTATCGAGACCTCGGCTTCCTGCCCGAGGGGCTTTTCAACAGCCT
>JBCBMN010000238.1:0-520 GCA_039822745.1 Pseudomonadota bacterium | reverse complement strand
ATTTTTTACCAGGTCCCATGCGCTGAGTTGTCTTTTGGTTGCATGCCAGTTGAATTTTCGTCACATTTTTCTGGGCGGTTGATTTTCCGTCGCTTGAAGTTGAAAAAAAATAGATTTCGCCTTGACTCGGAGCTGTCTTAAGATCGAAGTCGGGTGCGATGTGCGACGCCACTTCTCAATTCTCTGTTTTATTCGCTTTTGGAAGCTTTCGTGGCTTTCGGTGAGGCACGAGTTCACATGAGAAGAGCATCGGAACCATAGGACTACTCATATTCATCTGCTCATATCTCAAATCTCATAAATCATCAGCACAAGAAGAACAAACAGCAGCGCCAGAGCGCAGGAGGCAATAAAGAGCAAAACTAGAAGAAACCGAACTCTATGGGAGAATACAGAGTACAGAACATCGACATCGCACATCGCACCACGCGCCACGTGCCATGTTCCACTGTCCACTGTTCCGTCCAGTATCGAGTATCGAGTAGTATAGGAAAGCGAAAACTGGCGCATACGTAATATG
>JBCBMN010000237.1:0-537 GCA_039822745.1 Pseudomonadota bacterium | reverse complement strand
AATTGTGCAGCAGGAACGCGATGAGCGAGCGCATAGCGGTAAAGTCGGCGGAGTAAATGATCGAACGCCCCTTGCGCCGCTCGGCGATGAGACCGTTTTGCTTGAGCGCAGACAGGTGGAAGGAAAGCGACGAGCGCGGGATGCCCAACCTTTCGGCGATCAGCCCAGCCGCCATGCCGCCCTGCCCGGCCTGCACCAGTTCGCGAAAGACGCTCAGCCGGTGAGTCTGCGCCAAGGCGCCGAGCGCGTCGGCGGCGCTAGCGAGTGTGTGGCTTCGAATCATTTCCATATTTCTAGAATTATGGAAATGATGACGAAAGTCAACTCTTGAACGGAAAACCCGGCCCTAGCCTTCCTGTTCTTCCATCAGGCCGTGTTTCTTGATGGCGTGGCGCAGTTGGTCGTAGCTCAGACCCAATGCCTTGGCTGTCTGGCGCTGGTTCCAGCGGTGCTTGCCCAGCGCGTGCTGGACGATGGCGCGTTCGTGGCTGTCCACGGCGGCGCGCAAATCGTCGACCGCCTCAAAGTTCGAGGAGG
>JBCBMN010000236.1:0-550 GCA_039822745.1 Pseudomonadota bacterium | reverse complement strand
AGCGGGATCGAACCAGCGTGCCGCCAAAGGCGGTGCGCGTCGCCCCGGCAGAGTATCGGCGCAGCCGATGCGCGAGAGGGGCCGTTGCAGGTGTTGGTAAAGGGTGGCGCCCCTCGCAGGGGCTCGGGGCATTCCACTCTTTTGAACCGTCCACAGGACGTTTCAATTTTCTGCGAAAATCTGAGCGGAATGGTGGAGCCTAGCGGGATCGAACCGCTGACCTCCTGCATGCCATGCAGGCGCTCTCCCAGCTGAGCTAATGCCCCATTCCGGTGCGGCTGTCGCCAGCCGTGCGCCGCTGATTAGGCGCTTTGAGAGACGGGATCAAGTCTAAATCGACCCCGTCCAATCTGTCTTTTCAGCTGTCGTCGTCGGGTGCAGCGACGTCCGCGATTTCTTCGAGGGGGACGTTATCCTCGTCGTCATCATCGTCATCCAGCAGATCATCATCCAGATCCACATCGACGTCATCATCATCTACGACCTGATCGTCGTCATCCACGGCTGTGGCCGCCTTGGCCTTGGCTGTGACGGCGTCTTCGGCGTCGGC
>JBCBMN010000235.1:0-554 GCA_039822745.1 Pseudomonadota bacterium | reverse complement strand
CGTGGCAGATATCGATCCCGCGCTCGAACAGCAGGTCCTCGACATTGCGCAAGCTCAGCGGAAACCGAACGTACATCATCACTACGAGACGAATGACTTCGGGTGATGAGTTAAAGCGTTTGAATGGGCTATCTGGTTTGCCGCGCCTGGGCATATGGTCGCACTACCTTTGCCGCTCACTCCGTCAATCAGGTACAGTTAGTCTGACAATGCCGAGACGAGTTCGCGTTAGACTGACAGCACCCATCGTATCCCAATCACGCTTTTGAGCGGCCAAAATGACCATACCAATTGGTATGGCTAAGTGGTTGATTCTTGAAAATCTCGTTCTACGTTTTGGACCCACCGCAACTTTGAATGGCGGACGGGAGAGGAAGTATGAGGAATGGGCTGTTATCGGGGTCCGCTGTTGGCTTGTTGATGGCGACCAGCGCTGTCACAGCATGTGGCGGCGGTGGTAGTCCCACGCCAGCTTCGGCCTCTGCGCCCAGTCCAACGCCGGCCCCAACGCCCACTCCCACACCGACTCCAACGCCCGATGCGACAACTTGCAC
>JBCBMN010000234.1:0-555 GCA_039822745.1 Pseudomonadota bacterium | reverse complement strand
CCAACCAGGTAAAAGGTCACATCCTAGCCCGCCGCGATCAGCTCATGCGCATTGATCCGAGCCGCTTTGACGAGGATGGAGTTGAGACCGCCACACAGACCCATGTCAGTGTTGACCACGACAAGAAGCACGCGCTGGTCCGATCCTGTTCCGCTAAGCAGTTTGGGCGCACCGTCTCCGGCGACCTTGCTAGCCAGCGAAGCCATCACGCCCGACAGACGCTCGGCATAGGGGCGCGCCGCTTCGGCAGCGGCCTGCGCACGGCGCAGCTTGGCCGCGGCGACCATCTGTTTGGCCTTGGTGATCTTCTGGGTCGATTTGACCGAGTTGATCCGACCTTTGAGTTCCTTAAGACTTGGCATATCAGCCTATTTCTTCTTCTTTTCCGTTTTAATTTTCAAAAAAGGGCGGATTTCTCGCATCGCGGCAGCCGCATCGATTGATTTGCATTCAGCGCGCAGAACACTCTCCGAGCAATGGCCTTCCTCGGACGGCGCATCGGAGAATGTGACTTCCATGACATAGCGTGTGCCGTAATTGATCGCGGGACCGTTG
>JBCBMN010000233.1:0-557 GCA_039822745.1 Pseudomonadota bacterium | reverse complement strand
CACCCAGCCAGCGTCTTTTTTGGTCTCACGCGGTGCTGAGGTAGGGTGAGGGTGAGGGGCCGGCCACTCGTCCACCATGTGGCATGTGACTTGGGCCAAGCAAAGACAAACAAGCAGAGTAATAGGAGAGAGAGAGAGAGAGAGAGACGGAATTGTCCCGCGCGCGCTGCGCACGCACGCATGCATCGGGAAAAACACCAGAATGCACTGTTCGTACGCTTTCGAGAAAGGTTAGGCTGAGGCTGCCCACATCGTCTAGGGACCCAACCTCGGTTCGGTTCGGTACTACCGAACCGACGGCCATCCAGGCATTTCGAATACCGAACCGAACCGACACCGACACCGAAGTCAGAATCTTGAATACCGGACCGAACCGAACCGACGCCGATTTCAGTTTTGCAATACCGAACCGGACCGGTCCGGTATTTTCGTCGGTTCGGTCCGGTATTACCGGTTCCTACCGGACCGAGGTTGGGTCCCTAGCGCATGCACGCAGGCTTTCAACTTTTAACCTTCAATTCACTTCAAACCCATATCGCAGAAGAGCACGACGCGCG
>JBCBMN010000232.1:0-621 GCA_039822745.1 Pseudomonadota bacterium | reverse complement strand
ATTCGGAAATGCCGAGCTCGCGGACTTTGCCAGCCTCGACCAAGCGCGCCATCGCACCGATCGTCTCCTCGACCGGGACGTTCGGGTCCGGGCGGTGGAGGTAATACAGATCGATCACATCGGTGCGGAGCCGCGCGAGGCTCGCATCACAGTCAGCCTCGATCCGCGCGGGGTCTCCGTCGATTCCGTCGGCGGACAGCCCGCATTTGGTTGCGAGCACATATTCGCTTCGTCGGGACGCGAGTGCCTCACCGATCAAGCGCTCGTTGTGCCCGCTGCCGTACATCATCGCGGTATCGATGAAGCGGTATCCGACATCGAGCGCGCGGTTGAGCAAGCGGATCGACGTGGCATCGTCCGCCTTGCCGTAGCCGAACGACATGTTCATCGCGCCGAGACCGATGGCGGAGACGGTGAGGGAGCCGATCTGGCGGGAGTGCATAGCGGTTTCCGTGCGTACTGCGCGTGCTGTCCTAGCGAGGTGTCGCGGATCAGCGCCTGGTGGTCAACGGCGGCAGACGGTATCCGCTATACCGGCGACAACCCGTCGATCGCGGCGATGCCTTTGCGCATGTGCGCGACGAATGCCTCGAGCCGACGGGGCGGGCGGGGTCGCGCTCC
>JBCBMN010000231.1:0-626 GCA_039822745.1 Pseudomonadota bacterium | reverse complement strand
AGAATTGGACGGAGTATTCGATGTCGATATCCTTCCATCGTACATCTCCGTAAGAAACGTAGTAGTAGATGATCAATTCCTCGGCTGAGGAGAGATCACACCTAATCTCACAACTCCTCAATCGGACCGCCCATGCAGCGCTAAGCAGTACAAGGCAGGTACTAATCTGATTGATTTAGAGAGTTGTGAGATTAGGTGTGATCTCTCCTCAGCCGAGGAATTGATCATCTACTACTACGTTTCTTACGGAGATGTACGATGGAAGGATATCGACATCGAATACTCCGTCCAATTCTTGAGACAGGAGAAACGGAATGTTTCCCGCCTACCAGAATTGGACGGAGTATTCGATGTCGATATCCTTCCATCGTACATCTCCGTAAGAAACGTAGTAGTAGATGATCAATTCCTCGGCTGAGGAGAGATCACACCTAATCTCACAACTCTCTAAATCAATCAGATTAGTACCTGCCTTGTACTGCTTAGCGCTGCATGGGCGGTCCGATTGAGGAGTTGTGAGATTAGGTGTGATCTCTCCTCAGCCGAGGAATTGATCATCTACTACTACGTTTCTTACGGAGATGTACGATGGAAGGATATCGACATCGAATACTCCGTCCAATTCT
>JBCBMN010000230.1:0-967 GCA_039822745.1 Pseudomonadota bacterium | reverse complement strand
TTGAGATAGGCCATCTGATCGTCGAACCGCGGATCGCCCAGCATCGGACCCACAAAACAGGGGCCCACGGATGCCAGCATGGTCGCCATCAGGCCTCCAATCAGCGTCCAGCTTAGCACGTAGCTCAGGAAGAACTGGCGGCGCACCCCGTGATCAATGCGCGCAAAGGCGAAGAACAGCACGCCGGGATAAAGCAGCAGGAACCAGAGCTGGTAGAGAAGCGCCAGAAATGCTGTGATGATCGGAAAGCCGAGGACCGGCTGGAGGACTTCCCAGGCGTCATAGCCAAAGAAGATCGCGCGATCCCAATTCACGAAAGCATCGTCCCAAGTATAGGCGTTAAACAGCGGGATTGCGGCCTTCATCTTGGAGAAGAACGGCAAGAGCACAATCGCAACAGCCAGCATTGGTGCGCCCAATGCCATATTTGTCAGGGCATGGGCGCTGAAATAGCGAGCCTTAATGTGCTCCACGGGGCTTTGCGGACGGTGGCGGAAAAGCTGTAACGCGGTATCGGATGCAGCGATCAGGATAATGAACAGCGCGAACAGCCGCATGTTCACCCAGACGCCTTCGAAGCTTGGGCTGATGCCCTTGGACAGCAAAAGCGCCACGCAGATCCCAAACAGCACAAGGCCCGTTGCGAGGATGGGGGCCTCGCTGCGCCAGCGGGCGAACACGCCATCCCAGGCCGACGGTGTCAGCATGGCGCGGGCGAGTTCGGATGTGTGCGATTTTGCGGTCATCTCGGAGCCAGCAATTAAGGTAAACACGTCACTAAAACGTGAATACAGAGAATCGTGTCGAGGAACGGTGCGTGCGTTCATATCAAGAGGTATCGGCGGCTTTTGCCCGCCTCAATTCATCGCGCTTGCTTGCCGGGCGTGCTGCGGCGCCCTAAGTGACAGGTCATGGCAGGTGAAATTCTTGATAATCAGGGGCGCGGAGATGCTGGCTGGACTTGGCC
>JBCBMN010000229.1:0-1010 GCA_039822745.1 Pseudomonadota bacterium | reverse complement strand
CTGAGTCTGATTCTCGTCCATCTCCACGATTTTGTCCTTGATGCCCTGGTGGATCGGCGCTTCCTTGGTCGCCATGAAGCGCGTGCCCATGTTCACACCATCACAGCCAAGCACCAGCGCGGCAGCCAGACCGCGACCGTCGCTGATGCCGCCGGATGCGACGATCGGGATCGTCAGCGCATCTGCAGCAGCGGGGAACAGCACAAGGCCGCCAATGTCATGCTCGCCCGGGTGACCCGCGCACTCAAAGCCGTCAATGCTTACCGCATCAACACCAAGGCGCTCAGCAGCCAGAGCGTGACGGACAGTCACGCATTTATGGATGACCTTGATCCCTGCTGCTTTGAACGCCTCCATGAAAGGAGCCGGACTGCGGCCGGCTGTTTCAACGAATTTGACCCCGCTATCGACAATCGCTTCGACATATTCGCCATAGTCAATCGGTGTCGCGACCACGCCGACGGTAAGGTTCACGGCAAACGGCTTGTCGGTTAGCGACTGGCACCGAGCAATGGCCTCACGCAATTCGTCCGCGGTCTTGAGAGTAAGCGCTGTCATCACGCCCAGCCCGCCTGCATTCGAAACCGCCGCGGCAAGCTCTGCCGTACCAACGCGCATCATTCCGCCGCAAATGATCGGCGCTTCAATTCCAAGCAATTCGGTCAGTCTGGTTTTCATAGGTCATCCCCTCTCGGCGCGATTAATTGGCACGCTCAATGCCATAAGGCAATGGACTTATTGCATCGACTTGAGAGCGAACGAAGAGCAGCAGATGACCTAGGCCTTTTTCGCCCAACCCGCTTTTCCAGCGCTCGCGAGTCACAATAGTTTTGCAAACCCTCTCTACCCCTCGGTCAACAAGATGCTGGGGGACAAAATGCAGTCTTGGTTCTCGCGCAATAACGCCGCAGATGCACTCCTTCGCAGCTTTGCTCTGCTTGCTGGCGCCGCGCTTCTTTCAGGATGCGGGTTTGCCGTCGATCAGCCTGAGGCCAGCATGAACCCCAATG
>JBCBMN010000228.1:0-1164 GCA_039822745.1 Pseudomonadota bacterium | reverse complement strand
CCTGATGCGACCACGGCGGATGCGCTGGCACATAGCTGTATGACCATCGCCGACACGGTGCTGATCAGCGCGATCACGGTGTTCACCTCCAGCGGGTCGACTGCGCGGCGCGTTGCGCGCGAGCGCCCGAGCACGCCGATGCTGGTCCTCACGCCATCAATGCGCACCGCGCGCCGCGTTGGTCTGCTCTGGGGTGCGCATGCTGTGGCGACCAAGGATATTGGCAGCTTCGAAGAGATGATTGGCAAGGGCAAACGCATGGCCCTGCGCCATGGCTTTGGCAGCGCGGGCTCCAAGCAGATCGTTTTGGCCGGCGTCCCCTTCGGCACACCTGGCGCGACCAATCTGCTGCATATCGTCACGCTCAAGGGCGACGAATTGGAGAAGCATGGTGGCTAGCGGCGCCTAGCGTGTCTGTTGGCTGACAAGCTTTTCAATCTCGCTGCGCTTGGCGGCAATGTCTGCCTGGTCGAGGAATGATCCTTCGAACGAATTGACTGCCAGCCTCGCGATATCGTCAATGCTGAGGTCCAGTGCCGCAGCGACGGCATTGTAATTATCGTTGATGTAGCCGCCGAAATAGGACGGGTCGTCTGAATTGACTGTCGCCTTGATCCCTTGTTCCAGCATGGTCTTCACCGGGCTGTACGCGATATCGTCAATCACGCACAGTTTGAGGTTGGAGAGCGGGCACACGGTCAGCGTATAGCCGTCCTTCACAATCCGCTCGACCAGCCTCGTGTCCTCAAGCGCGCGATTGCCATGGTCGATCCGGTCGATTGCGAGCGTATCAAGCGCCTGCCAGACATATTCCGGCGGGCCTTCCTCGCCAGCATGCGCGACAAGTTTGAGGCCAAGCTCGCGGCACCTGGCAAAGACTCGCGCGAACTTTTCTGGCGGATGTCCCACTTCGCTTGAATCGAGGCCAACACCCGCAATCCGATCCAGCCACGGCATTGCCTCTTCCAGCGTCGCAAAGGCATCCTCTTCAGACAGGTGACGCAGAAAGCACATGATCAGTTTGGACGTGATGCCCAGCCGCGTCTCGCCTTCATCCAGCGCGCGCAGGATGCCTTTGATCACCCGGTCGAAGGGAATGCCGCGCTCTGTATGGCCCTGCGGATCAAAGAATATCTCGACGTGGCAAACCTTGTCCACATGGAC
>JBCBMN010000227.1:0-1165 GCA_039822745.1 Pseudomonadota bacterium | reverse complement strand
CATCTCCGCGCCCGGGTGCGAGCAGTAGGGTTCGCCACTAGGAATGCACCGCCTCCAAGGGCGGTGGCCGCCGGGTAGACCAACTTTTGGGCGGCCCGGGCGGCCCGCCACGGCCTCGCCCGGCGGCGCTTGGGGTCCGGGTCACCTATCATGGCACCCAAGACCGCAGCCGCACCCTCGCCCGCCCCGCCCCGGCCGCCCAAGGGCCCGCGCCAGCGTGGTCCCATCTCCGCGCCCGGGTGCGGGCAGTAGGGTTGGCCACTAGGGTTGCACCGCCTCCACGGGCGGTGGCCGCCGGGGAGACCAACTTTTGGGCGGCCCGGGCGGCCCGCCACGGCCTCGCCCGGCGGCGCTTGGGGTCCGGGTCACCTATCATGGCACCCAAGACCGCAGCCGCACCCTCGCCCGCCCCGCCCCGGCCGCCCAAGGGCCCGCGCCAGCGTACCGTATGCGATGGCCACATCTCCGCGCCCGGGTGCGGCCAGTAGGGTTGGCCACTAGGGTTGAACCGCCTCCAAGGGCGGTGGCCGCCGGGGAGACCAACTTTTGGGCGGCCCGGGCGGCCTGCCGCGGCCTCGCCCGGCGGCGCTTGGGGTCCGGGTCACCTATCATGGTACCCAAGACCGCGGCCGTACCCTCGCCCGCCCCGCCCCGGCCGCCCAAGGGCCCGCGCCAGCGTACCGTATGCGATGGCCACATCTCCGCGCCCGGGTGCGGGCAGTAGGGTTGGCCACTAGGGTTGCACCGCCTCCAAGGGCGGTGGCCGCCGGGGAGACCAACTTTTGCGCGGCCCGGGCGGCCCGCCACGGCCTCGCCCGGCGGCGCTTGGGGTCCGGGTCACCTATCATGGTCCCCAAGACCGCAGCCGCACCCTCGCCCGCCCCGCCCCGGCCGCCCAAGGGCCCGCGCCAGCGTACCGTATGCGATGGCCACATCTCCGCGCCCGGGTGCGGCCAGTAGGGTTGGCCACTAGGGTTGCACCGCCTCCAAGGGCGGTGGCCGCCGGGGAGACCAACTTTTGCGCGGCCCGGGCGGCCCGCCACGGCCTCGCCCGGCGGCGCTTGGGGTCCGGGTCACCTATCATGGTACCCAAGACCGCGGCCGTACCCTCGCCCGCCCCGCCCCGGCCGCCCAAGGGCCCGCGCCAGCGTACCGTATGCGATGG
>JBCBMN010000226.1:0-1441 GCA_039822745.1 Pseudomonadota bacterium | reverse complement strand
CCGCCTTCTTAACCTCAGCGACGATCGTCTTCGCGGCGTCGCCCAGATCGTCCGCCGGCACAATCGCGAGGCCCGAATTGGCGAGGATTTCCTTGCCAGCCTCAACATTGGTGCCTTCAAGGCGGACCACCAACGGAACCTGCAGGTTCACGTCTTTCGCCGCTTGCACCACGCCATTGGCGATGATGTCGCACTTCATGATGCCGCCAAAGATGTTGACGAGGATGCCCTCAACCGCAGGGTCTTTGAGGATGATCTTGAACGCAGCGGTCACCTTTTCGGTCGTCGCGCCGCCGCCCACGTCGAGGAAGTTGGCGGGGAACGCGCCGTTCAGCTTGATAATGTCCATCGTCGCCATGGCGAGGCCTGCGCCGTTGACCATGCAGCCGATATTCCCGTCGAGCTTGATGTAAGCGAGATCGTATTCGCTGGCCTCAACCTCTGCCGGGTCTTCCTCGGTCTCGTCGCGCATCGCCTCAATGGCGGGGTGGCGATAGAGCGCGTTGGAATCAAAGCTCATCTTGGTGTCGAGCACCAGCAGGCTGGCTTTGCCGTCTGCATCAGGCTTGGTCTCAACCAGCGGGTTGATCTCCAGCATGTCGCAATCGCTCGCCATAAAGGCCGCGTAAAGCTGCCCTGCAAGTTTCTGGCACTGCTTGTTGAGGTCACCCGAAAGGTTCAGCGCAAAAGCCACCGCGCGGCCATGGTGCGGCATAAAGCCCTGAGCTGGGTCGATCGTGATCGTCGTAATCAGTTCGGGCGTGTTGTGCGCGACATCCTCAATGTCCATGCCGCCTTCGGTTGAGGCCACCATCGCAACCTGACCGCTGGCGCGATCGACCAGCATGGCGAGGTAATATTCGCTCTCAATGTCGACACCGTCAGTGACATAGAGTCGGTTCACTTGCTTGCCTTCGGCACCAGTCTGGATCGTTACCAGCGTATTGCCGAGCATTTCTTTGGCGTGGCTTTCCACTTCATCGAGCGAGAAGGCGAGACGCACACCGCCTTTTGCGTCCTCAGGCAGTTCCTTGAACTTGCCCTTGCCGCGGCCACCAGCGTGGATCTGCGCTTTCACAACATAGAGCGGCCCGGGCAGCTTCTTGGCCCCTTCGAGCGCTTCTTCCATTGTCAGCGCGGCATGGCCGTCCGGCACTGCGATGCCGTGTTCCTTGAGCAGTTCCTTCGCCTGATATTCATGGACGTTCATGAGCTTTTGATCCCTGTGCTGTTGCTCCTGGTTCGCAAACGCAAAAGGGGACGCGCAAGCGAACTGGGGAGAGGTTCCGTCTGGGGCGCCTAAGCACGTCTTGGCCCCCTTGAAAAGCACTTCTCGCACGGCCACGACTATTGGCGGGTATGATCGACCGCAGCCGCCTCCTTGATATTGTCCGTGAAGCGGGCCGGATCGCGCATTCGCGCTGGCCGGGCGATGGCCATG
>JBCBMN010000225.1:0-1576 GCA_039822745.1 Pseudomonadota bacterium | reverse complement strand
GGCGTTCCAAATGAGCTCTGCGTCATCCCGATGCTTCGGGCCTTGCTGTTCATTAAGGCCGTCCAGGCTGACGCCGAGCCGGCAGCCTGCTGCGCAAGAACAGCCGCTCCATCGTTAGCGGAAACAGTCGCAATACCCGTCAGTATGTCGGGCAGCGAAACACGCTCATTTGCGTTGAGGAACATTGTGGAGCCCTTCCCTCCCCACTGTGCCCATACATCTGGATCGACTGTGAGCGATTGTTGAAGGCCCAGTTCGCCAGCGTCGAGCAATTCGAATGCGGTGTACAGCGTCATGGCCTTTGTGATCGACGCGGGCACAAAACGTCTCGTCGCGTTGCGTTCGAAGAGCACCTGGCCATTCGACGCGTCGACTAGAAGCGCGATCGGGATACTCGCTTCGATTACATCTTGCGGCTCTTTGGGCGCCTGCGCCGCCGCCGCGGACGTCCAAAGAAGAGTGAAGGCCAGCGCAAGAGCGCCGCAAGCCGTATTGGAAAGGTCACGCATCTGCTCTCGCATAGGCTCTTTTCAAAGCCGAGGCGACCCAATGGCGTGGATCAGTTCACGATTTCGTCGGCCAAAAGTCCCACACTCATCGCGTAATAGTTTGAGCAATTGTATTCCAAGATGACCCGGTAATTCCCGGTCAGAAGCCACGCTGGTTTCCCCGGCCCGTCGGGTTGGAACAACGATACGAGCATGTCATCCGGCAGCACCCTGCTGGGCTCAACGCCCAGACCCCGCCATTCGCGCACCGTTTTCCATTGGCTGTGCCTCTCGTGCACCCTCGGGCAAACCTGAGCGGTGAGTTTCGTTTTGTAGGCGTCAACGTTGAAGCCTGGTGGCAGGCTCGCTCGAACACCCCAGGGCTGGCCTGACCGCCATCCCGCGTCTTTGAAATAGGCGGCAATGGATGCAAACGTGTCCGCTCGGTTCGTAAAGATGTTTGCGCGCCCGTCTCCATCGCCATCGCTGGCCAGACGCAAATAGACCGAGGGAAGGAATTGGGGATTGCCAAACGCTCCCGCATAGCTGCCAACAAGCTGTTCGCGCGTAAACCCGCGTTCGGCCACTTGCATCAAGGCCACCCACTCGCCTGCGAAGAGCTCGCGGCGACGCCCTTCCCAAGCCAAGGTGGCCAAGGATCGCGAAAGGTCGAAACCGCCCTTGATACGCCCGTAGCTCGTCTCATGACCGAATATCGCGACGATGATGGATGCGGGCACCCCCGTTTCGCGCTCGGTCCGCAGGAGGATCGACCTGTTGTCCCGATAGACGCGTTGCCCGCCTGAAATCCGCGCTGAGTTGACGTGCGTTGCAATGTAGGGCGCGAGATCAGGATAGCCTCTCTTGGTTGGCTTACCTGGTTGCCCTTGATCCAAGCGAATGACACGGGCGTTGGGCGTTAGCCCTTTCGTCATCCGGTCCAGCGTCGTTTCTTTCACGCCTTCAGCGCGGGCACGCGCCTTCAAGAGCTCCAGATAAGCGTCAAAAGCGATCCCGTCGCGCGCGCTAGGAGCTGACTGAGCTTTCGCGATCGTTGATGAAGCGATGCCCAAAGACAAGGCGCAGGC
>JBCBMN010000224.1:0-1792 GCA_039822745.1 Pseudomonadota bacterium | reverse complement strand
TGCGCGCGATTTAGTGGTGAGGTTCTCTGTCGCACCGTTTTGCGTTTGCCGCATTCCATCGCCAAACTCTGCCGGTCGCTGATGGCGCGTGCGTGATCGCAGGCATCAGGTTTGCACCGACAGATCGTGGACCGCTTCACTGGAGTTCGGACGATCATTTGAAAAGAATGAAGGCCCCGCGGTGAGGTGCGATCCCGGGCAACCAAGGCGGCGAAGACCGCCTTTTGAGAGGAAAGCTATGGGACGGTTGGACACAGAGGCGAGGGTCCGTGCGGTGCTTGCCGAAGTCGATGGGACCGAGGATGCGCGCGAGGCCTATTCGGTTGTTACCCGCGCAATTGATGAAATCCGCGCCGATGGTGCGGATGTGCCGGCTGAGCTGATCAAAGCCCGCGAAATCATGGCAATCGACTGTCGGGCGCAATCGCAGGGGCGATAGGTGTCGATCGGCCGGTATGCGGCTGACCTAGTTCACCTGGTGATACGAGCCTCGGGCCCAGCGATAGATTTTGAAGGGCGGCAATGTCGAATCGCCCTTCTCATCAAATCGAAAAGTACCGGCGACCGTTCGGAAGCTGCGCGTCGTGAGCGCCTTGACGACCGTCTTCGCCGTAGTGGAACCGGTCGTCTGAGCTGCGTTTGATGCTTGAGCCCAAGCCTGAACGGCGGCGTAGCTGAAAAGAGCATGGCGCGTTGGTGCAATGCCACGGGCTTTGAGTTTCGCAACGACGTTCGCGGCCATCGGATCCGTGCTCGGGTCTGGCCAGAACGTCATCAGCGTCCCTTCAGCTGCATCGCCCGCCAGTCCCCAGTAATCATCTGTGGCGAGCGCGTCGCCTGAGAAAAGCTGCGCACTGAGTTGCTGGCGCAGCATTTCGCGAGCAATCAGACCGACTTCCGTGTGATAGCCGCCAATAAAGACGACAGCGATTTGTTTGGCCTTTAGCTTGGCAACGAGTGGGGCGTAATCGAGCCCGCCCGCTGCGAAGGCTTCATACATCACCTCATTGAGACCGGCGGTGGTCATTGCCTGTTTCGCTTGGTCCGCAAGCCCCCGACCGTACCGCGTCTTATCATGCAGGATTGCAACCTTTCGGTCGGCGAATGTTCTGGCGATATAAGCGCCGGCGACCGCGCCTTGCCGGTCGTCGCGTCCGCTGATGCGGAAGATACTCGGGCCAGCACGTTGATCGGTGAACTGGGGTGCTGTTGCCCCAGGTGAGATCTGGATGATGCCTGTTCTGGCATAGACTGCGGCGGCGGAAAGGGAGGCTGCCGAGCAGAAGTGGCCGACCACGAGCGCCGCGCCCGCCGATGCCAGTTTCTCCGCAACAGCAGTTGCGCGTTTCGCATCGCAGGCATCGTCTTCGACGACGAGGTTGATGCGCCGGCCGTTGATCCCACCCGCTGCATTAATATCCGCTATCGCCTGCCGGGTGCCTGCTTTCATCTGAATGCCGAAAGCCTTGTAGGGTCCGCTCATGGGCCCGGCCGTCGCAACCACCAAGTCAGCGGCCAGCACCGGCATTACCGAGCCGACTGCGAACGCTGCTGCGGCGATCAAAGTCTTCACGCGCGGGCTCCTTCTAAAGTCAACGGCATCGCAATTCCGCGCAGCATCCCCTCTGGTTTTTCGGCGCGTAGCCTATGTGATCACCGCTAGTTGGCCATCGTAGGTCTGGTGTGGTGGCTCGGCAAATCTCTTGAGGCCTTCCAAGTCCTTCCGATTTACAAGACCCTGGCGATGGAGTTGACCCGGACCGTTGGCGGTTACGCGAAAGCACAACAGACC
>JBCBMN010000223.1:0-1877 GCA_039822745.1 Pseudomonadota bacterium | reverse complement strand
TTGGTCACGAAATTTCGCGCCGACCTACTCAAGATGCGTTCCTCAACACGGAGATTGTATGGAACCGACAAGGTTAATCCGGCCCGATTATTCAATTCAAGGCGGGGCTCTGCCGATTGTCGATATTGCTGACATCGCCTCTGGGAATGCGCGGGCGCTCGCGGCGGTTCAGGGCAAGCAGGTGGTGATTTCGGGATTGGGTGACGATGATCGCCCCCTCAGCGTTCCGAATGTCAGAGCTCAAAGCCTTCCTTCGGCGGCTGTTCATGTCATTGCTGCAGAAACGTATATGCGCGGTGCTGGGATGCTTTTCGGCGCTACCGAAGCGATCGCGATCCTTGGTGCTCTTCTGCTTCTCATCGCCACGGCTTCGGTGCCTACTCGCACGCGGCGGATCGCCTACGCACTGTGGGTCGCATCCTTTGCGATGGCGTTTGTTTTGACCGCTTCTCAAGGCCATCGGGTCATGCTGGCCGACGCGATGATTCTGGGACTTGTCTATGCCTCACTGCGCGCCACGTCCAACTATCGTCGGCGTCACCTGTTCATTGATTCACAGAGCCGTTTGCCGAACTTCACCGCCTTTCGGCGAGACTTGGAAGTAGCAAAAGATCCTGAAGGCTGCGTCGTCATGGTCGCCAAGATTGCTCGCCTCGATTCGATCTTCGCAACTCTCAAGCCCGGCCAGCAAGGGGAGTATCTGAGGCAGGTTGCCACCCGACTGCGCCTTGGTGAAGGCAACACACAGGTGTTCCACGATGGCGGCAAGTATCTGGCGATGGTCTTGCGCGCATCGGATTACGGTGATCTCGAAGGTCACCTAGAAGGCTTGCGCGCCGTGGCGTCGCAGGCCGTCGCTATTGGCGGCTTGCCGATCGATGTCGCTATTACCATCGGGGTCGACCAGTCTTTCGGCGCACCAGTCGCGAATCGGATCAGTTCGGCAATTGCGGCTGCGGATCAGGCTCGGGAAGCCTATCGCCCGGTCTTCATCATCTCCGATTTTGAGGCCGATAGCGAGGAATGGGACCATTCGCTGCAATCGCGACTGGAAAGCGCGCTTTCGGAAAACCGGATTTCGGTAAAGCTGCAACCCAAAGTGGACATGCGATCGGGTCTGTTCGTTGGGTCGGAAGCCTTGGCCCGCTGGACCGATCGTCGGCATGGCGAGATTCCGCCTAATCGCTTCATCCTGCAATGCGAGCGGGCCGGTCGCCTCGATGAATTGACCAAGCGGGTGATGAAGAAGAGCATGGATGCCTCTCGTCACCTCGCGAGCAATGGCCTTCCCGCCAAGGTGTCTGTGAATGTGTCGGCAATCCAGTTTGTCGACAGTCGTATTGTGGATCTTGTCTATATGGCGCTCGAAGAGACGCGCGCAGATCCGGCAAACATGATGATTGAGATCACCGAGACCGCGCGTATCGAGGATATCCGTCAGGCTGGAACGATCATCGAAGAGATTAAAGCGTTGGGTCTTGGTTTTTCCATCGATGATTTCGGCGTTGGCAGCGGCAATCTGGCGGCGCTGTATGAGCTGCCATTCGATGAGCTCAAGATTGACCGCATGTTCGCCAATGAGGTCCAGCGCAGCCAACGGGCCCGAGCGGTCGTTGACGCGCTGCTCAAGCTTTCGCGTGATCTGGGCATTCGCAGCGTTGCGGAGGGAATCGATCATCTCTCGATTCTCGAAACCTTACGCGAAATGGGTGGAGACTTGGCTCAGGGTTTCTGTATCGCTCGCCCTCAGACGCTCCCGCTCTTGGAAGAAACACTGAGATTACAACGCACTACTGGGATTGAACGTGTAAACAAGGGTTAACACTTTACAAATTTTAACGGTTAACGTATTGCTACCTGGTCAACCTGATTAGGAG
>JBCBMN010000222.1:0-1943 GCA_039822745.1 Pseudomonadota bacterium | reverse complement strand
CCGGCGCCACAACGCCCAGATAGCGTAGGACCAGTTGTCGCGCCGGTCGCTCTGGCCTGGTTCCTGCTCCGCTTGGTTGATGGCGTGTCCGGATGGCTTACCGGGCGCATGGAAATGCGCCGTCGTTTGCAGAGCGCGTCGCTGGTGAGCCTTTCGCGCCGCGTTCTCAAAATTCTGATTTTTATCGTCGCGGTTCTGTTGATCCTCGACACTTTGGGACTGGATGTGAACAATTGGCTGGCAGCGCTGGGCATTGGCGGTCTGGCGCTAGCGCTAGGCGCGCAAAAGACGATCGAGAACCTCGTCGGCACGGTAACTGTGCTGTTGGATCGACCGATCCAGGTAGGGGACTTTTGCAAGGTCGGAGAGGTGCTTGGGACGGTCGAAGACATTGGGATCCGGTCGACCCGAATTCGGACACTGCAGCGCACTTTGGTGACGATACCCAATGGCGACTTTTCGTCGCGGCAGATTGAGAACTATTCAAGCCGTGATCAGATATTCCTGAACGAGACGATCAACCTTGAATACACGCTCTCCTTCGCTGATCTTTCGGGTGCGATTGGGGCGATCAAGCGGTTGTTGGAAACGCTCGACACAGTCGCAGATGAGCCGTGTTCCGTGACCTTGCACCGCTTTGGTGCGACGACACTGCAGCTGTCGATCTTCGCCTATTTGACAACCAATGACTATTTTGAGGCTCTTGCAGTCAAGCAGAGCGTGCTGCTTGCGATCTACCAGGAACTCGAGCGGATCGGGGTCCCGATCGCTCTACCCACACAAACGCTCTATCTGCGTGGCGAGCCAAGCGGGATCGTCGGCGCGCAGACTCAGCCAAGCTGACCCCCTACTATTGCGGTAGATACGGCGACTTCTTCGGAAACTCGTGTTGGGCTGGCAGCTGCTTCGCGAAGTCTTTGACGTGGCGGATAAAGGCTTGGATCAGGTTGGTACGGTGCGCATCCATATGCGTGACAAGCCACACCGGGACCACAATCGGGGGGGATTTGGGAAGCACCTCACGAAGGTCCGGATCGTTCTCGATATCGCTCTGTTCCATAAGGCCAAGGCCTGCGCCAACACTAATGCTGTCGTAGGCGGCCGTTGGGTCGTTACAAACGATGCTGATGTTCGATCGGGGCGCGCCGTACAAATCAACGACATCAAAGTGGCCGCTGGGGAACTGAATCGCGACAAAGCGGTGGTCTTCTAATTCCTTGACGTTCGAAGGAATGCCATTGGTTTCAAAGTAGCTCTTGTGGCCGGCCAACCCGATTGCAAATTGGTGAAAAGGAAGCGCCACATAATCGGGCTCAGAGGGCTTTGGGCCCACTCTGATGGCGATGTCGGCTTCGCCCGTTTCAAGATTTACGATCCGGTATTCGGCGTTCAGGCGGATCGATACGTTGGGGTGCAGTTCCGTGAACGAGCGAATGGCGGGTGCGAACAAAAGGAAAGTGCGGCCGAGCGCTGAAAGAACCAGTTCGCCCGCCAATTCGTCGCCATCGTTGCGCGTGCGATTAACAAACTGCGCAATAAGGTCGTCTGCGCCCTCAGCTACGGATCGCAAAGCAAGACCGTCACGCGTCGGTGTGTAACCGTTGCTGTGGCGCAAAAACAGCTTTGTCTGCAGACGCTCTTCAAGCAAATCAATGTGGCGAGTAACCGTGGCCCGATGGAGCCCCAACTCATCCGCTGCCGCTCGAACTGTACCAAATCGCGCCAGCACCATGGCGGTGCGCATCTCACTCCAAAGATCCATGACCGAGATGTATCGCCTTTCGAGCGTAAACTAAAATGTTAAACCGGTAGGGCGCTATGCCGATTGCTATAGAATGCCTTTGAATTGCACATGTTGCGGCGCAGGGTAAGATTCATGCACTACGCATGTGCTTGCAGGCATATGCGGAAAAACGCGCATGTGATGCCGCGAAGATGTAGCC
>JBCBMN010000221.1:0-2011 GCA_039822745.1 Pseudomonadota bacterium | reverse complement strand
CCATACAGAGCGCGGCATTCCCTTCGACCGGGTGATCAAAGGCATCCTGCGCGCGCTGGATGAAGGCGAGACGCGGCAAACCTTGTCCACATGGACTCGCTCCAGATAGGCGATGGTAAGATCGTAGAAATCCTGCTCCTCAATCAGCGCGCCCATTCCGAGATAATAGAGGTCGAGAAACTCCTGCAGGTTTGAGAATTGATAGGCCGCGCGTACCTCTTCGACACTGGCATAAGGCAGCGTCACGCCATTACGCTGAGCGAGCGCGAACATCATTTCCGGCTCCAGCGAGCCTTCGATATGCAAGTGCAACTCCGCCTTGGGAACAGCTGCAATGAAGGCTGCGCGCTTATCATCATAGTCCTGTGCCATCAGCTTGCCTTCTTGCGGGTTTGCAGTTTGAGTATCTCGCCTGCGCTCGGTTTGTTGCGCCGGATTTCGTCCTCGCTCAGCCCATCAATCTCATGCGGGAAGATAAGCCACTCTTCGGTCGAGCGAATGAAGTAATCGGGGGTGAGCGCGGTCTGGTTCTTGGACGGTTTGTAGAACACGGTCGCGATCTTGATCACTTCGGGTGTGTTCTTGCGGCAGCGCTTCTGAAGCTCATTGATAAACGCCTCAACCGATTTGCCAGTATCGAACACGTCATCGACAATCAGCAGGCGGTCTTCGCAATTGAGCGTGTCGATCAGATAGCCCAGCGCATAGACCCTCACTGTGCGCGCCTGCTGGCCGATACCGGTATAGGACGAGGTGCGGATGGCGATGTGATCGCACTCGATCCCGCGAAATTCGAGCAATTCCTGAACCGCAATCCCGATCGGCGCGCCTCCGCGCCAGATGCCGACAATATGCGTGGGCACAAAGCCGGATTCGATGATTTGATTGGCCAGCGCAAAGGACAGCTCAAGCAGCTCGTTTGCATCGAGATAGATCTTGTCGTCCACGCGCCCTCCTGAATTCGGCTCTAGGCCAGAGTTGCACGTTCACGCGGTGAGAGGAAGGCTTTTGCGCCCTACGATCTTATCAGGCCGCCGCCTGCTCCAGCCGCGCCCGGGCTTCAGCCTCGCCGATCAGGGGGAGAAGTTCGCCCATATCGGGGCCGTGATTCATCCCAGTCAGCGCTTGGCGCAGCGGGAGGAACAGCGGTTTGCCTTTGCGCCCGGTACTGGCCTTGAGCGCGGAGGTCAGCGCGCCCCATGGATCATCGCCCCATGTAAGCGTGCTCAGCGCCTCGGCGAGATAGGCCTTGTCCTCTGCCACAATCTCGACCGCTTCAATCGGGCCGGTGACCAGCCGCCACCATTCAGCGACTTCGGCAATGGTCGAGATGTTGGGGCGCACGGCATGCCAGCCTGCCTCGTCCATGCCCTCTGGCAGGCGCCTCTTCACCGCATCATAATCCATCTGGTGGACGATGGCAGTGTTGACCCGCTCCAACTCAGCATCGTCGAACTTGGCGGGCGCGCGGCCAAACGTCGAAAGGTCAAATGTGTCCAGGAGAGCTGCGCGGTCGGCAATCGGCTCTACCGGGAGCGAGGTACCCAGACGCGAAAGCAGCGCGATGATCGCCTCTGGCTCAATCCCGCGTTCGCGAAAAGCATCGCATCCCAGCGAGCCAAGCCGCTTGGATAGCTTGCCTTCCTTGCCCATCAGCAGCGCTTCATGCGCGAAGGCGGGAGGCGTTGCGCCCATGGCAGTGAACATCTGAATCTGGACCGCGGTGTTGGAGACATGATCCTCCCCGCGCAGCACCTGCGTAATACCCATTTCGATATCGTCCACCGTGCTTGGCAGCATATAGAGCCATGATCCATCAGCGCGCCGGATGACGGGATCAGACAGCTGGGCGGGGTCAAACTTGGCCTTTCCCCGCACGCCGTCTTCCCAGGCAATGGCTTCGTCATGGTCAAGCTTGAAACGCCAGTGCGGGGCGATGCCTTCGGCTTCTTTGGCTGCGCGCTCATCCCCGCTCAGCGCCAAGGCGGCGCGATCATAGATCGGCGGGAGC
>JBCBMN010000220.1:0-2024 GCA_039822745.1 Pseudomonadota bacterium | reverse complement strand
CGCCTGTGGGCCTGCGCGGGCGAGCGGGCCGAGGGGGCTTCATCTCAAATCGCCCTGTGGAGAGTGCCTCAGTCTTTGAACAGATCGACTTACGCGGAATCTTGCCCAACGGATATGAGGTGGAGCTCTATCGCAATGGTGTTCTCGTGGGCTCCATCGCCAATGCGGTAAACGGACAATACGAGTTCCTCGAAGTTCCAGTCGACTATGGGTTGAACGTGTTCCGCTTGGTCTTTTTCGGCCCGCAAGGTCAGCGCCGCGAAGAGGTGCGCAGGATCACCGTGGGCGATGGCAGGCTGGCAAAGGGAGACCTCGAATACGAAGTCGGAGTGATCCAGCGCGATGTAAACCTGCTGGAGGTTCAAGGTCCGAATTTCAATCCGACCGAAGGGTTTGGCAACTGGCAGGGCGCCGCTCAGTTCTCCTATGGTGTGACGTCAGACATCACCGCGATTTCAAGCGTCTCATATTTCGAGAATGACGGGGCGAACGATTTTGTCGGAACCGCAGGGATCCGCACAGGGATTGGCTCACTTGCCGTGCGCGCAGATGCGGCTGCCTCAGACAAAGGCGGGTTTGCGCTGGGCGTCGGTACCGGCGGCCGAGCGCTGGGCGGATCATTCACGCTCTCGCACTTTGAGTATGATGGCGGCTTTATCGATGAAATCAGAAGCAATTCCCGCGATATGCTGCAACGCGCGACGGAGTTTGATTTCAACACCAATCTGAATTTCGGCTCGGAACTGAAACGCAAGTCTGTCCCGATCGCCGCGCGACTGCGCCATATCGAATTTGCTGATGGCAGGACGGATACCGATGCTGTTTTGCGCGGGTCCTATCGGCTTCCCGGAATGATCGTGTCCAACACGCTTGAATATTCGCGCGATACCGGTCTGGACGGCAGCGGGTTTTCGCAACTGATCGGAAATTTCGATCTTGCAACCTTCAGGCGGTCGCGCACTCAGATACGTGGGTCGGTCGGCTACACCGTGACGCAAGGCCCGGACATTACAAATGTCGAAGCCGGCGTGGATTACCAGCTGGATGATCGAACCGTCGTTAGTGGTCAGGCAGGATATTCCTTCAATGGTGGCGGACTGAATCTGGGCGCGTCGGCCATTCGCGAATTTGACCGGTTTTCAATCGCGCTCGATGGCAATTACGGGTTTGAGCAGCAGAACTACTCTGTTGCCCTCAGGCTTGGTTTCAGTTTCGGCCGCGATCCCTTGAGCCGTCGTTTCTTCTTGGACCGCCCGGGTCAGGCATCTTCCGGGGCGTCCAGCGTGCGAGCGTTCCAGGATATGAATGGCGACCGCGTCTTCAATGACGGCGACGTTCCGCTCGATGGGGTCGACTTCATTGCCTCGAACAACACCTTCACCACCGATCAGAATGGAATGGCGCGCCTAACCCAGATCGGCAATGGCAATCGCGCCAGCATTCAAGTGGACCCCTCGACCTTCCCAGACATTCTGATGGCGCCGGTTGAACGCGGTGTAGAGATCGTGCCGCGTGCGGGGCGGTTCCATGTGATGGACTTCCCGATTGTGGCGCTAAGCGAAGTTGAAGGGACCGTCACCTTCAAGGGTGAGGAGAACGATCGCGGCGTCTCCGGTTTGCGGCTTCAATTGCTTGACGTCTCTGGCAAAGTGGCCGCGACAGTCCGTTCCGAAAGAGACGGCTATTTCTTCTTCGAACAGATTAAGCCTGGTGCCTACACGCTCAGGATTGAACCCAAACAGGCGCAACAGCTGGGCATTTGCTTGGCCAGTGACCCGGCGGTGAATGTTGAACCTCAAGGCGGCATCTATTCGGTCGATGCCTTGGTTTACGCTTGCGAAGACAAGGACTGAGCCGGGAAGCCGAGATCGCGCAGCGGCTGACGGATCTCGGCCCGGCTCGTGATTTTAGGTCACCACTTTGACCAAATGCGCTTTTGCCTCAGTGGAAGAAGGGCCCGGCAATGTCGTGCTGATCACGAGTGAGTTTGAGCATGTGACCGAAGTCATGTCCGGCTTTGGCAA
>JBCBMN010000219.1:0-2071 GCA_039822745.1 Pseudomonadota bacterium | reverse complement strand
GACACTTTCAAGAAGGCGCGGAAATGGCTGGATACAAATGGCATCGACTACGTCTTTCATGACTACAAGAAGGAAGGCGCTGACGCTGCCAAGCTGGAGGCATGGATCGCGGACAAAGGTGTGGACGTGGTGCTCAACAAACGCGGTACGACCTTTCGCAAGCTGTCGGATGAAGAAAAGTCGCAAGCTGGCGACAGTCATGGGGCCGTCGCATTGCTCGTCCAGCATCCCAGCATGATCAAGCGTCCGGTGGTTGAGCATACGGGCGGCGTATTGGTGGGTTTCAAGGAAGACGAATGGTCGGCAGCACTCTTGTAAGTCTGGTTCTCGCGAGCATGGCGCTGGCAACCCCAATGGCGGCTCAGGCCGATGGCCATGAAGCAGGCGACGTAGTCGAGCGCCCATTGATCATAGCCCATCGTGGTGCGAGCGGTGAACGGCCCGAGCACACGCTGGCAGCGTACGAACTCGCGATCGATCTGGGGGCTGACTATGTTGAGCCTGATCTGGTGGTGACCAAGGATCTCCAACTGGTCGCGCGCCATGAGAATGAGCTGTCTGGCACCACGGACGTCGCCAGCCGCGAGGAGTTCGAGGACCGCCGCCGCACCAAGAATGTCGAAGGGCAGCGCGTGGCAGGCTGGTTCTCCGAGGACTTCACGCTGGCTGAGCTGCGCACCCTGCGCGCCCGCGAGCGCGTGCCGGGGTCGCGGCCGGGCAGCGCGACCTATAACGGCCTCTACCAAGTGCCGACCTTTGCCGAGATCGTCCAACTGGTGCGGGCCAAAGAGGCCGAGACTGGGCGCAGCATTGGCCTATACCCTGAGCTCAAGCACCCGACTCTTATGCTGGAGCAGGAGGGGATCGACATGGTCGATCTGCTGGTGACCGAACTGCGCAAGTTTGGTCTGGATGGTGCAGATGCGAAGGTGTTCGTCCAGATCTTTGAGGTTGGTCCGCTGCAACGGCTCAACAAGTTGGTCGATACGCCGCTGGTGATGCTGATCTCGTCATCAGGTGGCCCCTATGACGAACCGAGCATGCGCTGGGCGGACATGATAACTCCGCCGGGTCTTGCGGAGATTTCCGAATATGCTGATGGTGTGGGGCCGTGGCTTGGGGATGTGATTGACCCGGCGACCATGGAAGCGACCTCGCTGGTGGCGGATGCCCACGCGGCGGGTCTGGCGATCCATCCCTGGACCTTGCGCAAGGAAAACGGCTTCCTGCCCGCTGCCCTTCGCAATCAAGGCGGTGATGCGGCCGAAGGCAAGTACAAGCTGCTCTGGAAAGCCGCCATTGCCAGCGGTGCAGATGGCTTTTTCACCGACAATGTCAGTGAGTTTGTGGAGCTGGTGGGCGCACGCGGCGAGTAGCGCTCAATAAGAGATAGTTTACTCCAATCAGCTACATACCCCACGAATTCGGAAGGAGGTCATTCATATGAAATTGCCGGCCTTTCTCGCGCTTTCCATGCTTGTCGCAGGATGCGGCGTTTTGCAGCCCCAGTCTCTGGAAGAGCGGCTTGCCGACGCTGTTGTGGAGTTTAACGAATCCGAAGCCGCGAGTGTCGCCAATGGCGCGACGAGAACCCGACGCGAGGCGCGATTGGACGGGGATGACACCTTGGTCATTGCGATTACCAATCTTCCGACCGGCAATTCGACTTTCGATCCAATGGCGATGGAAAGGTCGCTTCGGCCTGAGTTCTGCGACGATGCGGAAATGCGCGAGCTCATTGAGGCGGGTATCAGGGTGCGCTTTGAGCTGACGTCGAACTTCGGGAAAGAGCTCCCGTCGGTCCAATTCAATCGCTGCTGATTGCTATGTGCGCCGCGCGCTCAGGATGTAGTTGATGCTCTCATCCTCGGACAGGTGCAGTCCCTTGCCTGGGCGATAGGCGATGCCGCGGCGCTCGACGAGTTCAAGGCCAACCTCGCTCAGCAACTCTTTGAGTTCGGATGGAGTGATGAAGTCGCGCCAGTGATGGGTGCCCTTGGGGACATAGCCAATCGCCTCTGCCGCGCCGACAAGCAGCAGGCGGCTGGCAGCGGTGCGGTTGGGCGTGGAC
>JBCBMN010000218.1:0-2140 GCA_039822745.1 Pseudomonadota bacterium | reverse complement strand
TGGCTGCAACGGCAGGGCAAAAGCGTGACGGAGCATGGCTGACCAAGCCGAAGAGCAACAGACAGCCGAGCATGAGATGCCGCAGCCCGATGGGATAGACCAAAAGGCTGAAAACAAGCGTGAAACCGAACAGTCCAAAGATCAAAAGCCGATGCCACACAAACCCGCGCGTCAGATGCCAGCACAGCCACAGCATCACGGCCCACGCAAAGCTCGCAATCGGAGTGACCGGCGTGTTCCATTGTGGCGCAACGCCTCCTTGGAACGGCAGCGGCAGACTGCCCATCTTGAGGAACCATGAAAGAAAACCGCTTTCCATCGCCATAGCCTCACTCGCGCTCACCATGTCAGGCGCTGGCAGGACGGTCCAACCTGCAAAGGCCGAGGCTGCAAGCCAAATCGCAACACCCGACCACCACAGATCCCGCTCGCGCCACTTCAGGATGAGGAACACGCCCGAGATTACCCCGAACAGAAAATCGACCAGCGGCAGCAGAGCCATTATCGCCCAGATCCACCGTGTGCGCCAAACGATCATCGCCAGAAATACCAGCGCCACTCCCAGCGATGTCCCGCGCGAAATCGTGAGAAATTCGAACACGATATACTGGCTGGATGCGAGCAGCAGGCGCTCGATCCGGGTGAAGGGGGATGCAAACAGGATCGCGCCGAGCACTGCAAAAGCGCAAAAACTGGCAGCAGCAGGCAATACCCAGCCAGACGGGATGACCGCGCCAAGCATTTGCAGGAACCAGTACCAGAGCGGTGGATGGCCCTCATAGCGCAGCCATGCCAGCAACTCGCTCTGGCTGGTGGCTTCGCGGGCAATCAGCAACGCCTGATATTCGTCCGGCCACGCCTGATGCGACCAGATCAAGGTCAACTGCACGATCACAAGCGCAGCGACCCCAGCCATCCAGACCGAACTGCGCGCAAGAGCCGCATTAGCCATCGCGAAGAGCCGAGCAGTCTGTGCGTTAAGAGTATTGCCAATCGAAGCCATTGCCAGCGCTCTATCAGCAACGCCATGCATCATAGTTAACGAGGGGCAAATTTATACCCGATTGCCCATTCACCGCCCCCTTGCCAGAGCCCGACGCAACCTTCAAACGCAGCACGAGATGACCGAAAGCTCTGCCTCTTCTCCCGAGACTCAATCGGGTTTTGCTTCTCTCGGGCAGGCTGAGCCTACACATTTCGATCGGGCTCAAATCTGGCTTGTCCTCGCCTTGCTCTTGATTGCTATCAGCGCGAACGCGATTGGCGGGATAAACTATCTCACTGGCCTTTTCCTGAGCGAGCAGGACGTTCTTGTTGCCGGGATCGTGATCGTCGGCGGTTTGTTGGTGAGCAAGCAGCGCGAGGGCTTGGCGAAGCTCTGGAATGCGCTGATCGGCACACGGTTTTTGCAGGTCTGGATAATCGCTGGTTTGGTTCTGCTCGTCGCGCTGGGCGGAACATTTCTGGTGTTTTCAAACTACCCGCTGTCGCTTGATGAATTCTGGGCGAGGGCAGATGGAGCGGCTTTCGCAAGGGGCGTGCCGCTTGCGCAAATCCCGCAAGAATGGCGCAGCTATGGCGAGGCGCTCCAGCCTATCTTTACGCGGCTGGTTCCTGATGAAGGGCTGTGGGCGTCGACATATCTGCCCGTGAATGCGCTGCTGCAATGGCTGGGCGGCCCTGTGGCAAGCCCTCTTATGGCCGCTGCGTCAGTGGTGATGATTGCGCTGATTGCGCGGCGGCTCTTCCCCGATGAGCCCTTCGCGCCAGCCTTGGCAGCGATCTTGCTGGCCACCTCCGCGCAGACGCTTTTGACCGCGATGACGCCCTATTCGATGACAGCGCATCTGCTCTTCGATCTCGTCTGGCTTTGGCTGTTCCTGCAGCGCCGCATGTGGGCCTATCTCGCAAGCCTTGTAATAGCTGCGCTGGCGATGGGACTGCATCAGGAAGCGTTCTTTCCGCTGTTCGCATTGCCGTTTCTGCTGGAGCGTTTCCTGACTGGGCAGCGACTGTTTGCGGTGCTCTATGTCATCTGCATAGGCGCGGGATTCCTCGCCTGGAACAGCTATGATCTGTTTGTCTATGGATGGTTTGATGCAAGCCCGCCGGTTGAGGCGACAACGGGTTCGGACCGGAA
>JBCBMN010000217.1:0-2226 GCA_039822745.1 Pseudomonadota bacterium | reverse complement strand
AATGTCGACTTTCCCGCGTTTGGTGGGCCCGCCAGCGCAACCCGGAACCCCTCGCCCAGCTTTTCGCTCCGAGGACGTTCTAGCCAACGCGCCAACGATTGGCTCAGTTCGCGGATGTTCCACGTGAAACTTTCGGGCAATTCCGCAACATCGTCTTCGTCCGAAAAATCGAGGGCGGCTTCGACTAAGGCGCTCAGTCCAAGGAGCTGTTCGCGCCATTCAGCCACTTGAGACGACAGCTCACCTTGCGCGCTCAAGATTGCGGCGGATCTTTGCAACTCTGTCTCGGCCGCTAGCAGATCGCCCAGCCCTTCCGCCTCCGCCAAATCGATGCGACCATTGGCAAAAGCGCGTCGTGTGAATTCGCCAGCCTCCGCGGCCCGCACACCTGGTCGCGCGATAAGAGCGTTCTGAACCGCGTTTACGACCGCGCGGCCACCGTGGCAGTGAAACTCCGCCAAATCCTCGCCTGTCGCCGTTTGGGGGCCTGGAAACCAGAGCACCAGCGCTTCGTCTAGGATCTCGCCACCCGCATCCCTTAAAGTCGCCAAAACCGCGCGTCGCGGCTCTGGCAGGCGTCCAACCAGGGACTCCACAGACGTTGCCGCCTCCGGACCGCTGATCCGCAATACCCCTATGGCCGCCGGCGGTGCCCCACTCGACAGAGCAACGATGGTTGTTGAAGCCTCCACCTGATGGTCCTTCTAGCGATTCAGCCACAAAACCTGCGCTAGGATGACGGACTCAGTCTTCGCCGCTCTTGTTGCCCTTGGAAGAAGCAAACGGGTTAGCTCCGCGCATTCCGCCTTCCACAAAGCTCTGAAACATCTTCAGCCCCAATTGCCCCATCGGAGCCAGATTCTCGGCGTATTCCTGCAATTGCGCGGGGTTGGTCGCGCTCTGCATCGCCTTGGTAATCGAATCCACATAGATGGAATTCGCCTCGGTCACATCGGGCAGGCCCATGAAGGTTCGCGCTTCTTCGGGTGTGCAATCCACTTCAATGGTGACTTTCATGGCCTTCTCGATCTCCCTTGCAATGTCGCCTGCACTGCGCTCTGGCTCTGCCATAAATCCTTTAGAATAGACAGTGGGGATCCAAGCCATGTCGCAAACGACCCAAACGGCGCTGGAACACTGGCATCAAGTGGCTGCCGAGGGATCAACACCGGAAGCGCTGACCCAAATCTTGCACCCCGACGCGGTCTTCCATTCCCCTGTCGTCCACACGCCGCAAAAAGGCCGCCCGATCGTGATCGCGTATCTCTCAGCCGCCGGGCAGACTCTGGGCAACGATGAGTTCAAATACATCCGCGAAGTTGTCGCCGGAAACATGGCGGTGCTTGAATTCCAGACCAAGATGGATGGAATTCAGGTCAACGGCATCGATTTTATCACCTTCGACGAGGACGGACTGATCACCGATTTCAAGGTTATGGTCCGCCCGCTAAAGGCAATCAACAAAGTCTGGGAAATGATGGGCGCTCAGCTAGAGAAAGATCAAAAAGCCAAGTCTTAGTTCAGCACCACGAAATTGGTGATGATCTTGCGAGTCTGAGCGTCCAATCCCTCTGGCAAGTCCGCGCTGATCAATTCCCGACGTTTTTCAATGCTTTCCGCGATCATTACGCGGCGCATAGCCCAGTCGGGGCAAGCGCGTTGCTCGACCGTTTTGCGGTCAATCATCGAAATGCCGGTGTGGCGCGGATCGTGACTGATCCGCACCATCAAAGACACAAGCTCGGACTCTTCACCCTCGAGCAGCTGCAAGAAGTTGCGGCCATTATAAAGCAACAGACCCGTGACATCGCGCGCCGGATTGTTCCGCTGACTGGTGGCGAGAATGGCGTCGACCTCTTCGCGCGAGAGGCTCGGCGCGGTACTGATATACAAGTATTGACTGATCACGATGAGCGGGCCCTCCCCTGAACCCCGCGCTTACTGGTTCATAGTGTCGAAGAAATCTTCGTTCGTCTTGGAATCCTTCATCTTATCCAAGAGGAACTCCATCGCATCTACGGTGCCCATTTGCATCAGGATGCGACGCAACACCCACATTTTCGAGAGTTTGTCCTTTTCAACCAAGAGCTCTTCCTTGCGGGTGCCGGACTTGCCGACATCAAGGGCCGGGAAGATGCGCTTATCGGACACCTTGCGATCGAGCACGATTTCCGAGTTACCGGTGCCCTTGAACTCTTCAAAGATGACCTCGTCCATCCGGCTGCC
>JBCBMN010000216.1:0-2241 GCA_039822745.1 Pseudomonadota bacterium | reverse complement strand
CGCACGACACAACCATCTTTACGCCCGCGAGAACGAGAGTGAGCGCAATAACCAGATTATCTTCGCTTTCGACTGCGGCCAAACGATGTGCGAGCCGGTTGATGGACTTCCACGCATCGACCGGGCTGTGTCCGCAGCATTAGCCTGCGCCTACGTAGCGCTTAAAGGCGGTGACAAAGTTTCCCTATTTGGCTTTGCCCAACGCCCGCAGGTCATGACGCCTTTCGTGAGTGAAAGCCGAGCCTTCCATCGCCTCCAATCCGCGGCTGCGGAGCTAGACTACAGCCCAGCTGAACCCAATTTTACACTGGCTCTCGCCACCCTGACCGCAAAGCTGCGGCGGCGATCACTCATTGTATTGTTTTCGGATTTCACTGATCCGACGGCGGCTGAGCTTATGATCGAAAGCATCGGTCGATTGGTCAAGAAGCATCTTGTGCTGTTTGTAACGATTGCAGACTCCGAACTTGAAGAGTTCATGGTGGCTGAGCCAGCCGACATTGCCACTTTAGCACGCAGTGTCACAGCGCATTCGCTTAGCCACCAACGCAGCGTGGTTTTGCAGCGCCTGCGGCATATGGGCGTCGACATCATCGAAGCCCCTTGGGATCAGATTGGGTACGACCTTGTGGATCGGTATTTCCTTATCAAGGGCTCGGAAGCCATCGGATGAAAGCGCCAAGGATCATCGGATCGCTCGGCGGCTTCTTCAGGCGCTCGTCGCTTGACGCTCCCCCCGACATTGAAAGCGCGGCCCTTCGCTCTGATCGTTTTCGACTGGAACGCGAAGGCGATTGGCGAAAGTTAGAGAACATCGTGTCGCGAATGGAAAGCGGAGGCCTTCGGCGGATAGACGACGCCGATCTCTTGGCGCTCCCGACTTTGTACCGAACCGCTGCTTCGAGCCTTGCGGTCGCGCGCGAAACCTCGCTGGACCTTGCAACGCTGCGCTATCTTGAAGGCCTTGTCCAACGCGCCTGGTTCCAGGTTTACGGGCCACGAAAAGGGCTTTTTGGATGGTTGCGAGAGTTCCTCTTTGGGGGGTGGAGCCGGGCGGTTCAGGCGATTTGGCTGGATATCTGCATCGCGCTCTTTGTGATGCTGTCTGGGGCCTTTGTCGGGTGGTTGCTCGTCGATCAGGACCGTGAATGGTATTATCGTCTGGTCTCCGAGGGTATGGCTCAAGGCCGAGTGCCGGGCGCAAGCCGGGAGACGTTGGAAGCCACCATTGCGGTGGAACAGGACGCTGGAGGACTGGCAACATTTGCTGCCTCCTTGTTCAGCAACAACGCGGGCGTTTGCATTCTCGCGTTCGCGCTGGGTTTTGCTTTCGGCGTTCCTTCGCTTTTGCTGCTTGTCTATAACACCGCGCTGCTCGGCGCCATGGTCTGGGTTTTTGCTGATGCAGGGCTCGGATATGAATTCGGCGGCTGGCTAAGCGTTCATGGCACGACCGAGTTCTTTGGAATTTTACTTGCTGGCGCCGCCGGGCTTCATATTGGCCGATCCATGGCTTTTCCGGGCACAGCTAGCGTATTAGATGCTGCGGCCAAAGCTGGCCGACAAGCTGCGGTCGTTATGCTGGGCGTGGTCATCATGATGATCTTGGCCGCATTGCTGGAAGCGTTCCCACGCCAATTGGTGGAAGGAGCTACAAACCGGTATCTGATCGGGCTCTTCTTCCTCGTTTTCTGGCTCAGCTACTTTTTCCTCCTGCGCGTTCCGGCTTCGACCGATCAATTGGAGGGTGAAAGAACCGGATGACTGCCAGTGCACCAGCACGGGGTTCGGACCCTCTCGGTACCCATGATCAAAAGCGTGCGAGAGAGATTGTGACGCCGGAAGGGATCGCAATCCCAGTTACGATCGCGTCCCGCAGCGCCCGCTTCGGCGCGCTGGTCTTGGACCTCACTATTGTTGTCGTTTCGCTGATCCTCTTGAGCATGCTGCTTGATTTCATTTCGGGCGGTGTGGCTAGCGGGGCTGGTGACCAAACAATCGGGAACGTTGTCGCGGCGTGGGAATTCCTCACGATCTTGGGGATCATTCTCGGGTTCTTCGGGTGGTATGGGTATTTTCTGATCCAGGAATTGGGTCCGCGTGGAGCTACATTTGGCAAACGCGCCGTCGGAATTCGGGTCGCGGCGCGAAAAGGTGGAAGGCTGACACCCGAAGCGATTATCGCGCGAAACCTGCTCCGCGACGTCGAGGTCTTTTATCCGATTGTCTACTTGATCGTCG
>JBCBMN010000215.1:0-2485 GCA_039822745.1 Pseudomonadota bacterium | reverse complement strand
CAAGGTTTCGCCCGTTACACGTTGAGCCAGAGCGGCGGAGATATAGCCGTCAATCTCACCGTCGAGCACCTTGTCGGGCGAGCTTGAGGTGAAGCCGGTGCGAAGGTCTTTGACCATCTGATAGGGTTGCAGGACGTAGGACCGGATCTGGTGGCCCCAGCCAATTTCGCTCTTTTCCTGATATTCGCCCGAAGCCTCTGCCTCCCGGATCGCCATTTCGCGTTCGAATAGACGCGCCTTGAGCATGTTCATCGCGGTTGCGCGGTTCTTGTGCTGCGAACGGTCGTTCTGGCTGGCGACAACGATGCCGGTGGGCTGGTGCGTGATGCGCACGGCGGAATCGGTCGTGTTAACGTGCTGACCACCCGCACCCGAGGCGCGATAAGTGTCGACCTTCAAGTCGGCGGGGTTGATCTCGATGTCGATATCATCATCGATCACCGGATAGACCCAGACACTGGAAAAGCTGGTGTGACGCTTGGCCGCACTGTCATAGGGGCTGATACGGACCAGTCGGTGCACGCCGCTCTCGGTCTTGCTATAACCATAAGCGTTCTCGCCCTTGATCAGCAGCGTTGCCGTCTTGATCCCGGCCTGATCACCCGCCTGATATTCAACCGTCTCAACCTTGAAGCCGCGCCGCTCTGCCCAGCGTGCATACATGCGCAGGAGCATTTCAGCCCAGTCCTGCGACTCGGTTCCACCGGCTCCGGCATGGATTTCGAGATAGGTGTCGTTCGCATCTGCTTCGCCCGACAGCAGCGCCTGCACCTTGTCCGCGTCAGCACGCTCAGCCAGGCGTGCCAGCGTTGAAAGACCATCATTGATGATGCTCTCTTCATCCTCCATCTCGCCCATTTCGATGAACTCGATAGCGTCTGCCATCTCTGCGGAGATTTCGTTGACTGTGTTGACCGCGCTCTCAAGCGTTTTTTGCTCGCGGCTGACAGCCTGCGCTTCCTTGGGATTGTCCCACAGCGTCGGGTCCTGAACACGCGCGTTCAGCTCGTCGAGCCGCCGTAAAGCTCGTTCCCAGTCAAGCGACTGGCGCACCAGATCAAGCGCGGCTTCGATCCGGTCAATATGGGTTTGGGCCTCGGCCCTCATGGCATTTCCTTTAACGTAACTCTTAAGCGCCTCACCTAGCGAGGGAGCGCCGATTGTAAAGCATAGCGCCGTACAAGACGCGGCCGAGACGTGCTTGTCTTAAGAGCTATTTGGAAATGTTTTTCACAGCTGCGAGCGTGCGCGAGACATGTTCGCGGTAATCACCGCTGGAATAGACCGTGGTGATCCGGCCATTCTGGCCGATGACATAAGATGTTCGGCTCGCCAGACCCGAATTGCCGAGCGCCACATCATAGCTCTCAATCAGGTTTGAACTGGCCACGCCGACCGGAAAGGCATCGCGGCATTCTTCGCGGCTGAAGCGCTTGAGCGTGTCGATATCGTCGTTCGACATGCCGATGACGCTTGCCCCTTCGGCTTTGAAGTCGGGCATGGCCGCGGCAAAGGCGTTCGCCTCCAGCGTGCAGCCCGATGTGAAGGCCTTGGGGTAGAAATACAGCACGACCGGCCCTTGCTTCAGAGCATTGGCGAGGTTGAAGCCGAACTCCTTGCCCGCCATCGCGGCCTGCGTGGTGAAGACAGGCGCTTGTGCCCCTTTGGCGAGCTCTGCCTGAGCGGGAGCGATTGCGGCAAAGGCCAGCAGCGAGGTCGCGGCGAGAGTGCGGATTGATTTGATCATGATGGCTTAACCCAATTGCTCTGCCATCGGTTCCAGCGCGCGCTGAAAGTCTTTGCGAGCAACGGCTTTAGTAAATGCCGCCCTGATCCTCTGCGAAGTTGTCAGGCAAGCCGCCTTCACGGCCATTCCCGACCTCGCCATTGCGCCCCGCTTCTATCAGCGCGAGGATCTCGGCCCGTTTCGCTGCTATCTCATCCTGACGGGTGGAGCGCTGCGGCTCGGTATCGGGCTTGAACGCTTCCCAGATCACTTCAGTTAGCGGATCGGAAGTGGGCCAGCGGTCAAACACACGCTTGCCAGTGCGCCGGTCCACCCGCACCATACGCACCCCTTCAGGCGCCACAGCGGGAAGATCAGACCAACGGTCGCGCGATTTCTGGATCATGCTTTTGACAATCGGCGCAGCAATCGTGCCGCCATAGGCATAACCGCCCAGATTGCGCGGCGTGTCAAAACCGAGATAAGCGCCGGCAACCAAACGCTGCGTGCCTCCGACGAACCACACATCCTTTGGCCCTGTCGTGGTCCCGGTCTTGCCGAATAGCGGCAGATCAAGGCTGCGCAGGCTTGTTGCCGTGCCGCGCGTCACCACTCCTTCGAGCATGTGCATCGTCTGGAATGCGGTGCGCGCGTCCATCGCCTGGCGCCCTTTGAGGCCCATGCGCGGCATCGCCGAGCCATCCCACTCGGGCATGTTGCAGGTGCGGCAATTGCGCGTATCCGCGCGCCAGATCACTT
>JBCBMN010000214.1:0-2515 GCA_039822745.1 Pseudomonadota bacterium | reverse complement strand
CTCATTCGCCCAACCGATATTGAAGTCTCCGAAGCCCCGTTTCTGGTGATCCACGGGACGCAGGACAATACGGTCGACTATCAGAACGCGGTGGACCTCACCGGTCAGGCCCAGATAGTCGGGGTCTCTCACGCCTTCTACACCGTGATCGGTGCAGGCCATGGCGGGCGCGCAACCGGGATCGACGTTAATGAAGTGGACGGACAGACGCTGCATGAGCGCACTTTCGATTTTGTCGAAGCGCATCTGACGGGCGGCACTCCGATCTATGGCGTGTTCGACATTCCGTAATAGAAAGACCACCGCTCCGACACACAGTCTTAGGGTTTTGCCGATAGACCTGCTCCCGAAGCCAAGCCTGCAGGGAGCAAGTGCCGTGTTCGGATTTAACAAGAAGAAGCGCATGATCGAAGGCCCCGTTGAATTCATCATGGAGGCAGAGATTCAACGTCCGGCTCATGAGGTTTTCCCGCTGATCGATATGGCCGATCCGCGCTATTGCCACGTCCAGCGCGGTGCTGAATTGCGCCAGATCGAAGGCTCGTCAGACCGCTATGACATGGTCGTTGAGGAGATGGACGATGTCGTCTTCCAGTTCCGCGTGCTTGAGCGGGTCGAAGGCGAACGCCACTCGATCGAATGCACGATAAAGCCGCAGATCAACGCGCTTGTGAAGTCGGTTGAAACGCATGTGATCAAGCCAATCAGCGACAGCGCCTGCCACGTCACACTCACGACCAGCGCGACCTTTGATGAGGATCTGTCCGACGAAGAAGTAACCGGCGAAATCGCCATGATGAGCGCAGCGGTTAGCGATGATCTGGAGAAACTCGCCGTGCTCGCCGAAGAGGGACTAGAGGCTGTCAAAGCGCTGGACGAAGCGGGTTTCGATCTCGATTTTCAGATTGAGATCGAAGGCGGCGAGATCGACTTCGACTGGGACGATATCGAAACCGAGCAGTAGGGGCCAGTAGGGGCGGCCGAAAGGATCAGCCTCGTAACAGAAGGGGGCAAGGATCGCTCTTGCCCGTGTAGTCATAGCCCCAACGCCGATAACCACTTGAATCGATGTGGAAGCGGCCATTGGCGTTCTTGCTAGGATTGTCGGGATCGAAATAGGCGCCCAGCCCCATCCGGCTCCTTGTCCCCAGGCCAGAATGCATTTCGCAAAGGGCTTTGAAGTGTTCGCGTTTTTCACCGCTTTTGACCGGCACAAGGTCCAGAGCGGTGAACTGCAAGTGCTTGCTTTGGCTGGCCCCGCCGACACAGGCGTTGATCGTCGTGGACCTATGGGCTGAGGCCACCTCAACCGCGCCCACAACGGGGATGACCTCGTCACGGACAAGCTTTAAAGTCGGGATTATTGCGGCCCACTTTTCTTCGGGTGGAAAGTCGAAATACGCACTGTCGCACCGCCACACATAATCAGCATCCACTCTGAGGAGCTGCCAAGTCGGCACAATGTCGCTCGCACCCGCATCGCTGATCAGCTGCGCGAAACGTTGATAGGTTTCCTGCCGACCATCCTCCTTTTGCAGCCAGAGTTCAAACGCGGCTTCGGAAGAGGGATTTGAGACGACAGAGCAGCTCGCAAGAATTGCCGCCAGAGCAAAAACCAGCAGAATCCTGATCACGGTTACCCCGCCTTCTTAACCTGACGCCATTGGTGGAGGAGCGGTTCGGTATAGCCGCTGGGCTGCTCCACGCCTTTGAAGATCAGGTCCTTGGCCGCTTGGAAGGCGGGCGCGTTTTCGTTGCCGATCAGCGGGAGGTAACCCGGATCGCCTGCATTCTGCGCGTCAACCTTGGCCGCCATGCGCGTCAGGCTGTCCATGACCATTGCCTCGGAGACGACACCGTGGTGCAGCCAGTTGGCGATGTGTTGCGAGGAAATGCGCAAAGTCGCGCGGTCCTCCATCAGGCCCACATCGTTGATGTCGGGCACTTTGGAACAGCCCACGCCCGCATCAACCCAGCGCACAACATAGCCGAGCAGACCCTGGCAATTGTTGTCGAGTTCCTCGCGCAGCTCATCCTCGGGCCAGTTGGTGTTCTCAGCCAGCGGGATGGCGAGCAGAGCATCCAGAGTTGCAGGCTCAGGCAGGCTCTTCTGAATCTCGAACACGCTTTCCTGATGATAGTGCAGCGCATGGAGCGTCGCAGCGGTGGGTGACGGCACCCATGCTGTGTTCGCGCCCGCACGCAGATGGCCGATCTTCTCGACCATCATCTGCCCCATCAGATCAGGCGCAGCCCACATGCCCTTGCCGATCTGGGCTGTGCCAGAGAGGCCGTGCTTGATCCCGATAGCGACATTGCGCGCTTCGTAAGCGAGCAGCCATTCGGAACCCTTCATGGCGCCTTTGCGCATCATCGGCCCCGCTTGCATCGAGGTGTGGATTTCATCCCCGGTGCGATCAAGGAAGCCGGTGTTGATGAAGACGATCCGGTCCTTCACGGCGTGGATACAGGCGGCAAGGTTCGCTGACGTGCGGCGTTCCTCGTCCATCACGCC
>JBCBMN010000213.1:0-2538 GCA_039822745.1 Pseudomonadota bacterium | reverse complement strand
CCCATCGCAAAGCCTTTGCCCCCGACAGAAAATTCCATCGCACATTGCGCGACCAAGTGCATCTCGACCCGCGCGTGTTCATCGTTCCAGCGCGCCTCGTGATGCAAATGCTCGACCGGCATGGTGCCTTTGAGCTGTCGGTTAACCCGGCGAACCATGTTGAGGTTGAAGTCCGCCGTGACGCCGCCTGCGTCGTCATACGCGGCGACAAGCACATCTGCATCCTTGATCAGGTCCATGCCGATCAGCAGTTTTGCACCTTCACCCAGAGTCTCACGCATCGTCCGCAGGAAGTTCACAGCACTGTGCGCCACCATATTGCCGATGGTCGATCCGGGGAAGAAGCCCAGCTTGGGCAGACCCTCAATGGCTCTGGGAAGCTCGACCCGCCGCATGAAGTCCGCCTCAACAGGGTGGACGGGAAGACCGGGGAACTTGGCGCTTAATTCCTTCGCCGAGGCCCTCAGAAAGTCCCCTGCAATATCAAGCGGGACGTAGGCAGCGGGATTGATCGCTTGCAGCAGGAGCGGGGTCTTTACCGATGATCCCGAACCGAACTCGACGACAGCTCGGCCTTTGCCGATCATCTGCGCGAATTCGCTGCCGCGTGCCTTGAGGATCTCGGTCTCGGCGCGAGTGGGATAATATTCAGGAACCTGAGTGATGTCTTCGAACAGCTGAGAACCCGCATCGTCGTAAAGCCAGCGTGCGGGGATCGCCTTTTGCGTCTGTGCCAAGCCTTCGAGCACATCGGCGCGAAAGGCTGTGTCGACGCCTTCGTTATCGCGATCAACCAAAGCCAATCCTTGCTGTTGTGGCATGGCTCAAACGTCCTTTGCGAGGCGCAGGCCAGTGAACTGCCAGCGCTGATGGGGATAGAAGAAATTGCGATAGGATGCACGCGAATGGCCCCGAACCGTCGCGCAGCTGGCGCCCTTCAGGACACTCTGCCCGCTCATGAACTTGCCGTTATATTCGCCCACAGCCCCTTCGGCGGCCCGGAACCGGGGGTAAGGCAGATAGGCCGAGGAGGTGAATTGCCAAACATCTCCAAAGAGGCTCTCGCCACCCACTGGCAGGGGCGGTGATGCGGCGTCCAGCTGATTTCCGCCCGCAGCGTCATGGGCCGCCGGACTTCCTTCAGCATCTTGACCGCGCGCCACCGCTTCCCATTCGAACTCGGTCGGGAGCCGTGCTCCGGCCCAGCTAGCAAAAGCATCCGCTTCGAAATGAGAGATATGCGCAACCGGCGCATTGGGATCGCGTGCCTGCCAGCCTGAATGCGTGAAGTGTTGATCCTCGCCCCAGTAGAGCGGTGCGCCAATCCCTTCGCCCTGGACCCACGCCCAGCCATCTGCGAGCCAGAGGCGGGCATCCTGATAGCCGCCGTCCGCGATGAACTCAGCCCACTCACCATTGGTCACCAGCCGATCTGCCAGCGCAAACGGCTCCAGCAAGACACGATGGCGCGGACCTTCATTGTCAAAGGCAAACCCTTCACCATCATGCCCGATCAAGGCGATGCCACCGGGATAGGCGTGCCAGCCCAGATCGGTCTTGGGCGATAGCGACGGGCTCACCTCGCTCCATATGGCTGGCCCTATCGGGTTCTGAAACAGCGCATGTTTGATATCGGTAAGGAGCAATTCGATATGCTGCTGCTCATGCGCGATGCCGAGATTGATCAGCGGCGCCAAGGCCGGATCGTCAAGCATATCGGCCAATGCTGCATCAACGCTGGCCCGCCATTCCAGCACCTCGCCGAGGCTTGGCCGCGAAAGCATCCCCCGCGCTGCGCGAGCATGACGCGCGCCCTCTGCCTCGTAATAGGAATTGAAGAGGTAGGGATAACGATCATCAAACAGCCGGTAGCCCGGCTTGTGATCGCGCAGCACAAAGGTCTCCCAGAACCACGTCGTGTGTGCCAGATGCCACTTGGCAGGCGAGGCATCTTCCATGGACTGAATGCAGGCATCCGCCTCGCTAAGCGGCTCTACCAACGCCTCGCTAAGACCGCGTGTCGCCGTGAAGCGCACTGAATGCTGATTAGGGGCAGCAACGCCAATCTTTGATTGGTCTGTGTCACGCTGGGTGTCTTTCAGCGGCACTTAGTCTCTCCCCGCATTGGCCAAAGCCTCTCCGAGCATGGCGCAATGGGATGACAAAAAAAAGGCTCCGCAACAGATTGTTGCACATCTCATGTGTCGGAACGAGCCGCCTGTCAGAGATGAAACATGCAATTGGATCAAGCCGCTTGCCGCGCCCGCAAGGTTATCAGCGTGGCCCCCAACGGGTTATGACCCAGAAAGACAGCTCGCCCCCTATCTTTGCTCTATACTTACACTCTATAAGTAAAATAAAATACAAATGCGAATCGAGAATCTCATAAGAAGTCGCAGGGAATGATGCAAATTGTTTCAAGTAGTTTCAAAATGTGAAAACCATATCATTGTTTTACAGCTATTGTTGTATAATTTCCACATTACGGCCATTTTCCTCGCAAATAGCCATAAATAGGTGGATTGGGGTTTACCGGAC
>JBCBMN010000212.1:0-2556 GCA_039822745.1 Pseudomonadota bacterium | reverse complement strand
ATAACACCGACTTCATGTACAAATGCACTGCGCCCTATGCGCCGCAATCCGAGCACACTTTGGCTTGGAATGATCCTGAGGTTGGGGTTGAATGGCCGGTTGATGGGCTTGATCCGATCATTTCAGCGAAGGACGCGGTTGGACTTGCTCTTGCCGATGTGCCGGCGTTTTAAATGAAGGTGCTGATCACAGGGGCCAATGGCCAGCTTGGCGGCGCCTTGCAGAAATGCGCGCCTCCTGAAGCCGAGATCAACGCGATCGACGTCGATGATTGCGACATGACCGACGGCCCGATGTTTGAGGCTCGCTTGGTGGTCGAAGCGCCTGATGTCATCATCAATGCCGCCGCCTACACAGCGGTCGACAAAGCCGAAAGCGATGAGGAACTGGCGCAGGCGATCAATGCCGATGCGGTGGCATTGATGGTCAAGGCGATGGATGAAACCGGCGGCAAGTTGATCCATGTCTCAACCGATTTCGTCTTCGACGGCGCCAGCGCGCGCGCTTACCGCCCGAACGATACGCGCGCGCCCATCTCGGCGTACGGGCGCACAAAGGCGGCAGGCGAGGATCACTTGCGTGCTGAAGATTTGCTGGTGCGCACAGCTTGGGTTTACGAAGCGGGCGGCGCCAATTTTGTGCGCACAATGATCCGTTTGATGAGCGAGCGTGACAAGCTTGGTATTGTGGCCGATCAGATTGGCTCGCCGACTTGGGCAACAGGTTTGGCGCGGGTGCTATGGGGTCTATTGGCGAAAGGCGCGAGCGGCACGTATCATCATAGCGACGCAGGCGTTGCGAGCTGGTATGACTTTGCCGTCGCAATCCAAGAGGAGGCGCTAGAGCTGGGTCTTCTGGAAAAGCCGATTACGGTGAATCCGATCACCAGCGCGGATTACCCGACGCCAGCCGCGCGGCCAGCTTTCTCGCTGCTGGATTGTCGCGAGACGCTCAGCATGCTTGGCGATGAACCCGTCCATTGGCGCACGAATTTGCGCGCGATGCTCAAAGAGGAAGTTGCACTTGGCTAATTTGTTAGTGACCGGCGGCGCCGGCTTTATCGGCGGCAATTTTGTCCATTACTGGGCCGAAAATCACCCTGACGACAATATCATCGTACTCGATTCGCTGACTTATGCGGGCAATCGTTCGACCATCGCAGGCGCAAGCCGGACCGAACTTGTCGAAGGCGACATTCGCGACGGTGATCTTGCCGAAAAACTGCTGCGTGAACATGAGATCACCACAATCGTGCACTTCGCCGCTGAAAGCCATGTTGACCGTTCGATCACCGGGCCTGACGCGTTTATCGATACGAACATTCTCGGCACGAATGCCTTGCTCAAGGCGGCGCGCGCTGTTTGGCTGAACGGGGATGGGGTGGAACACCGCTTCCATCACATCTCGACCGATGAAGTGTTTGGCTCACTCGGAGCCGATGACCCTGCATTCAGTGAGACGACGCCTTACGCGCCCAATTCGCCTTATTCGGCGTCGAAAGCCGCATCTGACCACCTGGTTCGCGCCTATCACCACACTTACGGGCTTGAGGTGACGACCAGCAATTGCTCGAACAATTATGGTCCCTACCAATATCCCGAAAAGCTCATTCCGCTGTTCCTGCTTAATGCCCTATCAGGCAAGAACTTGCCGATTTACGGTGATGGCATGAATGTCCGCGACTGGCTGCATGTTGAGGATCACTGCCGCGGGATCGAGGCCTGCCTGCTGAAAGGCCAGCCGGGTGAGACTTACAATATTGGCGGCGGAGCTGAACTTCCCAATATGGAAGTGATCGACGCGATTTGCCGCGAAGCCGACCGCGCCTTCGAAGAGATCGAAGGTCTGGCTGAACGTTACCCTGATGCGCCTGCGGCGAAGGGCGAAAAGACCGACAGTCTGAAGATATTCGTGACTGATCGCGCGGGCCATGATCGCCGCTATGCAATCGATGAGACGAAAGCGCGCGCTGAGCTTGAATATGCACCGCAACGCGGCTTTGACGAAGGCCTTCGTCAAACTCTGCGCTGGTATCTGGATCGCGAAGATTGGTGGCGTCCGCTTCAGGCGAAATAGCGCCTGATCCATGCGAAGCTGGTGATCAAGGAAATTGGGCGCCCGTCTCCGCTTCTGCGGTGAGCAGCGCCAATAGGAGACAAGCAGTCGTGGACACTCAGCAAGATACAGCCTCCCCGCAAGCCACCACGGTGCAAGAGCCTTTGCATATTGGCCTGTTGTGGCATTCTTTCCGCTCAGAAAACCTGGGCGTGGCCGCGCTCACTTTTGCCAATCTCGACCTTATCGCTCAGTCGGCCGAAAAGGCCGGACGGCGGCCAGTGTTCCATGTGATCGGGTCTCGCGGCCAGGTCGATTACAGCGCCGAGTGTCCATATGAAAACGACTTCACCAATGTCGGGATCAAGGCTCTGGTGAACCCCTTCTCTGAACTTCACCGTGCCTTTGGCCGGTGTGATGTTGTGTTCGATATTGGCGCCGGCGATAGTTTTTCCGACATCTATGCTTGGGGCCGGTTTGCGATGATGATCGGCTCGAAAG
>JBCBMN010000211.1:0-2666 GCA_039822745.1 Pseudomonadota bacterium | reverse complement strand
AATGTCCTGTTTGGTCGTCTCGCTTACATTTTTGAGCGGCGACTGGCGACGCACATTCATAGGCATTTCGGTCCGCAGACTGAGGTAGGACGAATGCATCTCGGTCACCATGGAGCGGGCCATGCCGCGCGCCACCTTATCCTTGGGCCAGAACCGATCGCGCCCGACCTTGTCCGCCAGATACTCAAGGATGGCCAAGCTGTCCCAGATCACCGCGTCGTCGTCCCACAGGATCGGAACCTTGCCGCTGGACGGCTGAATTTCGCCCATCTGCCGCTTCACGTTGTCCCAGTCCTCGCCCATCAGGGGGACGGTGAGTTCGTCAAAGGAAAGGCCCGATTGCTTCGCCGCGAGCCAGCCGCGCAAGCTCCAACTGGAATAGTTCTTGTTCCCAAGGATAAGTTTCATGCTTGCGCCCCTCCACCAAAGCGCTCGGACAATTTACCCTGAGTACTTGTTCAGCCTTTCGCTGTCGAGGCTGAACAACACCGGGCGACAATGCGCGACAAAGGCGACAAAGGCGACACCGTGTCGCTTTTGTATAACTATCTGTTTTTGTGTGCCTATTCGGCCAAAAGAGGGGCAAAGGCGACAGATTGGCGAGCAGCGGGATTCCGCTCAGAATGAGATCTCCAGAGTTCGGCTAGGCAATACAGCTAGTGTAGGAAAGCGGGATTGGTTTTGTACGACACCCGGAGTAATCCTTCGGCATGAGCTTGCCCCCGTTCCACCTCGCTTTTCCGGTCGATGATCTTGACGCCGCGCGCCGATTTTACGGCGATCTCTTGGGATGCGCCGAGGGGCGCAGCTCAAGTGAGTGGATCGACTTCGACTTCCACGGACATCAGATCGTCGCGCATCTTTCCGGCCCCGACGATCATGGGCCGGGCGATCGCGCGGCGAATGAAGTGGACGGGGAACACGTCCCCGTCCCGCATTTTGGCCTGGTTCTGGGAATGGACGACTGGCGCAACCTAGCGGATCGGCTGGAGGCCGCGGGCACCGACTTCGTGATCGAACCCACCATCCGCTTCGCCGGAAGGCCCGGAGAGCAGGCGACGATGTTTCTACGTGACCCCGCTGGCAACGCGCTGGAGTTCAAAGCGTTCGCCGATATCAGGCAATTGTTCGCGACTTAGGTCATCGCAACCGCACAAAGGCAGGCAATACAAAGCGCTCCATTAGATGGAATGGCTGCTCCATCTCAGGCATTTTCCCATAATTGGTACCGGTGAATACCGCCACCAGATCAAGTTCCGGAAAGACCATAATGAACTGGCCACCATTGCCCCAAGCTTCAAAGGACTTCACGTCTCCCCTTGGGCTTTGGCGATCAAGCATCCGCCAGAAGTATCCATAGTCTTCGCCATACAGGTCGCTCGTAGCGTGCTTGGTCGTGGAGCGTTCAACCCACTCCTCTGATACAATTCTTTGACCTTTCCAAACGCCGCGATTGAGAAACAGCTGCCCGAACTTAGCCATATCGCGCGGACGCAAATGCAATCCACCCCCCGTCATTGCGAGACCCTGGCTGCCGAGGGAGTTTGAAATCGGCCATCTATAAGAACGGATGCCAAGTCGCTCGAAAAGGTAACGGTTGGCGAAATCGGGGATGCGCAGTTTAGATGCTCGCGTAACCACACTGCCCAAGACCACAGCGCCACTAGTGGCGTACGAAAACCGCTTACCAGGATCGGCGAACAACGGCTGATCAAAGTAGAAGCCCACCCAGTCATCGGTGGGGTACATTGCATCCTCGTTCCCGCGAACGCCAGACGTCATCGACATCAGGTGAGCAAGGGTTATCTCCCCTTTGCGCGGGTCCGATCTTGCGGCCGCCTCGACGTACTCCGGGAACATCGGCAAGACCTGCTGATTGACCGACGACAATTCCCCGCGATCAAGAGCAATCCCGACAAGCGCGGAGGTAATCGTCTTGGAAGCCGATCGCATGTTCTGCAGATCGTCTCTCTGAGTGCCCTCAAGATAGCGTTCCAGCACGAGTTCATTCTTATGAACAAGAAGAACACTAGTGATCCCGGGGAAGTCGCCATTCTCTAGCTTGCTCACCATCTCCTTTATGGACGCATCAGGGATTTGATGCGCTTTCAGTGAGCTGATCTTCCATTTGTGGGTCGAATCAGCGGCTTCCAATCGGCGCGGCGGGTCGATGGCTTTCGGGGCGTAGACGATCTCTTCGGTCGCGGCGGTGCAGGCGCAAAGGCTCAAGAGTGCAACACCCAGCTTCCACATATCCGATGCTCCTCATACCCATTAAGTGCGCGTGGTTGGATCTCGACAGTTGAAGCAAGATCGTCCGGAAACTGGCGCAATTGTGCAGTTGGGATGGTGGCTAATCCTCTCATAAGCGCCGAGGATTCCACCAAGGGGCTACCCCAATCGCCCAACAGCGTGCCTCTACGGATCGTAGCCCGACGCGCTCTGCTAAAGAGAATCGGCTCCCAACGCGTCTTCGATCACCGCCACCCTCAGCGCTTCGATCCCCATGCCCTTCTCGCTGCTCGTCAGGTGCAGCTCGGGAAAAGCGGCGGGGTGTTTGCGGGCTTCATCGGCGACTCTGTTCGCGACTCGCTCCAGCTCGCAAACACCCCGCCGCTTTTCCCGAGCTGCACCTGACGAGCAGCGAGAAGGGCATGGGGATCGAA
>JBCBMN010000210.1:0-2801 GCA_039822745.1 Pseudomonadota bacterium | reverse complement strand
GAAAAGAGCGCCCTCTACCGTCTCTCCTTTGCTTTGCTGCCGCCGCTCAGCCTGTTTCTGATGGTGGTATCGTTCGGCTATTGGTCCAACAGTATTGACGCTTCCATTGTGGCTCGCTCGGCTTTGCGAAACCTCAACGGCGTGTTTGGCTGGATCGCGGTTGTCTGGTTCGCCCTTCGTTTGGTGGATGCGATCGGTCGCCTCATCGCGGCGCGTATGGGCGAGTTGGAGCAGCGTCAGACGCAGTCGGTGGTCCATTTGGTCCAGCGAGCAGCTAAGGTCGTCTTGCTAGCCTTCGGCGCGGTGGTCATTCTCGACACGCTTGGCGTCGACGTCACGACCGGCATTGCGGCGCTGGGCATCGGCGGTCTGGCCTTTGCTCTTGGCGCGCAGAAACTGATCGAGAACCTGGTCGGCGGCGTTTCGGTTATCGCCGACAAACCGGTCCAAGTCGGTGATTTCTGCCGCGTTGGCGGCGTGAGCGGAACGGTGGAAGACATTGGCATCCGATCCACACGATTGCGCACGCTCGACCGCACCTTGCTAACCATCCCGAACGCCGCTTTCGCGTCAGAGCAGATCGAAAACTACGCGGTGCGGGATCGGTTCTTGTTCAATCCCGTGATTGGGCTCGAATACGGCACGAGCGCCGAAGGGCTGCGTGATGCGAAGTCAATCATCGAAGACATCCTCTCCGCCCATGAGAAGGTCGATGATGAAACGACGCGAGTGCTCTTTTCGGACTTCAGCGCAAGCTCGCTCGACATCACCGTGTACACGTACATTCTGACCACCGACTTCGTCGAAAGCCTGCATTTGCGCCATGAATTGTTGTTGGCGATTCACGAACGGCTTGGCCGCGCTGGCTATTCGATGGCGTTCCCGACGACGACGGTTCACATGGTGCCGGGCAACAGCGCGATGGCGGAGACCTAGAGACCAAAAGATCAGGAGGAAGACCGATGCGTTTTACACCCCGCTTCACTGCGCTCGCTATGGCCTTGGCCGTAACGATGGGAATGGGGCTGTCGGCCTCAGCCCAATCCGACCAGGAGCCCTTATCGGCTCAGCAGTCTGATCCACGCGTCATGGGCTGGATGCAGGGTTCTCCGCCACCCGAAGACAAGATCATCACTCAGCCGGATTCGGTCTATTTCAGCTTTCCGCGCCTGCGCTGGTCGGTGTGTCACCTGCGCGAGTTCCTGCCCACCGAGCAGGTCAGCCGAGGTTTGGGAGCGCCCACGCCACTTCCCTATCTTGAGCCTGCCCAATTTGCGGATGAGCGCCAAACAATCGACGCGCTCACTTTCATCCCCCAAAACAGCGACACGCCGATGACATGGGAGCAATCGCTCTACGAAAACTACACCGATGGCATGCTGATCCTGCATAAGGGTGAGGTTGTCTACGAGCGCTATTTCGGGTGCCTCGCGGAAGACCAAAAGCACGCCATTATGTCGATGACCAAATCGGTCACAGGATTGCTGGCGCAGATTATGGTGGCGGAAGGTGATCTCGATGACACCAAACTGGTCCGTGAGATCATTCCCGAAATTGGCACCAGCGCTTTCGCCACCGCGACGGTGCGTCAGGTCATGGATATGACGACGGGCGTCAAATACTCGGAGAACTATTCTGACCCCAACGCCGATGTCTGGATCTACTCGCGCGCGGCCAGTCCTTTACCCAAGCCAGCGGATTACGAAGGCCCCAACGGGTATTGGGAGTACCTTCAGCAGGTTGAGCCCGATGGCAATCACGGGGATGAGTTCCACTACAAGACGATCAATTCCGATATGCTCGGCTGGATCATTACGCGCGTCTCCGGCAAATCGGTGACGCAACTCGCTTCGGAACGCCTGTGGAGCCGCATTGGAGCCGAGCAGGACGCCTACATGACGGTCGACGGCAAGGGTGTGCCGTTTGCTGGTGGAGGCATAACAGCCGGCTTGCGCGATTTGGGGCGATTGGGGCAGCTGATGCTCGACGAAGGCGAAGCGAACGGCGAACGGCTGTTCGGATCTGAGGTGGTCGAGGCGATCAGCCAAGGGGGTGATCGCGACAAGTTTGGCAGCGGGTTTCCGACATTGGGCCGCGCCAGCTACACCAGCCAATGGTGGGTGTTCCACAACGATCATGGCGCCTACGCCGCGCGCGGGGTGCATGGCCAGACGATCTATGTTGACCCAACGGCGGAGATGGTTCTGGTGCGCCTTGCGTCCTATCCCAAGGCGCAGAACGGATTCATCGATCCGACGTCATTACCCGCCTATCAGGCGGTCGCCGAATACCTCATGCGCAAGGACTAAAAAGGCAACGAAGGCCGCCAGAGCTTTGCGCTAATGTTGGAGTGCCTTGCGTGCCTCAACATCACCGCTAGCTAAAGAAGCTTGGCTACCTAGAAACATAGAGGCGGCGCATAAGTACCTGATAAAATGGTGAGTCCTGCTGGGTTCGAACCAGCGACCTACTGATTAAAAGTCAGTTGCTCTACCAACTGAGCTAAGGACCCCCATCGGGCAGCGCGAGCCATCGCTGTGCGCTGAGTTGGAGCGCCCCGATAGAAAGCGCAGCGCGCCGGGTCAAGCGCCCTTATGCAATCTCAATCGCATCTTGAGCTGCGCCAGCGTGAGGCGGGTTACCGGGTCGCGCCATTGGCCAGCGATTGCAGCCGCCGGCCCAAGGACAAAATCGCGGCGGCGCATCTCCAGATGGGGGATGGTGAGATCGGGCTCGCACCAAACCCCGCCACTCCACAACACGATATCAATATCGAGCGCGCGCGAACGCCACCGCTGGCC
>JBCBMN010000209.1:0-2829 GCA_039822745.1 Pseudomonadota bacterium | reverse complement strand
TTTCGGCCATCAGGAAGCTGGAGAAGCGTTTGTCGCGCCCGCGTTCCGAGGCAGTGTAAATGCCCTTTGCCAGCGCGAGCCAATCCTCGGGTGCGATTTCTCCCCATTCGCACGGTTCGCCCGCGCCGAAAATCCACGGCAGCGTTCCGGGGCTACCATAGGGGTGCACGATGCGAAGGTGCGTGCCGACCAGCATCCGCGCCTCTTCCATCGGCATACCGAACGCCATGGTAAGCACCCATGGCATGTAATGCTCAATCGCGCGGTCATAATTGAAGCAGACCAGACTAAGCTTATCAAAGCACTGCTCAGCCTGCGCGCGCGGCACGCCTTTGGTGATCAGTTGACCCAGCTGGAACAGCCAGTTCTCGGTCCCGCGCAAGGGCAGTTCGCCCGCATCGCGCGGCGCGACAGCGAGCGTTGATTTCTGCTCGGCCTGGAGCGTGTAATAAGCGAGCGCAATCTTGCCGACCGCAATCACATCCGCATTGTTGCTACCATATTGCTCCAGCACCGCATCAATCGAGGTGGTGACGCGACTCGCCTGTTTGATCGTGCGCCCCGCGTCGAGCAGATTGTCATAGGTCGTACCCAGACGCTCAGCGCAGCCATCAAATATCTCCGCCAGCGCAACCATGTCGCGCGTCTGAAGTTCAGTGCCAAGGCGATCGAAGTCAAAACCGGCGGCGATCCGGTTAAGCAATTCCGCGCCGTCGGGCATCTCGATTTCGCAATTCGCACCAGCCCCGATCACCAAAGTTGTTTCGGTTCTGATCATCGCGCGCGCCTGTCCCTCCGGCAGTTGAGGCATCCTCAATCCTGCTGATTCCGATAGGCTCTGCGTGGTTAAGATAAAGTAAGAGGCGGCGGCTGACAGCGTAGTCTAACCAGGCGACCTAACTGGCGCGCGGTCTGCCGCCTCCGCCACCGCTTCTGCGGCGACGCTGGCCACCCGAACCACGGCGTTGATCGCCGGGCCCGCGCCCTGCTCCGCCGCGGCCTTGACTACCGCCATGACCGCCGCCCTGACCGCCGCCCTGACCAGCGCCCTGCGGACGGCCCTTGCGGGCCGAATGCTTGGGAGCGGGCTTGCGCTTGGGCTTGCTTTGGGCCCTGTCGCCGTCGGATTTGCCGCCGACGGGCTTCGCCTTGATCTTTTTGGCTGAGACCCATGTCTGCCCGCGTGGCGGCGGCTTGGTGGGGCCAACGCCTTCGACAACAGCGCGGAAGTTCTCAGGCAGATCAAGCCGCTCAAGGCTCGCTCCCGTCGTCTTCTGAATGTCCTTCAGATAAGCGCGCTCATCCTCGGCACAAAAGGCAATCGCCACGCCATCACGGCCGGCGCGCGCAGTACGCCCGATGCGGTGGACATATTGCTCGGGAACGTTTGGCAGCTCGTAGTTGATCACGTGGCTGACGCCGGGAATGTCGATCCCCCGCGCGGCCACATCGGTGGCAACGAGGATCCTGGTCTTGCCGCGCTTGAACTCGTCGAGCGCCCGCATTCGCTGGCCTTGCGATTTGTTTCCATGGATCGCGTTGGCAGCGATACCCGACTGGTCCAGCTTTTTCACCACCCGGTCTGCGCCATGTTTGGTCCGGGTGAAAATCAACACCAGATCAAGATCGCCGGGAACGCGGTGACGGCCCGAAAGGATCATTTCCAGCAGTGAGTTTTTCTCATTCTGCTGAACCATGAAGAGATGCTGGTCGATCCGTTCTGCCGTCGTGCTTTCAGGCGTTACAGAGACCTGCACCGGATTGTTGCAATAGCCAGAGACGAGCTCCTTGATCGCCTTTGGCATGGTGGCGCTGAAGAACAGCGTCTGGCGATCCTTGGGTACCAGCTGGTTGATCCGGCGCAAAGCGTGGATAAAGCCGAGGTCAAGCATCTGGTCCGCTTCATCAAGCACCAGCACTTCGACGCCTGACAAGTTGAACGCCTTTTGGTCCACGAGATCGAGCAAGCGACCGGGTGTGGCGACCAGAATATCGGTGCCGCGATGCAGCTTGTTGCGGTCCTTGTTCACGGATGTGCCACCGACGATCGACTGCACCTTGAGGCCGGCGAGCGCGCCGTAATCCTTGGCGCTGGCAGCGATCTGCCCGGCGAGCTCACGCGTGGGGGCGAGCACCAGCATGCGGCAGGATTTGAACGGAATGCGGTTGTCCGCCTCACGCAGCCGGTCAATGCCGGGCAGCATGAAAGCGGCGGTCTTGCCGGTGCCGGTCTGCGCAATGCCGAGCAGGTCGCGTCCATCGAGGACAGGCGGAATGGCCTGCTCCTGAATCGGCGTTGGAGTGGAATAGCCCTTGAGATCAAGCGCCTGGAGAACGGGCTGGGACAGCCCGAGTTGTTCGAATGTCATCATGAAAACTCGCAAAATATGCGACGCGCAAGGCGCAAGAAGAGCGGCGTGCGAAGCGCGGGGTTTAAAAACCGCCCGCGTGAAAAGGGAAGCTGTAAAGGTTGGGATGAAACGCTGCCGGGCGGTTTGTCAAAGCAAGAGCCGCCGCTTCACGCTGGCAATGGTTCGTTTCTGTGTGGTAGCCATGTGGATGTTGCAGTGCAAAATGTCAAAGCAATTCGCTCCGCCCTCTCTTTCAAACCGAAGTTACCCCAACCCCGCCGCTTCCATCAGCGCCTGTGTACTCGCGTCAAAATCCCCCTCACCTGCGTCGATGTCCTTGGCCATTTTCTTGCCGAGCTCTACGCCGAACTGGTCAAAGGGGTTGATGCCCATCAGCACGGCGTTGGCGAAGGTGCGATGTTCGTGAAAGGCGATCAGCGCGCCCAAGGTTGCAGCGTCCAGATCATCCACCAGAAAC
>JBCBMN010000208.1:0-2835 GCA_039822745.1 Pseudomonadota bacterium | reverse complement strand
TGCAGGGTTTGCGCAAGCACCTGATACAAAGTTACCCCAAGCGCGGGCTTTGGGCAAGCGGCGCGGAGGAAACGGCGTAAACCTGCCCTCTTGACCTTGGCGGATCGCAAAACTAGATGCGCGGCTCGCTTGATTGCGCACGGCCATGTGGGCCGCCAATCGACCCAAGCTCAATGCCCCGTCGTCTAATGGTAAGACTACGGACTCTGACTCCGTCAATTGAGGTTCGAATCCTCACGGGGCATCCAGCTCACCGCAATCCCATTGCCTGCCAATGCTTCGCTGCTTGCCGCCTCTGGCGCGGGGGCCTACACGCAAGCGCATGACAGACAAACAGCCCGATCACGATCTGACAGACCGCAAATTCTATCGCGCTGGCGAGGAAAGCCGCTTTGCCGAGGAAGCGCCCGACCGCACGCCGCAAACCGAGCATCCCGCCTATAAGCTGGCATTTCGCGATACCGAATTCCTGCTGCGCGATGAGCTGCGTCCAGTGCGTTTCCAACTGGAATTGCTTAAACCTGAAATGCTGCTCGATGAAGCGCGCGTGGGATCGACCCTGGTCATGTACGGCTCAGCGCGCATTCCGTCGCCTGAGCAAGCGCAAGCCAAGGTTGACGCGGCCAAGGGCAAAGGCGAGTTTGAGGAGAAGGTTGCAGAGCGTCTTGCGGCCAAGGCCAAGTATTACGAAGAGGCTTACAAGCTTTCGCGCATGGTCTCTGAGAAGGCGATCATCGAAGACGGCAAGCGACAGTTCGTGACTGTCACTGGCGGTGGCCCTTCAATCATGGAAGCGGGCAATCGCGGCGCAAGCGATGCGGGCAGCGAGTCGATTGGTCTCAACATCATCCTGCCGCACGAACAGGCGCCCAATTCCTATGTGACGCCTTATCTCTCACTGAACTTTCACTATTTTGCGCTGCGCAAGATGCATTTCCTGCTGCGCGCGCGGGCGGTGGCGGTGTTCCCTGGCGGTTTTGGAACGTTTGACGAGTTCTTTGAGCTGCTGACGCTGATCCAGACCGGCAAGATGAAGCCGATCCCGATCCTGCTGTTTGGCCGCGAGTTCTGGGAGCGGGTGGTCAACTTCGAAGCTATTGCTGAGGAAGGCACAATCTCGAAGAAGGACCTCGACCTGTTTCACTGGTGCGAAACCGCGGACGAGGCTTGGGCGCACATCGCTGAATTCTACGAGCTCAATCGCTAGGCTTCTTCGCTGCGGGCAAAGTCAGGTCGGGTCAATCCGCCAGACTGCGGACCGCCTGATGGCCCAGCGGGCCATTGCCAGCGCCATAACCGGGCGCAGCTTCAATCGCGCGCAGCACGAAATTGCGCCCAAGTCGCACCGCATTGTCGAGACCCTGACCATGGCCGATCAAGGTCGCAATGGCAGATGACAGCGTGCAGCCCGTCCCATGGGTGTGCGCGGTCTTAACCCGTTTGTGATCGAAATAGCCTGCTTCGCGCCCCGGCTGGATCAGCAGATCGATAACTCGGTCGTCATTGGTGTGCCCGCCTTTGGCGAGGACCGCTGCCCCTGTCTCGGATGACAAGTCCAATGCGGCATCGATCATATCATCGCTGGTCGAAAGCGTGCGTCCAACCAAATGGCCCAACTCGGGCAAATTGGGCGTGAGCAGGCTCGCCAGAGGAAAGAGGTTTTCGCGCAGGGCAGCGATGGCTTCGGGCGCAATCAGGGCGGCACCGCTGGTTGCAATCATCACCGGATCGAGCACAATGGGAATTTCTTCGGGCAGCCCTGCAAGAGCCTCGGTCACAGCCGCGATGATCTCCTCATCATGCAGCATCCCGATCTTGACCGCATCGACACCGATATCACTGATGCAGGAGTCAATCTGCTGCGCGACAACTTGGCCCGACATGGGAGCAATCGCCTGAACGCCCACGCTGTTTTGTGCCGTGACCGTGGTGATCGCGGTCATCGCATAGCCGCCCAGCATGGTGATCGTCTTGATGTCGGCCTGTATCCCCGCGCCGCCCGAACTGTCAGACCCGGCAATGCTGAGGATGCGCGGTGGAGGGCGATTGGGTGTTGTCACGGCTATCGGCTTTGTCAGGCGGCGGCGCGCACGGCTTCGCACACGCTGTCGACCACGCTTTCCACTAGGCTGGAATCATCGCCTTCGGCCATCACGCGGATCACAGGTTCGGTGCCCGAGGGGCGGATGACCAGGCGGCCTTGATCGCCCAGCTTTGCCTCGGCATCGGCAATCGCGGCTTGCACGCTTTCGGCTTCCAGCGGCTTTCCGCCTTTATAACGCACATTCTTGAGCAATTGCGGGACCGGATCGAAGACATGCAGGATCTCGCTCGCGGGTTTGCCTGAGCGCACAAGGCTGGCGAGCACGCGCAGAGCCGCGACGGTGCCGTCACCCGTGGTTGCATGGTCGAGCAGGATCATATGCCCCGATTGCTCGCCACCGACATTGAAGTCGCCCTCCTTCATGCGTTCAAGGACATAGCGGTCGCCCACTTTGGTCCGTTCAAGCGTGAGGCCGAGACCCGCTAGGTGGCGTTCGAGACCAAGGTTTGACATGATCGTCGCTACCACTCCGCCGCCCCTCAGCGCGCCTTTTTCGTGCATCCTGCCAGCGATAAGAGCCATGATCTGATCGCCGTCGACCTTTTTGCCCTGTTCATCGACGACAATCAGTCGGTCCGCATCGCCATCAAGCGCGATGCCGATATCGGCGCCTTCTTCAACCACCCGCGCTTGCAACGCTTCGATGGCGGTTGAGCCAACTCCGTCATTGATGTTGATGCCATTGGGGCCGACTCCCAGGGCGATAACCTCTGCCCCCAATTCCCAGATGG
>JBCBMN010000207.1:0-3020 GCA_039822745.1 Pseudomonadota bacterium | reverse complement strand
CGTAGAGCGCCTTGACGTTCGCCAATTCCGGCGCGAGCGCATGTTGGGCCGCTTCTTCGAGGGGGCGGCCAGGGCGAGCTAATGGCAACAACGACCCGCGATCTCGCGAGGCGCCTTGCCGCGCCACAAAGGAGCGACGAATGGCACGCCAGCCATCATACTCAGCCTGTTGAAAGGGGATCACCACGTCATGGCTGTCCATACCGCCAAACAAAAACACGCAGACGAGAGCGCGGTAGTCTGACGTATCTGCGGCGTGCGAGGTGAACACTCCCGGTGCGCCTGCTAAAGCAGTTCCGGCGACGGCGCCCGCCCCGAGCATGCGGATGGCGTTGCGTCGGCTGATGGATACGCTGTTTGTCATCGGCAAGGCTCCTCAGCGTTGGACCAGGTAATCGGGCGAGGTCATGATGAGAAAGACGGCTAGGCTGACACGCAGCGCGCGCGCATCCTCGTCGTCTTCGTTATCCAAAGGGATTTGATTGACGGCACTTTCAATTGCAGCGCGCGTTTCGTTTGAGAGCGTGCCGTAAGTGAGATTGCGATCAAGGCGGTCAAGCAACGCGGTCACATTGTTAGCCAGCACGGATTCAGCGGCATAATCGGGCCGCCAGGCGCGCGCGACTTCGTCGCTGTTGAACGGGATATTGAGCTCAGTGAGTTCAGCCTCGATTTCGCTTTGGTCAAGCATATCGAGCCCGCCAAAAGCCCAGAACGACATAAAGTTGATATAGCCGGTCGTCGAAGTGGCATTGACGATCTGCAATTCAGGCACCGTCATGCCCAAGGCGCCTGACTGCGTCCCTGGTGCGGTGTATCCGGGGCGGTAGAAGTTGAAGACGCTGCGCGCGCGATGCGGATGCTGTGATAAAGCGCCCGGATCACTCGTATCGGTCAGTTCCAGCGCGTATTCTGGCTTGCTTGCCTCTACGTCGAAGGCCCTTGCCCACTGGGTAAAGCGCAAGATTGGCTCACGAATCTTGCCGAATTGCGCGTTCTCCAGCGCAGGATCGACCTGCGCCTCAGGATCAAACAGGATGGCCGCAAGCGTGGGGGGTAAATCACCCTTGCGGCCATCCCCAACCCGGCGTCCGTCAGGCAGTACAAAGCTGCCGGTATCAAACGCTGTTGCAACCCGCTCAACATAGTCAGGAGAGGGATCGCTGGTTGTAAAGCGCTGGATCAGCTGACGCGACACGAAGGGCCCCACATTTGGGTGAGCCATTATGCAGTCCAGCGCTTGTGTGATGCTATTGAGCGTGCGGGTTCCGGCCGGGATGGAGCAGTTCAGGAATCGCTTCTCGCGCTCTGAATGCAGCGCATCGTTGAAGGTCATCGGACGGAGAAAATTCTCGCCCAGATCGTCGACTTCACCAACCGCATCGACCAGCGAGGGGAACTGTTGCCGATCAAGCCCGGCAATATCTAATCCTGTGAACACCCGGGCAAGACCAGTCACATCCTGATTTTTGTAAAGCTCAACCGGTTGGCCGTTCTGGAGCCGCGGCTCACCATTGGGCTGCAATTCGACAATGCCCACTGTGAACAATTGCAACAGCTCGCGGGCGTAGTTTTCATCGGGCACCCGGCCTGTCTCATCGGCCTTTTGATTGCCCATGTAGGTCAGCCATTCGCCCATGGCCGGGTTGTAAGTGATCGCTTCGAGCAGATCGCGATAATTGCCAAAGGCATGCGCTCTAAGGATATCTTGGTACCCGACCATGCTCTCGGGCACATCCGAGAGAATCTCGCCGCCCGCGTCGGAGACAACAAGTATCTGAGACAAGGCGAAAGCCATGCGCAAGCGCAGCTGGTCGGGAGCTTCGACGGCTTGTTTCCAGAATACGTAAGAGGGAGCAGCGAACATGAGTTCGCTTTCTTCCTCCTCCTCTTCGATCTGTTCAGCCAGCGCCATATAGGCCTCGAAATCGGGCTGAACGAAGCTTGGCTCCATCGCGAGTTGCTGCGCAACCCAAGACGAGGCGGATGTAGCCGTTAGTCTGGAAATCTGCCCGGGCCTTGGGCCAAATGTCGCCTGTGTCAGGAATCGCGCCGTGCTCTGTGGCGTGGCAAAGGCACCTTCACCGGTAGTGATTGAGGGCCCGTCCATCACGATGGGGGCAGCCTCGCCATCTTCGCCGCCGCATCCGGTCAAGAGGAATGATGCCGCCAGCGTCAAGGCGAAAGCCTGTTTGCTCTGACTGAGTTTTCTTCGTTGTCGCACCACCTAAGAAACTCCCGGAAGATAAGCTTTGCGGGAGCCAGTCTAACGCAGTGCGAGACGAGTGGAGGTTACAGTTTGAGGGGCGCTTCCATACAAATTTGTATGGGGAAACAGGGGCCTGTTACTCGTCGATGGATGCCGAATTGGGAAGTGTAATTGCGACCACAAGACCCGGCTCAGTGCCGGTAACAAGCGCGGCGCCTCCGTGCAGCGCGGCAATCGATTTAACGAGACTAAGCCCTAAACCGCTGCCGGCTCTGGTTCTCCCCGGATCCATCCGGACAAATCGGTCAAATATGTCCTGTGCTCGGTTGGCCGGGATGCCCGGTCCGTCGTCCCCAACCACAAGCTTTACGCGGTCATGGCCAGCGGTGAGCGCCAACCAAACCCTTGCGCCATCACGCGCGTGTTCAAGGGCGTTTTCAAGCAGGTTGGTGATCAGCTGCGCGATCAGATTGCGATCTCCCAACACTATGACATTCGGCGAGATGCGCGCTTCAAAGGCCTTGTCGTCTTCTTCAAAGAGTGGATCAAAGCTTTCCGCCAGTTCGTTGGCCAGCCCGCTCAGATCGAAGCGCTCAAACGCCTCTCGCCTCGCTCCCGCTTCGATTTGGCCCAGTCGCAGCAACGCATCAAGAGTGCGCAAAAGCGCTCCGATATGCTCGTTTGCGACGCTGGCATGCTCCTCAATCGCTTGCCGATTGCCCGCATCGCGTTCGATCAATTGGAGCCGACCAGCGATGTTGGAGATCGGCGTTTTGAGATCATGCGCGACATCGACAGTCACACCCTCCAG
>JBCBMN010000206.1:0-3053 GCA_039822745.1 Pseudomonadota bacterium | reverse complement strand
GTCCAGGCTGAAATAGGCTGGATGGTCTTCGACGCGGGTTACTCGTTCGCGATAGCAAGCTGGGTTGCGGCAACGATCAATGGGCTTTTGACCTTCTTTGCGCTGGTCATGATTTTCGCATTCCTCGAGTGGCGCCAATCCGGCTTTACGAACTTTGGCGAACGATACGGTGCTGGGCTGCTGTATAGTGTAACAGCCCTTCTGATCGCGACGGCATTTCAGGCGGTGGCCTTTGTCTGGCTCGGCCAATTTGAGATTACACCCTGGCTGCGCAGCGATAGTCTTGGCCCGATCGCGATCGTGTTTCCGATCTTGTACATGCTCGTTCTGGGCTTCTTCGAATACTGGCTGCACCGCGCGCTGCATGATGTGCCGATCCTCTGGCGACTTCACGCTGTGCACCATCAAATCGAAAGGCTGAACGCGGCGCGAAGCTACTCACACTGGGCGCAAGACATTCTCTACATCGGTGTGATTACCGTACCGCTCGTGTTCTTGATTGAGGCTCCGCAGCAGCATCTTGCGCTGATCACGACGTTCTACATCGTTTCGAACTACTACATGCACAGCGACAACCCGTCGGTGTCTTTCCCGCCTTTCCTTCGCCACATCCTCGCAGACAACGTTTACCACCATTATCACCATTCCCGCGCGGTCGAGGACTGGGGGCGCAATTACTGCTCGTTCTTTTCCTTCTATGATCGATTATTCGGAACGCAGCATCTGCCGGCAAATGAAAAACTCCACCCGACCGGGATCGAAGGATACGAGCCGATAACCGGCTGGCGGGATTACTTAGTCCGTCCCTTCCAGAAGCCGCGTAATGCCGCCGCTCGATCCTCTTCGCCAACGTTTCCAACAACACTGTAACAAAATGGCAGCGAGACCCGAATGCCTGCTTGTGATGGAAACGCGTGCAAAGGGTTGAAAGGAAGCTTCAATGAGGAACACCGCAGGTATCGTACTGGCTTTGGCTCTGGCTGGATTAGCGTCGCCGGGGCTCGCTTCGGGAACCGGATTGGGGGCGAGTGGCAGTTCCGGGGGTGGATCGATCGATTTCCGCAACGCCGAAGGAGCAAATGCCCAGCAAATCCGAGAGTATCAACGCCTGGTCCGTGTCGGGCGCTCGGAAGTCCGCAAACACATTACGTGCAAGGAATGCGAATTCCACAAGAAGCTGAACAAGAATACGGCGCTTGAGGTCGCGCGCAATGTAATCAATGGTCAATACATGATCAAAGAAGAAGATCGCACTCCTGTCCTCCTCTATCTTCGAGATCGCTATAAGCTGTAAGCGATAAGCGCGCACCGTTCCGGTGCTGGGGCAGGCTCTAACCCATGACCATTCCGAATGTGCAAGCCAGGCTAGCGGCGCTCGTCTTCCTGGCGAGTGTGGCCGCGCTGACGACGCTTTCACTTACCGACGAGCCCCCAATTGGGCTGTATGTCGGCGCGCTTGGAGCGGGCAGCGCGCTCGTCTCGCTTCTTTTGTGGAAGATGCCTCCGCTTACGGGACGCACGGTTTTAGCCGTGGCCTTAGCTGCGCATCTTATTGCGCTGTTTGGTGAAACCCGTTTTGAAGACGATTTCTACCGATTCATCTGGGATGGCTGGCGTGTCCTTGAAGCTGGCACGCCCTACGGCGCTGCGCCCCTTGAATTCTACGACGATCTGTCGGTACCGCCTGCAATGCAGGAAGTGCTCGACTGGGTGAATTACCCTTTCCTGCCGACGATCTACGGTCCTGCGCTGCAGATTCTTTTTGCCATCACGACCCTGTTCGCTGGGGCCGATCCGATCGGTTTGAGAGTCCTGTTCGCGTTCGCCACCCTCCTAACTTCGGCTCTGTTGCTTCGTCGCTTTGAGCCGGCGCAAGTGGCGCTGTTCGCTTGGAACCCGTTCGTGGTCGCGGAGACGACCTTACATCTCCATCCTGATATTCTGCTGTCCCTAGCGCTGGTTGCTGCCATGACTTGGGGGTGCCGACGACCTCTGGTCGCTGGCTTTCTCTTGGGAATAGCAGCGGGTGTAAAACTGGTTGCTTTGGCCGCTTGGCCGATACTCCTGCGCTGGCCTCCCAAGGCGCTCGCAACAGCTGTAGCTGTCTTGTTGACTCTGTACTTTGCCTTTTGGATCCAAGGAGAAGGGGTGGGTCTTGAGACAACAGCGACCTTCGCCAAAGACTGGTACTTTAACGCACTCGTTTTTGAGGGGCTGAACGCCGCCTTTGGGCCGTTGTACGGTCGCATCTTCGCGCTAGGCATTGCCGGAATACTTGTTCTTTGGGCCCACGCCGTTGCGCGCAGCTTTGAGTCTGTTCCTTTGGAGTTCGTTTTTGGAGCAATCCTGATCTTCGCGCCCACGATCAATCCCTGGTATCTCGTTTGGGTGTTGCCTTTCGCCGTCGGACGCCGGGAAATCACACCCTATGTGGCAAGCGCGGTCTTACCGCTTTCCTACCTGACAGGACTGAATCTTGGTGATTTAGGGCTGGGTGACTTTGATGTGCATCCATATGCCTTGTGGGCTCAACGCTTGGCAATTCTTGCAGCTATCGGTTTGGATATTACTCGGGCATCTCGCTCCAAGCCAGCCGATCAATCACGCATCCTCCAGCCGATCAGCGACCCGAAGGTGGCGGTGATAATACCCGCGCTCAACGAAGAGGCGTCCATACGCGAGACTGTCCGCGGGATCGTAGAGGCGGCGCCCGAAGGACTGACCCAAGTGATCGTCGCCGATAATGGATCGACCGATCGCACCGCCGAATTCGCTCGCGCGGCGGGCGCGAGAGTCGTCCATCAGCTTGAGCGCGGTTATGGCGCTGCGTGCTTGGCTGGATTGGAAGCGTTAGAGCCCGAGGCGAGTGTTGTTCTATTCATGGACGCCGATCTCTCCGACGTTCCCGAGGAAGCGCAAACGCTCGTCGCACCGGTGATTAGTGGCGAGGCTGATCTTGTTATCGGCTCTCGGACGATGGGCACCGTTGAACCCGGAGCGATGACCGCGCCGCAGCGGTTCGGGAACTGGCTCGCGCCCGCTTTGGTGCGGAT
>JBCBMN010000205.1:0-3100 GCA_039822745.1 Pseudomonadota bacterium | reverse complement strand
GATCGGTCGGCTCGACGGGTTTCGGTTTGCGGTCGATCCCAACGCGACCGTGGCGGATCGCAAGATGCTGTTGGCGGCGGGCGAGAAAGCGCTGCCCGGCATACTGGCGCAGCGGGCTGAGTGGTTGCTGGGCGATGGGCTCAGCGAACTTGCTATCGAGAAAGGCGCTATCCGTTGGCAGGGCCGTGCGCTGGCGGAGATCACCATGCCCGAGGATTTCGCCACGCCGCGTCTGACGCTGGCGCGGGAGATTTCGATGCTGGCGGATGGCCCACGCTCCAAGTTGGAAGAGGGTTTGACGGCGTGGCTTGCCAGCAAGCTCGAACCGCTTGGGCCCTTGCGCAAATTGGCCGAGGCCGCGCGCGATCCCGAAGCGGGCAGTCAGGCGCGCGCCTTGCTCATCACCCTGATCGATGCGCGCGGCGTGGTGAGCCGCGAGAAAGCGGGCCTTGAACATCTGCCCAAGGAAATGCGCCCGTTCCTGCGCAAGCTGGGCGTGACCTTTGGCGCGCTCGACATCTTTGCGCGCGATCTGCTGAAACCGGCACCGCGCCAGCTGCTGCACGCGCTGGGCCTTGACACGCGGCCTCTGGAGCCTGCCATGCTTTCGGTCCTGCCCGATGCCAAGCGTCTGCCAGCAGGCTATCGCCCGGCGGGCACTCAGGCGATCCGCGTGGACCTTGCCGAGAAGATCCTGCGCGCCGCGTTCGACACGCGCGCCAAAGTGACCGAAGCTCACAACAAAGCGCAGGAAGGCCAGCCCAAGGAGCAAAAAAGCCGCAGCCCGCGCTTCCAGCTTGACCTTGCCCTGCCAGTGTCGATTGGGCTCGAAGCGGATAATGCCTGCCGCTTGCTGGGCAGCGCAGGGTTCCGTCTGCAGCGCGCTCGCAAACTCGCAGAAGGCGCCGCCGGGCCGCCAGCGCCTGATTTCTGGACTTGGCGCCCGCGCCGTATGGATGGCCGCAGCGACGACAATCCTCGCCACCGCCGCAAGCCCGATGAGCGCGCAAAGAGGGGCGGCAAAGGAAAACCCCAAGGGCAGCCGAAGGGGGACAAAAAGGCGCACAAAGGAAGCAGAAAGCCTGACAGCCGCGTGCAAGAGACCGGCCCTGCGCGCGCAGGCGGCGCATTTGACGCGCTGGCCGATCTATTGGGCAAGCAGAGCTGATCGCATGAGCGAAGCGGATGAGCACAGCATTCGGATTGACCGCTTGCTTGTCTATCTCCGCTTTGCCCGCACCCGATCAGCCGCGCGCGACATGATTGAAGGCCGATCTTTGCGCCGCAACAGAAAACATGTGCAGCGCGTCAGCGAGAATGTGACTATTGGTGATGTCCTCACCGTCGCGATCGGAAACGAGGTCCGCGTGGTTGAAGTTACGTCACTGCCGGAGCGGCGCGCCTCCCCGGCACTGGCCAAAAGCTTCTATCACGAACTGACCGGAAATTGATCGGGATCAACACGAAGCCTTTGATACCTTGACCCAAGCGGCCAAATCGCCATAGCAGCGCGGCTCAGTTTGCCTTTATTGAGATGAAAGCCTCTTCATGACTTACGTCGTCACCGATGACTGCATCAAATGCAAATACACCGATTGCGTCGAAGTTTGCCCGGTGGACTGTTTCTACGAGGGCGAGAACATGCTGGTGATCAACCCCAGCGAATGCATCGACTGCGGGGTGTGTGAACCGGAATGTCCCGCCGAAGCGATCCTGCCTGATACCGAAAACGGCCTTGAGAAGTGGCTAGAGCTCAACACGAAGTTCTCCGCCCAATGGCCCAACATCACCAGCCAGAAAGAGCCGCCTGCGGACGCTGATGACTATAAGGGCCAGGCAGGCAAATTCGAAAAGTTCTTCAGCGCCGAACCCGGCGAAGGCGACTGATCGCTTCAGGCTTACCGGCGATTTAGTGTCTGTATGAAACAGGCAAGACAAGCCTGACCGCATTGCAACACAAGTGACTCGCAATTTTGTTGCGATTGCGTTATATAATGCTGCGACCGCGCTGAGGTGATCAGCGCTGGACGAGAATATTGGAAAGGTCACTCACCACAAGCGACATTGGCGATGGGTTTTAAACCAGCGGAACTGTAGCGGTAAACCACCAAAACAGCTTCGCTGATTGAGCCTCCTTCACGCGGCAATCCTGCAACACGGACTGTCCCGCCTCTCTCCCGCTTTACGCTTCGTGAGTGAGAAAAGAAAGGAATCCGAATGGCTTCGAGCGCTGACGCTTTCACCGTAGGCGATTATGTCGTGTATCCCAAGCATGGGGTCGGCCGGGTGATTGAACTCCAGAGCGAGGAAATCGCCGGTATGCAGCTGGAACTCTATGTCCTGCGCTTTGAGAAGGAGCGCATGACGCTGCGCGTTCCCGTGAATAAGGTCGAATCAATCGGCATGCGCAAGCTGTCCTCGGACAAGACCCTCAAGGAGGCGATGGAAACTCTAAAGGGCAAACCCAAGGTCAAGCGCACTATGTGGTCGCGCCGTGCGCAGGAATATGAAGCGAAGATCAATTCGGGCGATCTGGTTTCGATCGCCGAAGTGACCCGCGACCTCTTCCGCCCCGAAGATCAGCCGGAGCAGAGCTATTCCGAGCGCCAGATTTTCGAAGCAGCTTCCAGCCGTCTTGCGCGTGAGCTGGCTGCGATGGAAGAAACCGACGAACCGACCGCTCTGGAAAAGATCCTCGAAGTGCTGCGTGAGCACGCGCCGCAATATTACGAGAATGCCGAAGAGGGCTGATCGCTTCGCGACACTCCAATGAGTTGAAGGGCTGCCCCAAGGGGTGGCCCTTTTTCGTTGGCGGCTTGCATGCTCGCGAGAGGTGTATTATGTGAGCAATACGGTATTTTCGACATCCAGCTTTGACAGGGAGAGTTTTCGATGATTGCGCGGACCAAACGGCAGGCCAAGACAGTTCTGGGAGCCGCAAGCGTGCTTGCCGCTACGGTTGGACTTTCAGGCTGCATCAACATTAACACCAGCTTTGATGGCGTGCCACTCGATGAACTCGAGGGCGGTGATGGCCCGCCAGTTGAGATTTCGCTGGTCGGACCGGACGATGTGATCGTCACCGTTGGTGACACGCTCG
>JBCBMN010000204.1:0-3105 GCA_039822745.1 Pseudomonadota bacterium | reverse complement strand
GCCACCGGGCGATCCAATCCGCGACGCGCTGCTGTTCTTCTTCGCTCAGATGCAGGTAGAGCTTGGATCGGCGATAGAGCACGTCCTGGGCCGACACCGCAAATTCGTTCTCCATCAGATAGCGCAATTCGGCTGCGTAGAGGTCGCCTGCAATGTGGACGCCCATTTCGTTGATGCTGGTCTTGCGCTTGAGGAAGTCCTTCAAGCGCGTCCCATAGGCGCGGGCCATGCGTAGCGCCGTTGCAGGCGGCAGGAAGGCGTAGCGGTGCTGAATGTCGGCGACAAAGGCGTCGAACTCGCCCGGCTTGATATCGCCGCCGGGCAGCGGCTCGTTGGCGGTCCATTGGCGCGATGAGAGCTCGGGCAGCTTCTCCAGAGCGTGTTCGGCAAGCTTACGGTAGGTCGTAATCTTGCCGCCAAAGATCGAGAGGATGGGGGGCTCATCGCCAGCCTCTCCCCGGTCGAGTTCGAACTGGTAATCGCGCGTCACAGTGGAATTGCTTGCCGCGTCATTTTCGTAAAGCGGGCGCACCCCTGCATAGCTCGCCACCGCCTGTTCGGGAGCGATGTCGCTGCGCAAATATTCATTGGCCGCATCGCAGATATAGTTGGCTTCCTCGGGGCTGATATCGATGCCCGCCGGGTCGCCTTCAAAGCCCTGATCGGTGGTGCCGACAAGGGTGAAGTCGCGTTCATAGGGGATAGCGAAGATGATCCGATCATCGCGGTTCTGAAAGATGTAGCAGTGATCGCCTTCGTAGAGCTTTGGGAAGATCAGGTGGCTGCCTTTGACGAGGCGCAGGTTTGCGTGGCTCTCACGCGGAAGCGCGCGGCCCAGCACCTTGTCGACCCACGGGCCAGCGGCGTTGATGACGGCGCGGGCGGTGATGCGCTCCTCGCTGCCATCGGCGGTCTTCAGCGTGGCGATCCAGGCGCCCTTGCGCCGCTCCAGCCCCACGCATTCGGTGCGGGTGCGGATATCGGCACCGTGCTTGTGCGCATCCACCGCGTTGAGCACCACAAGCCGCGAATCTTCGACCCAGCAATCGGAATATTCCCAGCCATGGGTCAGCCGCTCCTCCAGCACTTGCGCATGCGGCGCCTCGCGCAGGTTCACATTGCGCGTGGGCGGCAGCAGCTTGCGTCCACCGAGATGGTCATAAAGGAACAGGCCCAGCCGCAGCAGCCATTTGGGTCGCAGTCCGGCATCATGCGGCAGGACAAAGCGCAGGGGCCAGATAATATGCGGGGCGATTTTCAGGAGCCGCTCCCGCTCGATCAGGCTCTCGCGCACAAGGCGGAACTCGTAATGCTCAAGATAGCGCAATCCGCCATGGACGAGCTTGGTCGAGGCGCTGGAGGTTGCCTGCGCCAGATCGTCTTTCTCGACCAGACAAACCGACGCACCGCGCCCCGCGGCATCACGCGCGATCCCGGCGCCGTTGATCCCGCCGCCAATGATCAGAAGGTCGAAGTGCTCTTGCATTGCGGGAACGGGGATTGGCGGTTCGGTGCACGTTTGGCTAGAGGGCATGCGTGACTTCCGACAAGAAACCACCCTTGTTTCCGGCGCCTCACGGCTGGATCATCCTCGACAAGCCGCGCGGGCTGGGCTCGACGCAGGCCGTGGGCGCTGTGAAGCGGGTCCTGCGCGAAGGCGGCTACGCCAAGACCAAGGTCGGCCATGGCGGCACGCTTGATCCGCTGGCCGAGGGGGTTTTGCCGATTGCGCTGGGCGAGGCAACCAAGCTGGCGGGCCGGATGCTTGATGCAAGCAAGATTTATGACTTCACAATCCGCTTTGGCGAGGAGACGGATACGCTCGATACCGAAGGAGAGGTGGTCGAGCGCAGCGATGTCATTCCCACGCGCAACGAGGTCGAAGCCGTGTTGCCGCAGTTCACAGGTCCGATTGAGCAGGTTCCACCAGCCTATTCCGCGCTCAAAGTGGATGGCAAACGTGCCTATGATCTGGCGCGGGCGGGGGAAGAGGTGGAGTTGAAGACTCGCTCTGTCACGATCCACGCGCTTACCATTATAGGTGAGGGAGCGAGCGGTGAGCGCGACATCACCCTTTCCGCCCACGTCTCCAAAGGCACCTATATCCGCTCGCTTGCACGGGACATCGCGCGCGCTCTTGGAAGCTGCGGACACGTCACTTATTTACGCCGAACCAAAGCGGGCCCGTTCACTGAGACCCAAGCGATTTCGCTGGACAAACTGAACGAAATTGCTAATGGCGCGCAATTATCTGACCTACTCCTGCCGTTGGAGGCAGGGCTGGACGACATCCCGGCCCTTTCCCTCTCCCAGACAGACGCGCAGGCGGTCCGCCAGGGCCGGGTCGTGTCTGGGATGCCCCAACCCGCCGGGCTCTACTGCGCAACGCTGAACGGCGTACCCATTGCGCTTATGGAGATTTCGGAGGGGACCGCGAAGGTGGTCAGAGGCTTCAACCTACCCGATGTCGCTGAGTAAGAGAGAAACACAATGTCGGTATCTGCCGAGCGTAAAGCTGAAATCATCCAAGACAATGCCCAGCAAGAGGGCGATACCGGTTCGCCGGAAGTGCAGGTCGCGATCCTCACCGAGCGTATCCGCAACCTCACCGAGCACTTCAAGGGCAACCACAAGGATAACCACTCGCGTCGCGGCCTTCTGATGATGGTCAATAAGCGTCGCAATCTGCTCGCCTATCTCAAGAAGAAAGACGTCGAGCGCTATAACGCCCTGATCCAGAAGCTGGGTCTGCGTAAATAAGAATTAGAGAGGCGGTCCCATCGGGGCCGCTTCTTGCATATGGGGAGGACTTTTTGGGGCCGGTTCACGGCGCACCCACCTCTCATGTAATAGGGGCACGGCCTGCAATTCGGCGGGTCAGCCTTGGGGCAATGTACACCAAGCCCCGTACCGGCGCGGGTCCGGTTTAACCCGCAATTGTAGGCCCCGTGCGCGCAATAAGGCCGTGCGGGTCATAAAGGAAAATCCATGTTCGACACGAAAACCGTATCGCTGGAGTGGGGCGGAAAGACCCTCACTCTGGAAACAGGCCGTATTGCCCGTCAAGCCGACGGCGCGGTGCTGGCCACTTATGGCGAAACCGTG
>JBCBMN010000203.1:0-3224 GCA_039822745.1 Pseudomonadota bacterium | reverse complement strand
GCGCTGTGCAAACGAGATATATTTCCCTGAGAGTACTTTGGGCCGAGCCCAAAGAGTCACTGTAGTAATCAAGAGGGCAATTGTATGCTTAGTTTGTCAGATCGAATTTCTTGAGATAGATGGTTCATAGCTGGTTTGGGGGGCGACAAAAGTGAAGATGGGGAGTGCACCCTTTTCAGCGAAAGTTGAAGCTCAAGCAAAATGCTTGGGACAATTGTAAAAGGATGCAGAAAAATGGACCCACTTCTTGGTACAATCATCATGTTCGGCGGCAACTTCGCCCCTCGCGGCTGGGCTTTTTGTCAAGGGCAGCTTCTGGCAATTTCGAGTAACTCAGCGCTCTTTTCGATTTTGGGAACCACCTATGGCGGCGATGGACGTTCAACCTTTGCGCTTCCCGACCTTCGCGGACGTTTTCCGACTCAGCAGGGTAACGGTCCAGGCGTAGATATTCGCACGCTTGGCCAACGCGGTGGTGCGGACCGCTACACCATGACCACGGCTCAGCTTCCGTCGCACGAACACACAGGAAATTTGGTCGCCGAAGGTGCTGCTGCAACCGATGCTAATCCGACGGGCCGCTTTCTTGGTGTGCCTGCAGCCGGCGAGAAAATCTACGAAGCTGATGGCGCAGGGCCGGCCATCAATATGGCGACCGGTACAATCAATGTTAACGCGACCGGCGGCAGTCAGCCATACGAAGTTTCAAACCCTTTCCTGGGCCTGAACTTCATTATCGCGCTGCAAGGTGTCTTCCCAAGCCGCAGCTAATCCTTGAGCCTGCACTGAGCACAGAAGCGCTTGCCGGACATCGCGTCCGGCAAGCGTTTCTTTTATGGTGAGCCGCGCTGGCAAGCCTTTCCGATACCGCCCCCGGTCCTGCATCAGCGATCGAGAATGAAACCTCAAAAGACCATGGCCCACCAGAATATGTGCGGGATTGCAGAAATGCCGAAAATGGCATGTCGTTAACCCAGCTGGATCATGTATCCCTTCCGCGGCCCGCTGTTCGGGGTGGAAAATGTCAGGCGGTCGCGACCGGAGCAGCCAGTATCTCGCGCCCTAAACCTTCCAGCGGAATCTGGTCGGGCAGCGGGTTTTCGTTGATCCGGTAGGTTATCGTTGTCTGGTAGCTGCCTTCGGTCGGATTGCCATCCTCGTCTAGTGCAGGATCGAACTGCGCATAGCGTATCATCCCGTGGCACACCGCCTGGTCAAGCACGTCGTGGCTGCTTGATTGCCGTACGAAGCATTGCGTTACATGCCCGCTATCGTCGATCTTCACATAGACGCCGACGCTGCCCTGCAATTCCTCTCTCAGCGCGGCGGCGGGATAGGCGGCAGGTACGGCAACTGTTTGAAACCAGTTCCCATGAACAGAAAAGCCCCGCCAAAAAGGGCGGGGCTTTTCGTTTTTTTCGGTGATGATGCGATTAACGCGGAGCCATGCGGATCGCGCCGTCGAGGCGGACGTCTTCGCCATTGAAATAGCCGGTCTCGATCATGGTCATGGCCAGCTTCGCGTATTCCTCGGGATAGCCCAGACGCTTGGGGAACGGGACGGAGGCAGCCAGGCCATCCTTCACCTTTTGCGGGGCGGCGTTCATCAGCGGGGTCTCGAAGATGCCCGGCAGGATGGTGTTGACGCGAATGCCTTCGCTCATGAGGTCGCGCGCGATCGGAAGGGTCATGCCAACCACGCCGCCCTTTGATGCTGAATAGGCTGCCTGGCCCATCTGTCCGTCTTCCGCCGCGACCGACGCGGTGTTGACGATGGCACCGCGCGCACCGTCTTCGTTGATCGGATCAAGCGTCAACATGCCCGCGGCCGACTTGGCGATGCAGCGGAAGGTGCCGACAAGATTCACCTGAATGACGAAATCGAAGGCGGAGAGCAGGAAATGCTTGGTCTCTCCGGTGAGCCCGCCATTCTCGTCCCTAACACGGCTGGCGGTCTTCATGGCATTGCCGATCCCTGCACAGTTTACGAGGATGCGTTCCTGCCCATGAGCCGCACGCGCTTTGGCAAAGGCAGCGTCGACTTCCTCATCGCTCGTCACGTTGACCTTGCAGAAAATGCCGCCGATTTCGGCAGCCATCGCTTCGCCCTTTTCCTCGTTCATGTCGAAGATCGCGACCTTGGCGCCCTTGGCCGCCAGCGCCTGAGCGGTAGCGGCGCCTAGGCCTGAGGCACCGCCGGTGACAACAGCAGGAGTGTTGGCTGAAACTTCCATTCGATTATTCCTCTTCCAGATTTGGTGGGGTCTTAGACCGACTCAATGATGGTGACATTGGCGATACCGCCGCCTTCACACATCGTTTGCAAGCCATATTTCTTGTCATGACGCTTAAGCGCGTGGACCAGCGTTGCCATCAACTTGGTGCCTGATGCGCCGAGTGGATGGCCGAGAGCAATTGCTCCGCCATGCACGTTGAGCTTCTCAGGGTCCGCACCCGTGTGACGCAGCCATGCGAGCGGGACCGGAGCAAACGCCTCGTTGACTTCGTATAGGTCAATATCCTGGATGCTGAGCCCAGCGCGCTTCAAGGCCTTGTCGGTCGCAAACAGCGGCTCTTCGAGCATGATCACCGGATCGCCTGCGGTCACCGTCAGATTGTGGATGCGCGCCATCGGAGTGAGGCCGTGTTCCCTGAGCGCCTCCTCTGAAACGACGAGCACCGCTGAAGAGCCATCGCAGATCTGGCTTGCCGAAGCCGCCGTCACCATGCCTTCTGGAGAGATCAGCTTGACCCCGGCAATGCCTTCGAGGCTCGCATCAAAGCGGATGCCTTCATCAACCGTGTGCACGTCATCGCCTTCGGGAGTTTCGATGTCGATGGGGACAATCTCGCTCTCAAACGCACCGCCCTGCGTTGCTGCGATAGCCTTTTGGTGGCTGGCAAAGGCAAAGGCGTCCAATTCGTCTTTGGTCATGCCGTGTTTCTTGGCGATCATCTCAGCGCCCATGAACTGGCTGAACTGGACGTTCGGATATTTCTCGGAAACGCCGGGCGACATGTAGTTGCCCAGCCCTTCCTTCATGTGCAGCGTCATGTTGGTGCCCATCGGCACGCGGGTCATGCTCTCCACGCCGCTGGCGATGACGACGTCCTGCGTCCCGCTCATCACCGCCTGAGCTGCAAACTGGATGGCCTGCTGCGAGGAACCGCACTGGCGATCGATTGAGACCGCTGGCGTCGATTGCGGCAGATGTTTGGACGCG
>JBCBMN010000202.1:0-3461 GCA_039822745.1 Pseudomonadota bacterium | reverse complement strand
CAAATATCAAGGCATCACCTTCACTCTGATCGACATGGCGACCGAGGGCGTTTCGACCAAGCCGATCAAGCTGATCAGCGGCGCATCGCCCTTTTGCGAGACGTTCCTCGACAATGTCGCGGTGCCCAAGTCCTATGGCGAAGGCATCCCGGCGCAGGTCGGCGAAGTCAATCGCGGCTGGGACGTTGCCAAATACCTGCTCGGCCATGAGCGCGAGATGATTTCGGGCATTGGCGGCGGTGATAGCCATGTCGCCATCGGCGCTGCGATGAAACGTCACTCTGCCAAGACCGGCGATGAGCTTGATCCGGTGCTGCGCGCTGAGCTTGCCATGTTCGATATCGACGCGCTCGCTTTCACCGCGATGGGCGAGAAGTTCATGGACGAGATGAAAGCGGGCCAGGGCCACCCGGCTCAGCCAAACATGATGAAATATGTCGGCACCGAGCTGAACAAGCGCCGCCATGAACTCATGATGTCAGCCGGCGGTTCGCGCAGCCTTGAGTGGGAGAGCGAGGAAACCGGTGGCGGCAAGGCCCCGCGCAACTGGCTGCGTACCAAGGCGAACTCGATCGAGGGCGGCACCAGTGAGATCATGCTCAACGTGATCTCGAAGCGCATTCTCGAACTGCCGGGTTCGTAACCAAAAACACTATGCACGTCGCCCCGGGACCCTGTTCCGGGGCCTCGCTTTTCTCAGGTTGTAAACACAACTGGCAAAGCGCGATCCGGCACCAAGTCCGGGATGACGAAAGACACTTTTCTCCGGGAGGGAAAACGAACAATGCCCCTGTATCACAACGAAGATCAGGCCATGCTCGCGGACACTGCGAGCGGTTTCATGGCCGAAGAAGGCAACATCGCCAAACAGCTGCGCCACTGGCGTGACCGCGATTGCAAGGACGGCTTTGGCCACGCACTGTGGAAGCAGATGGCCGAGATGGGCTTTACCGGCATGCTGCTCGATGAAGAGGATGGCGGCCTTGGCATGGGCCATGTCGAGGCGGGCATCGTGCTTGAAGAGATCGGTCGCAATCTGACGCCGTCGCCTTTCCTCACTTCCTCGGTGCTGGCCGCGACCGCGCTCAAGCATGGCTCGGCTGACCTCAAGGGACGCTATCTGCCGGGGCTGATCGCCGGGGACAGCGTGTTCGCCGTCGCCATCGACGAAACCGCCAAGCACCGCCCAAGCCGCATCACCACCAAAGCGGAAAAGTCAGGCAATGGCTTCAAGCTCAGCGGCTCCAAGACCTTCGTTATCCAGGGCGCCAGTTCGGACATGATTGTCGTCGCCGCGCGCACCAGCGGCGCGGATGAGGACGAGGATGGCCTCACGCTCTTTGCCGTGCCCAAGGATGCAGCGGGCATGACGCAGGACCCAGTTCGCTTGGTCGACAGCTCGATGGCATCGCATCTGACCTTTGACGGGGTGGAGCTTGATGGCGACGCTGTCATCGGCGAGGTCGATGGCGGTCGCGAAGTGCTCAACGCGATGTTGACTGCAGGCCGTGTCGGCGCCGCGGCGGAAGGCGTTGGCGTTGCGCGCGGGGCAATGGACATGACCGTCGATTACCTCAAACAGCGCAAGCAATTTGGCACGCTGATCGGTGAATTTCAGGGCCTTCAGCACCGCGCCAGCCACCTCTATTCCGAGGTCGAGGTCGCTCGCGCCGTCGCGATCAAGGCTCAGCAATTGCTCGATGCCGGGGCCGAGAGCGCCGATCTGATGGCGAGCGTCGCCAAAGCCAAGGTCTCCAAAGCAGCTAGCCTCGCCGTCAAGGAAGGCGTCCAGATGCATGGCGGGATCGGCATGACCGACGAATACGATATCGGCCTTTACATGAAGCGTGATCGCGCGCTTCAGGAGTTTCTGGGCGATGCCTATTTCCACGCCAACCGCGTGGCGGACATGAGCGGCTACTAACGCTTCTTGGGAGAGATACACAATGATGGACGTAACTAAACTCTTCAGTCTTGAAGGCCGCGTGGCGCTGGTCACGGGTGGTTCGCGCGGGATTGGCAAGATGTTTGTCGAAGGCTTGCTGGCGGCAGGGTGCGCGCGGGTCTATATCTCGGCGCGCAAGGTCGATCAGATGCAAGAGACGATCGAGGAATTCGGCGCCGACAAAGTGATCGGTATTCCTGCTGATCTTAGCCAGATGGATGGGATCGTCGCGCTGGCTGATGCGATTAAGGAGCGTGAGGACAAGCTTGACATCCTGATCAACAATGCCGGCGCGGCATGGGGTCAGGACTATCTCGAATTCACCGAGGCAGGCTGGCACCGCACGATGGATTTGAACGTCAAGACGCCGTTCTTCCTGACGCAGAAGCTGCACGATCTGCTGGTCGAGGCGGGTAAGGGCGAACATCTTGCCAAGGTGATCCATGTCTCATCGATTGACGGCCAACGCATCAATCCGTGGGAGACCTATCCCTATCAGGCGTCCAAGGCGGCAGTCATTCAGCTCACCCGCCGCATGGCCGCGCGTTTGATCAAGGAGAACATCGTTGTCACTTCGATCGCGCCGGGCGCTTTCCCAAGCGAGATGAACAAGGTCGCCAAGAACGCACCGGATGCCAGCGCAGCGGGCATTCCATCGAAGCGGGTCGGCACCAAAGAAGATATGGCAGCCGCTGCGATCTATCTGTGCAGCCGTGCAGGCGATTATGTGGTGGGCGACACTGTCACCGTGGATGGCGGGATCGTCAACGCGCTGTTGCCGACGCACTTTGCCGATCCGGCGGGTGGCAGGTAACTTGCGCTAAGGTGCTCATAAATTGGGATAAAGAAGGGCTGTCAGAGCAATCTGGCGGCCCTTTTTGCATCTCTGGGCCGGATGAGCGAAGTTGACATAGTTGACATTGTCTTTTGCCAAGAGTGGCTCGCAAGCATTTGAAAAGCCGCGAAACACTTCGAAAAGCAAAGTTGACACTTATCCAACACGCTTCACGCCTGTCATATGGGGCAATTGCCGGGTTCAACGCTGTCAAAGAACGCCGCCACCTCTAACGATCCGGACGCGAGTAGGAAAACCGCGTCGGCGCTACTGGGCGCACAATGTGATCCGATCTGCCGTGCCCAATGTGTGACGAAACTTTACCGCATGTCACACACTAGCCATTTCGCGCGCCCAAATTCGACACTATGATACGCCGCTTGGCTCTTGCACCCTGTAATGTGGTGCATTAGCAATCCGCACATCCACTTGCGGCTCATACCGATTAAAGAAGGCGAAATTCATGATCAAAACCCCCACCGTCAAAGCCGCTATCGCCGCTTGCGCGCTTGTCGTCGGCGCTTCTCCGCTCGCCGCGCAGGACGCCCCGGCCCCGGCCCCGGCTCCGACCCCGGCTCCGACCCCGGCTCCGACCCCTGCACCGACCCCTGCACCGACCCCGGCCCCTGCTCCAGCCCCTGCCCCGGCCGACATGGACCCGGAGAAAATGGCTGAAATTCT
>JBCBMN010000201.1:0-3461 GCA_039822745.1 Pseudomonadota bacterium | reverse complement strand
GACGGAAGACTTCGCCTTTGACGTCAAGTGGAACGTTACCGACCGCTTCCGCGTGAATTTCGAAGCGCAGACGATCAATTCTGACCTCCGCCGCGATTCTGTCTTTGGTGCCCTTAGCACCTGGGCAGATGTGGATATTGATCTGACTGGCAAGACGCCTCAGGTTCAATTCCTTGCGCCTCCCGGTGCTCCTTCTGACTATTTCTCGTCAGGACTGAACACCTATTACTGGTTTGGCCTAGATAGCCGCGAGCAGAACGAAGGCACGCTCGACAGCCTGCGCTTTGATGGCGAGTATGACATCAGCGACGACGGCTTTTTCAAGTCTGCCCGCTTCGGTGCACGCTGGGCTGAGCGTGATCGCACGACCCGCAACACCAATTTTAGCACCTGGGGCAACCTGTCTGCGCCTTGGGCCGGTCGAGCTGGCTGTGCGCCTTGGGGTGAAGGACCGGGCTGCGGGGCAAGTGGTCCGGGGCCATTCGGGAATGGCTTCATTCCGGGGCGTTTCTACACGGGTCTTCCCGGTCAGGAGTTTGCGATTGCTGGTGGTGCCTATGTCGATGAATTCCCGACCTATGCCCAATATCGCAATCCTTTCGGAAACAACTTCCAGCGCGGCAACGGCCCCGTTCCGGTTGAGAATGGAGCGGCTTGGTATTTTGGCGGTGATGATTTCCTTGGTGAATACCTAGCCGGGACCACTGATCAGCAGTTCCGCGAGATTCAGGAATTCGGCCAGTCGCCAGAACGTTTCAATTACGGCATTAACAACCGCTCCCGCCCCGATGAGGTCACTGGCGAAATCCTGCCTTGCAATATCGAAGAAGTCTTTTGCCCCGGTGAGGTTTCGACCGTCGCTGAGGTAACTAAGGCCTTTTACGGTCGCGTGGATTTCGGCACCACGTTTGGCAATGGCTGGGACCTCGACGGGAATGTCGGCGTCCGTTATGTCGAGACCGAGATTACCAGCGGTGGCCGCATCGGCTATCCTGACGCAGCGCGTTTCGACAATCCTGACAATGGCGTGGCGAACGGCGACGGCATCGTCCAGGTCTCTGAATTGCAGGAGCTTTGTGCGCAACCCGATGTTCCGGGTATTCAGCGCGGCTATTGCGAGCTTAATGATGCACGCCTTGCCGAGTTTGCTGCGGCCCACACGGGCGAAGTGCTCAATGATGATCGCAAGATCAACTTCAGTCACTGGTTGCCAAGCTTCAATGCGAAGTTGGATGTCGGTGACGGTTTGCTGTTCCGATTTGCCGCCTCGCGCAACATTGCCCGTCCTGATCTGCAGCTGTTCAGAGCAGGCGGCGGTATTGGCGACAACACCAACGCACTCGAACTTGCGGGCCAGGCTGCATTGGATAGTGGGCCGCTATTTGCCTTGCAGACGGGCAACCGTAACTTGCTGCCTGTCGACATTTGGAACTATGACGTTTCAGTCGAATGGTATTTTGACGAAGTCGGTTCAGCCACGTTCTCAGTCTTTGCTAAGGACGTTGGCGGCTTCATCGACAACAGATTCACGACAGTGAGATATGAAGGCAGCGTGCCTGTCGATGTTGCAGTCGAAGGACCAGCCAACGTGCAGGATGGCTGGCTGAAGGGTTTTGAGCTTGCTTATCAGCAGACCTACGACTTCCTGCCCGGCTTGTTGAGCGGATTGGGAACCCAGCTGACCTACACTTATGTGGATGGCAGCGACTTCTCCAATCCGAACTTGTCGGCTGTTGGTCAGTCATCGATTACCACTGCGTCCAACTCGCTGGCCGGTGGTGCCTTTGTGGGGCAGCAACCTCTTGCGGGCATTTCAGAGCACACTGTCAACGCAACTGTTTTCTATGAGAAAGACTGGTTGTCGATGCGTGCCGCTTACAACTGGCGCTCGGAATTCTTGATCACGCCGCGCGATGACATCTTCCCGTTCTCACCAATCTGGCAGGAAGATACCGGGCAGCTTGATGCTTCGATCTTTGTGACGGTCACCGATTACCTGAAGCTTGGCGTTCAGGGCGTGAACCTGCTCGACGAAATTACACGCACCAGTCAGGTGGTCGACTTTGACGGCACTCGCGTCACGCGCTCGGCATTCCGGAACGACCGACGCTACACTTTCCTTGCGCGCTTTGATTTCTAAAGGGGTCGAAATCAAAGACGCGACATGAGGGAGGGGGCCTTGCCGCAGGGCAAGGTCCCTTTTTTCAGGCTTCGGCCCGAACGCCGAACAGCGCAGTGAATTGCGCTCAAACCAGTCTTGTGAAATTCGCAACATTTGCGCGGTTCACAAGGGTGTCAGTTGGTGTGTATCCGAGTAGTGTCGCCTATTCCGAACAGATCGTTGGGTTTTCGGGTGACCGGGCGCATGGGGGTGCGTCTGGCGCGGGACAAAGGACTAAAGACGGGAACATCATGGCGAAGCGACGCAGCAATGCGGTGACAATCCGCGAAGTGGCGGAAGATGCGGGGGTCTCTCTTCAAACCGTCAGCCGCGTCATCAATGATGGTCCAAACGTGCGCCCGCAAATGCGCGACAAGGTGCAGGCATCGATTGAGCGTCTTGGCTATGTTCCCTCGCTCGCCGCCCAGCGGATGAGCGGCACGCGATCTTACATCATCCTTGCGATCAATGACCGAGAGCGCACGCTGAGCGATTGGCGTGAGCGTCAGGGCACCGACTGGGTGGATCAGATGCTTCTTGGTGGCATGCTGACTTGCGGCAAGCATGGTTATCGAATGATGGTTGAACTCGTCGATACGCGCAGCGAGCATGTCGAGCGAGAGTTGGGGGCGACTTTGGCCGCGCTTCAACCCGATGGCGTGATCCTGACGCCGCCGCACTCGGAGAACAAGCAGATCACACACCTGCTTGCCCAGCGCGGCATCGCGTTTGCTCGTATCGGGGCGACGGACGAGGGGCCTGGTCTGCGTCTGACTATGAGCGATGAACAGGCCGCTTTTGATGCAACCAAGCGGCTGGTTGAGCTTGGCCATACGCAGATTGCAATGATTGCCGGCCCGCAGGAATACAGCCTATCCAATTGGCGCCTAGATGGCTGGCGGCGGGCCATGAACGAGCATGGCTGTTCAGTTGAGGGATTGAGCGAAAGAGGCGATTTCGGATACGAGTCCGGAACGCTTGCCTCGTGCGCATTGCTTGATCGTAATCCCGGCCTCACCGCGATCATCGGCAGCAGCGATCAGATGACGCTTGCCGCATTAGCAGTTGCACGCGATCGGGGGATGGATGTCCCGCGCGACCTCTCGCTGATTTCGTTCGACAACACGCCAATCGTGCGGTTCTCGCAGCCACCTTTATCGGCTGTCGATCAGCCTATTGCAGAAACAGTTTCGGCAGCGGTTGAGCAGCTTATTCAAATGGGGACGACGATCCAGACCACCGGGGTGACGGATGTTCCCGCGCAATTGGTGGAGCGCTCTTCCACAGGCCCTGCACCGAG
>JBCBMN010000200.1:0-3487 GCA_039822745.1 Pseudomonadota bacterium | reverse complement strand
CCAGCCACGACAACCGCTGCCTCGATGACCTATTGGCTGGTGGCGTGGCTGGGAGGATAAAGCCCATGGAGTTCCTCGGCCACCCGCTCATGTACACAAATACTCCGAGCATAGCGAACCCGGCCACCAGTCCTGCCGCGAGGAAAACCCAGCTTGGCCCGGACTTGCGCCGCTCGGAAATGATGATGGTCGGTGCCGCCACAGGGGCTGCCAACACACCGCCTACGATAACGAGCGTGGGCAGGATGTAGATGAGGTCTTCGGGTGAGAAAGGCTCTTGGTTGATCAAAATCGCTGACGATATGAAGAATGCAGACCCGGCCAGAGCGGCCGCTGCATAGGCAAGCAAGGGAACCTTAACTCTCATGCGCTTGTCCTTATTGCCGCAGCAACTCCCGGCCTACGACCATGCGCATGATCTGGTTGGTCCCTTCAAGGATTGAGTGAACCCGCAGATCGCGCCAGAAGCGCTCAATCGGGTAGTCCTGCAAATAGCCATAGCCGCCATGGAGTTGCAGCGCGCGATCAACGATGGCGCTGCCATTGTCGGTCGCCAGACGTTTGGCCATGGCGGAAAAGCGGGTCTTGTCGGGTGCGTTGTCGGTCACCTTGGCTGCGGCGAGGTAGAGGAGCGCGCGCGACGCTTCCAAGTCGGTCGCCATGTCAGCCAGCGTGAACTGCGTGTTCTGGAACTCCGCCACAGCCTTGCCGAACTGGCTGCGTTCCTTGGTGTATTTGATCGCTTCGTCGAGGCAACGCTGAGCCCCACCAATAGAGCACGCACCGATGTTTAACCGGCCGCCGTCGAGCCCCATCATTGCAATGCGGAAACCTTCGCCTTCGCCGCCCACAACGTTCTCAACGGGGACGCGCACGTTTTCAAGGATCAGCTGCGCGGTGGGTTGCGAATGCCAGCCCAGCTTCTTCTCATTCGCGCCGAAGCTGACGCCGGGCATGTCCTTCTCGATGACCATGCAGGTGATGCCCTTGGGGCCATCTTCACCCGTGCGCACCATGGCGACATAGACTTCGTTTGAGCCTGCGCCCGAGATGAATTGCTTGCTGCCGTTCAGGACGTAGTGGTCGCCGTCCAGACGCGCCGTCGTCTTGAGCGCCGCTGCGTCTGACCCGCTTGAAGGCTCTGTCAGGCAGTAGCTGGCGATCTTTTCCATGGTGACGAGATCGGGAAGGTACTTGTCTTTCACCGTCTGCGAGCCAAAGCGGTCGATCATCCACGCAGCCATATTGTGGATCGAGATGAAGGCGCTGGTGGATGGACAGCCATAGGCCATCGCCTCCATGATCAGCGCGGCTTCCAAGCGGCCAAGCCCGATCCCGCCCGATTCCTCCGATACGTAGATCGAGCCAAAGCCAAGCTCTGCGCTCGCCTTGATCGTATCGATGGGGAAGATGTGCTTCTCGTCCCATTCGGCTGCGAAAGGCGTGATCTTGTCGGCGGTGAAACGATCAGCAGTTTCGCGGATCGCGAGCTGATCGTCGGTGAGTTGAAATTGTCCGGTCATGCAGGTGGATTAGCCCTTCACGCGAGGTGAGAAAAGGCCTCATGCTCCCCAAGTGATTACGCTGCGGCGAGCGCGAATTTTGCGCAATTTTCTGTAACCCAAACGGCCCGGCGCGCGTATATATGAGCATGACCCCAAGCGACACCCCAGCCGACACGTCAGCCAAGGCCCCCACTCGCCCACGTCTGATCGCGATCTACAATGCCGATACCGGTCTGATCGAGGCGCTGATGCATGCCGTGCACAAAGCGGTTCGGCCAGAGACCTATCCGTGCTCGCTATGCGCGCTGACCTATGGCGCGGTGTCGATGCGCGGCGACTGGAAGCGGTTCTGGCAAGCGCTTGATGCGGATGTGGACTTCTACCACCGCGATGACTTTACGCGGGATTTCCCGACGCTGGGCACAGGGGGGGTGCGCGAAGTGACGCTGCCTGCAATCCTGATAAGCGCAGCGGGAGAAGAACCGCGCGTGCTGATCTCCAACGAAGAGCTCGACGCAATGGCGGATGTCGAAGAACTGATGCAGCGGGTCAGCGAAGAGCTCGCCGTGCCCGCTTTCGATACCGAAGCAATGCCGAGCGTTGCCTAAAACGTCGTTTAGGGCGTCACCAACTCGCAGCGATCACCCTTGCCAATCTCGCTTGCCGCTTCGAACAGTTCAGGCGTCGGGGCGAGCCGACGGATCAGGATCACGCCGCGCTTTGTGGGGCTGTATTCGCCGAACTTGGTGCCTTCCCCAAGGGTTCCCGGTCCATAAAGCGTTTGCGAGATGGTTTTGCCGGTTCCGCGCAGCGTCAGGTAATTGTTCGTTTCCGCATCGAAGAAGGTCAACGATTGGTACATCGACCATTCGTTCATGGTGATGCTGAGCGAACTGCCCGTCTCGCTCAGATCATAGCGGCACAGCGAATAGAACATGTCCGGTGAACTGCGCACCACGACCTGCGTCTGCGGTGAAATGCGAACGGGCGACGTGAAGGCGTGTTCGGCGACGCCGCGATCTTTCAGCGTTGCAAGCGCACGGTCCATGATCACGCTGGGCGCGTAAGCGAGCGTTGCCCAATGCGCGCCGACAGCGGTTATGATGAAGACGGCAAGGGGGCCAAGAAAGCGCATCATGCCGCATCTCCCTCACAGCTGAGGCGTTCAATTGTGGGCGGGTTCAATGTTGCCTCGGGGTCATTGCGCACAGCGTCGCTTGGCACATAGAGGCGCAGGAGCAGGTCGAAACTGTCGGCGTTTCTGCTCGAAATCCAATTGGGCGCATCGGTGGGACGCTCTGGCGCGATGACGGCTTGCCACGCTGTGCCGCCTTCCTCGCCTTCGATCACAATGCTGGTGGCATCGACGCTGAGCGCCTGATCCTCATTCATCGGCAACATGCTGTTTGAGGTTTCGTAGAGCGTGATAGACCACCAATCGGCGGGCAAGGCCCCGCCTGACAAGCGGTATGTGCAACTGGCGCTCAGACGTTCGCCATCACCGTCAGTGCCGCGCACGAAATAGACCGCTTCGCTCTGAGCCATCGCGAGCAGGCCATGGCGGGCAACGCGGGCGCGGACATAGGGGCTGGCTTGCTTTGATCCGACTGCAAAATCGCTGACCCAGCCATCGACATTCACATTGCCGAACTCCATCGGCTGTTTGGTTGACCAAAGCCCTGACAAATAGAGCGCGCTCGCAACGCCTGCGCCAATCCCGGCCAGAGCGATGATGAGATAAGTGAGAGTCCGCAGTATCATTCTGGCAGCAAAGCCTCCGCTTCGATTTCAACTTTCCAGTCTTCGCGGCACAGCCACGCGACGCCCGCCATTGTAGCGGCGGGTTTGGCTGCGGCAAAATAGCGCGCGTGAACTGCGCCCACCTCGTCCTGATCGGCGAAATCGGTGAGCAGCATCCGCGTGCGCACGACATCGCGGGCCGATCCGCCGAGGTCTTCGATAGCCGCGATGATCAGTTCGCA
>JBCBMN010000199.1:0-3529 GCA_039822745.1 Pseudomonadota bacterium | reverse complement strand
GTGGGGCGACAAGGCTCCGCGAGAGGCGCTGGATGCAGCAATGGTTGACGTGGGCGGCGAGGCGTAACACCTCTGCACCATGGCAGAGCGGCTTTTGATCATCGGCTACGGCAATATGAGCGGCGCTATGCTGGCCGGATGGCTCGCTGCGGGTGAGGACCCTGCACGCTTCTCCATTCTCAATCGCAGCCCTAAACCGGTTCCCGAAGGCGTGCGCGCGTTCACCGATCTGGCCGAGGCGCAGGCCGAGAGCACGCATGATGCGGTTCTGCTGGGCTTCAAGCCGCAGCAGTTGGACGAGCTTGCACCTGTTTTCATCAGGCTGGCGGGTGAAGGCGTGGCGGTGCATTCGCTGCTGGCCGGGCTTTCGCTTGATCAGCTCCGCAAGGCATTCCCTTCTGCCAAGGCGCATGTGCGGGTGATGCCCAATCTTGCCTCTCGCATCAACAAATCGCCGGTCATCCTTGCGCATGACGGGCTGAGCGAGGGGGATCAAGCGGCTGTCGGGGCGCTTTATGAAGAGCTTGGCACTGCCGTCTGGCTCGAGGATGAAAGCAATTACGATCTGCTCACTGCGCTTGCAGGGTCAGGGCCGGGTTTCGTCTATCGTTTCATCGATGCGCTTGCGATTGCAGCTGAGCGACTGGGCGCTGCGCCCGAGCATGCACAAAGCTTGGCCAAGGCGATGGTCGACGGCGCATCCAGCCTTGCCGCCGCGTCGGATATATCGCCCGGCGAACTGGCAAACCGCGTTGCCAGCCCCAAGGGTATGACGCGCGAAGGTCTGGATGTGCTTGACAGCAATGAAGCCTTGGTCGCGCTGCTCACGGCCACTCTGGATGCAACGGCGAAACGCGGTGCGGAACTGAGCGCTGGCAAGTAGGGAGGCCATGCCGTCTTCGTTGTTAATTCAGGATAAAGTATATCTGAACATTTCGTTGCGTGTTTGTGTGAGTTTCGCTTGAAATCGTGAGCGAAAATCCCGATATTATCAGTTCAACGGCGGCAAGTGTGCGCGCCGGTATTGGAGACAAGAGGATCCATAATGGCAAACTGGAATGATTCAGAGCGAGCACAGCAGAACTTCGGTTCCGTGCCGCGCGCCGGCGGTGATGTCGCTGGTGTCACCTATGACGAGGGCCTGCGTTCCTACATGCTCTCGATTTACAATTACATGTGCTCGGCTGTCCTGCTGACCGGCATTGTTGCGCTGGTTTTTGCAGAGACTGGCCTCACTTACGCAATTGCTGGCACCCCGCTTATGTGGGTTGTGATGCTGGCACCGCTCGCATTTGTGATGGTCATGAGCTTCGGCATTAACAAGCTTAGCAAGACGATGCTCAACATCCTGTTCTGGTCCTATGCGACTGTGATGGGCATTTCGATGTCGACGATCTTCTTGGTGTTCACCAATGAATCGATCGCCCTGACTTTCTTCGCGACGGCCGGTGCTTTCGCGGGTCTCAGCCTATTCGGCTACACGACCAAAAAGGATCTGTCGGGCTTCGGCACGTTCCTGATCATGGGTTTGGTTGGCCTGATCATCGCGTCGATCCTGAACATCTTCCTGGCTTCAGGCACGCTGGCGTTTGTCATCAGTGGGCTGGGCGTTCTGATCTTTGCCGGCCTCACCGCCTATGACACGCAGATGCTCAAAGAGCAGTATGCCCATGTCCGAGGTACTGATTTCATGGGCAAAGCGATCATCATGGGTGCGCTGAACCTGTATCTCGACTTCATCAACATGTTCATGTTCCTGCTCCGCTTCCTCGGCAGCGAAGAGTAACGCGACCGTCCTACCTCAGCGCGGTCAAGTATCGCGTTTGAATATGTGCAATTCTGGTGCCCGGGTTCCTTTTTCAGGGGTCCGGGCATTTTCTTTGGCACCTCACGCGACTAACGCAGAACTCACAGGGGTCCGCTTCATCGCGCCGCAATGCTCGGCGCGCTACCGATAGAAGCGGTGGATCGAGGCGGATCAGTGAGAGAGGCAAAGAGCCGCAATGCAAGGCACCAAAAGTGATTCAGCGATAACTCGCTCACGGGGGAAGTGGGCGGAAGGCGGGCTGAAGCTTGTTATTTTGAGCGTAGGTCTGGCCGCGCTGGCAGCTTGCGCGACACCGCCACCGCCGCCTCCGCCGCCGCCACCCCCGCCGCCGCCCGCACCTGAACCTGAGCCCGAGCCCGTCATTGTGCCGATCCGTCCGCTTCCGCCTGCGGGCGCGACCTATTTCATGCAAATTCCGCCTAAGAATCAGAACGGCAAACGCCTGACGATCAACCGCAATCTGAGCCAGGATGAGCGGATCTGGCATTTCCGCTCTGCGTGGAATGTCGCGGCGCTCAATTGCCTTGGCGACAATTACGCACCCATCCTTGAAGGCTATAGCGGCTATGTCATGGATTATGCGCGGGCGCTGAAGCGCGTGAATGATCGCGTTGAGCAGGAATATCGCAGCCGCGAACGCAGCCGCCGCGAAGCTCTTCTGGCTCGCGAGAAGCACATGACGCGAGTGTATAATTTCTTCGCCCTGCCAACGGCGCGGGCGAGCTTCTGCCGGGCAGTGCTCGACATCTCCAATCGCTTCATCGCCTTGCCACCGGAAGATCCAGAGCAGTTCGCGCTTGCGAATTTTGACCTTGTTGAACAGGCCTTCGATAACTTCTTCACTGAGTATGAGGCTTATCAGCGCAACTCGGCTGAATGGGACGCGATGTGGGGCGAGGTTTATGGGCCTTCTCAGCCCGGCTGGGTCGCGGTTCAAGAGGCGCGGGCCAATGGCGTCGACATCCCCAGCTTTGAACTTAGTGACCCTGCCGAAACACTCGCGGCGCCAACCGCAACAGCAGGCATGGTGACCGATGCCGAAACCGGGGCCAGCGTGCCTGTGATCCCGGTCATGGAAGGCTTTATCTCGCAGCCTGTCACGGAACCCCTCGCCACCGACGGGGGCGGGCAGGACGATCCCCCGGATAAGCCACAATAGCTGTTGCAAAGCTTGCGATCCGGCATCCTTACTCTTGCGTAGGATACATCATGTGTCTAATCGCGCTGACACGCACCGGTAACGGGAATGCGGTGAGCTCTGTCTGAGCAATTCCGCAGCTGTCCCTGCAACTGTAAGCGGTAAGGATCGGGAATCGAGCGTCTTTCTTGGGGAAGAGAGACGCAGCCACTGGGGGCCTTGATAAGGCAGTTGGGAAGGTGAGACCCCGAATCCGTTGACCCGTGAGCCAGGAGACCGACCGGCGCGGGTCGCTTGTTGCCCCTCCCAGGGATTGGAGAGGCGCGAAAGGATTTCGTTTCGAGCGACGAATTGGTTGGCCGTGTGGGGTGATCCTCGCGCGCGCCGTTTGTTGTGCGTTCGAAGAGGGAATTCAATCTAATGAAGAAGACTTACAGATTTAGCGGTGCTGCACCGATTGCCGTCGCTGCTACGATAGTTTGGTGCGCGCCTGCGATGGCGCAGGAAGAAGCCATTGGCGAAGAAGGGAGTGACATAATCGTCTCCGCTGGCCGCGAAGATTC
>JBCBMN010000198.1:0-3627 GCA_039822745.1 Pseudomonadota bacterium | reverse complement strand
GGAAGCCGCGCAATGGATCAGCCAAGGCAAGCGGCGAAACTTGATATATGTGATGTGCTATGGTTTTTTGAGAAAGGCCAAAAAAGGTGGCTGAGGCTTGTTGACAGCCCTGTCGCACTGCCTTAGTGGGCCGGCTTCCCAAGAGGCGCTCACCGCCATAATGCGCGGGTGTAGCTCAGTTGGTTAGAGTATCGGCCTGTCACGCCGAGGGTCGCGGGTTCGAGTCCCGTCACTCGCGCCACTTGGGACATTTTCCTACTTCGATTTGGTTTGCTACGGGCTTAAGCTTGCTGCGGGATTGGGCTTGCTACGGGCTTGGGCTGTGCTTTTGCTCAGTCTGCTCTTTTGTCAGGATGCGACCAGCTGCCCGTTTCCATCCAGATGAGAAACCGGCCCAAGGGAAGCAGCCAGATCAAGCCCAGGACGATATAGACAATTGTCTGCACCCAACCCGGCCATGTGGCGAGGATGTCCGCCAAATAGACAGCGATCAGCACGCCATAGATCATCAGGGCAACAAACAGCCCGATAATACCAATCGGAATTCGCCAGGTAGGGGTTTCACGCATCACAGATTTCCATAGATCCGGGTGGGAGTAACAATGCAATCCAGCGCCACGTCATGCGGCTCTGTAACAAGAATGTCCTCAGGCTCAATCAGTTGGACATCCCATGCAAGGCCAATCTTTATGCGGCCCGGATGTTCCGCCAGCCAGCGATCAAAATGCCCGCCGCCCTGGCCCAGCCTCTTGCCCGAAGCGGTAAAGCCGATCAGCGGCATAAAGAGAATATCAGGGAGCAGGTCAGGAACATCGCCGCCGGGCTGATGCAGGCCGAACGGCCCAGTTTTCAGATCATTCTCGCCAAAGGGATCGGTATGCTGGGCAAAGCGCATGGGAGTTGCATCGCTGGTAAAGGCGGGCAGGGCGATGCGGTGGCCGCGCTCGTGAAAGAAGCGGGCATAGCCGCTCGCAGGCGCTTCATCCGCGGTCGAGTGATACAGCCCGATGACCGCATCATCGGCAATCCTATCAAGGATCGGGCGCGGTGGATGGTTGAACAGCAACGCCTTGATGCTGTCGGGTTGTGCCAGAACATGCGCCTTCCGGGCGGCGCGCAGCGTCTTTCGAAGGTCGGCTTTGGAGTTCACGTAATGCCTAACTGGTGTGATGACGGGACCACCATGGGTCGTTTCCAGAGAAATCCTCTGACGCCGAAAACGTCAGGTGGGCGCCGTATGTCCGAGTTCCACAGCCGAACTGGTGAGCCCAGACAGGGACAGCTCCCATGGATTGCTTATAGCCTCAGGGATATTCAATCGGTCGTGCCGGGCAGCCCCGCCAGATTGTCAGTTAGGGTGTGCCGCCCGCGTCTTCAACCTGTGGCGATGTCGCGGCGTGCTCCATTGCTTCGGCAGCGCTTTCCGCTTTGTCGGCGAGTTTTTCGAGCAATGCCGCAACACTGGCTTCGTCGATGGGCGCTCCGAACAGATCATCTTGCTTTTGGTTGGCCTCGCGCAGAGCCGCCAGTTCCGCCTTCAGGCCTACCACTTCGTCACGCGCGCGGGCCTCTGAACGCCGCAAAGTCTCGATCTCTGCCCGCAATTCAGCTTTCTTCCCGCCGCTCTTGGTTTTTTCGTGCTCAACGTCCGACATCGTCTTTTCGAGTTCGGCCCTGGCCATTTGCGCCTGACCGCGTGCCTCGGACAATTCATCGGCCATGAAGAGCGATGCAAAGAGCAGATTCTGTGCCTCCAGCGGCGCGCGCGCATCGCCGAGCTGGGCATATTTTTCCGCGACCAGCGCGCCAAGAGCAGCAATCTTCTCCTGCTCCCCTTCGCCGCATCGCACATTGTATGTCTTGGGACCGATCTTGAGAATGACTTCAGGCATAGCGGATCAGCCCTCTAATTCTTCGATCAGGCCGTCTAAATCACGAAGAGTATCAGCGACTTCCTCGCGCAGCTTCTCATGCCGGTTGACCAGTTCCATCACATTGGCGGAACTGCTTTCGGCGTCCTTCTTGTCAGAGGTGTGGCTGGCAGCATTCGCCAAAACGCTCTCGCGCGCAGCATCCATGCGCGTCACGGCAGCGTCGATCCGTGCCAAGGCTTTATCAATCCGGCTCTCGCCCATGCCCTCGCAGATATCAAGATTGGGTAGAGCGCGCAAAGGTTTGAGTGGTGCTGTTGATAAGTGATGTGCACCAAGAAGCGGGTGAGCGGTGTTGACCTTACCCCGGCGCTCGGCAATGGCGGGCCGCATATTCACACTGAGGATCGAATCGCTCCTTATTTCCGGCGGACAAGCAGATATAGGCCGGGTATGAGAGCCGGGGCAGCCAACTCTTCGACGCGAGGCCCCAAAAGCTGGAGGCACCACCTTAGCCATGACGTATGACGCCGGTCGTTTGGGCCCCATGGCCAATGCCATTCGCGCTTTGTCGATGGACGCTGTTCAGGCTGCGAATTCCGGCCACCCGGGCATGCCGATGGGGATGGCCGATGTGGCGAGTGTGCTCTTCGCAAACCACTTGAAGTTTGATCCCGCGCGTCCTGACTGGGCTGACCGCGATCGCTTTGTGCTCTCCGCGGGCCATGGCTCGATGCTGATTTACGCGCTGCTGCATCTCACGGGCTATAAGCGGCCGACCATGGAGGACATTCGCAACTTCCGTCAGTTGGGCTCTCCGTGCGCCGGGCACCCTGAGAACTTCCTGCTTGACGGCGTGGAGTGCACAACAGGACCGCTTGGCCAAGGGCTGGCGATGGCTGTCGGCAAGGCGATGGCAGAGCGGCACCTCAACGCGGTGTTTGGCGATGATCTGGTCGACCACCGCACATGGGTGATCGCGGGCGATGGCTGCCTGATGGAGGGCATCAATCACGAAGCGATCGGGATTGCCGGGCACTTGAAGTTGGGCCAACTCAACGTGCTGTGGGATGACAACCGCATCACGATTGACGGCGCAACCGATCTTTCGACCAGCGAGGACATCAAGGCTCGTTATACCGCGACAGGCTGGCATGTCTGTGAGTGTGACGGGCACGACTTCGCCGATATCGAACGCGCGATTGCAGAGGCCAAGGCTGACCCGCGCCCCTCTTTGATTGCCTGTCGTACGGTGATCGGCAAGGGCGCACCGACCAAACAGGGCACCAGCGCGACCCATGGTGCGCCGCTTGGGGCTGAAGAGATCGCAGGCACCCGCGAAGCCATCGGCTGGTCGGCAGGCCCGTTTGAAGTGCCCGCAGACATCCTCGCTGACTGGCGCGCGACAGGTTCGGCGGGGCAGGAAGCATCGTCAGCTTGGGATGCCCAGCTTGCAGCCTCCGCGCACAAGGACGAGTTTGAGCGCCGCATGGCGGGCGAGCTACCGCATGGCGACGCCATGCAGGACTACGTCGCCTCGCTGATTGCCGATCCCAAGAACGTCGCCAGCCGCAAGGCGAGCGAAATGGCTTTGGCTGAGATCAATCCGCGCCTGCCTGACACAATTGGCGGCAGCGCAGACCTGACCGGCTCAAACAACACCAAGGCCGGCGATATCGGACCCTTCACGGCGGACGATTATTCGGGCCGCTATGTCTATTGGGGCATTCGCGAGTTCGGCATGGCCGCTGCGATG
>JBCBMN010000197.1:0-3877 GCA_039822745.1 Pseudomonadota bacterium | reverse complement strand
CACATGCTGGAGGCGGACCACGGCGCGGCATGAAGCTGAGGCGCGGCGGTTTCATCCAGTGCCAGGCTGGCTTGCAGTGCGGAGTTGGGGCGGGGCAGGGGCAGCAGGAAGCCCTGCACGCCCAGCCGCGCCAGATTGCCGCGCATTTTCGCCACACCCTGAAGCGCGGCGGCGCGCGGGTAAGAGGGATCGCCTTTATGGCTGGCGCTCGCAATATTGCCGAGGCTGAGTCCGGCGTAATTGTGGCTGGGGCCCACAATCCCGTCGAAGTTGATCTCGACCAAACTCATCGCGCCACGCTCCAGATCGTGTCGCCTTCGCTGGCATCCAGCGTATCGGCAGCGACCGCATCAATTGCCACGCTGCCATCCTCGTTGAACTGCCGCGCGCCATAGCAGGCGCGGAAGGTCGAGAGATGACCCGTCGCAAGGATCGCCTTCTCACCCTCAGCCAGATCCATGCCAGAAAGCGTCGCGGATTGGCTGTCCTTCACGCTTGCGACTTGATCGGTCAGCGCCGTCATGGTCGGACCGCCGTCGAAAATGTCGACATAGCCGTCGTGGTAGAATCCTTCATTCTCCAGCATCCGCATCGCCGCGCGGCCAGAGAGATGCGGCACACCGATCACTTTGCGCGCATCTTCATCGAGCATGGCGACATAGACCGGGTGTTTGGGCATCAGGTCAGCGATGAACTGGTTGCCATTGATGGCGTTGAAATAGTCCGCCTCGTTAAAGCTCATCCCGAAAAAGCGGCCTGCGACATTGTCCCAAAACGGCGAATCCCCGCGTTCATCGATGATCCCGCGCAGTTCTGCGATGATCTTGTCAGCAAAGCGCGCGCGGTGCATCGCGATGAACAGATAGCGCGATCGGGCGAGCAGCAGGCCCAGCCCTCCGGCGCGTTCATTGGGGTGGAGGAATAGCCCGCCGACCTCGCTGCACCCTTCCAAATCGGTGACGAGATTGAGCATCTCGGTGCGCACCGTGCGGTCGAGTTCCTGAGAGTTCTGGGTCAGAGTGTTGAGGCGATAGGAGTAGAACGGCCATTGCTGGCCCACTTTGCTCATCAATTGCGACGTGCCGCGCACCGCGCCGGTCTGCGCATTTTCGAGCACGAGGACGAATTGTTCATCCGCCAGCTCCTCTTGCGTGTTGGCGAAGGCCTGCTCGGCGCGTTCCAGTTTGGCTGAGAGCGCCTTGCGATCGGCGGGCAGATTAGTGAAGCCGCCGCCTGTCAGCTTGGCCATTTCATAGAGATGTTCCAGATCGGAAAGGCGCGCGGCGCGCAGACGCATACTCATTTCACATCCTCGGCTAGCGCGCCATTGGCAAGGCGCTGGAGCACCAATGCCGAAAGCGCAGCGCGCTCGGCAAGGCTGGAGACTATCAGGAATTCGGCAGGCGAATGGATCGAGCCGCCGCGCACACCCATCGTATCCACGACAGGCACTCCGCAAGCGGCGATATTGTTGCCATCACACACGCCGCCGGTTGATTTCCAGCGGATCGTCTGGCCCAGTTCCTCGCCACATTCCTTGACGATATCGAACAGGCGCTGGGCTTTGGCATCAACCGGTTTGGGCGGGCGCGTGACGCCGCCATGCGTGTGCGTGTACACTTTATGATCGACGTCAATTTGTGCGAGCATCAATCTGAGATCGCGGTCAAACCCTTCCATCGCTTCAGGCGATTTGGGGCGGATGTTGAAGCGCAAGACCGCATGATCGGGCACGACATTATTGGCAGAGCCGCCTTCAAGCTTGGCCGGGTTGATCGTGATATCCTCGCGTTCCATCGCTTTGAGGCGCAGGATCACATCGGCAGCGGCAACGATGGCGTTGCGGCCCTCTTCGGGATTGCGCCCGGCATGGGCGGATTTGCCGGTAAAGATCACCGAATAATTGCCCGTCCCTCCGCGCGCATGGGCCAGAGTGCCATCAGGCAAAGCGGCGGGCTCATAAGTCAGCGCGGCCAGCTTCCCCTGCGCCATCTTCGCGATCAGATCCGCGCTGGCAAGCGAGCCGGTTTCCTCGTCCGAATTGATCAGCACGTCATAGCCCAGCGAGGACGCTTCCGGCGTCTGCTCAAACGCCGTCAGCGCATGCAACATCACCGCAATCCCGCCTTTCATGTCCGCCACACCCGGCCCGTTCAGCACATCAGCGTCCAGCCAGGTGAGCTGCTGAAACGAGTGATCTTTTGGAAACACGGTGTCCATATGCCCGGTAAACAGCACGCGGCGGTTTGCGCCGGGGCGCACGCGCACCAGCAGATGCTTGCCATGAGGCTTGGCAAATTCGGTCCCGTCAGCAGCGATGGCAGTGACCGGCGCAGGCTCGACCAACTCCACCTCTCCGGGCAGAACGCTGAAAGCCTCAGCCAGCAAATCGGCCTGCCTTGCAAGCCCCTCCAGATGCCCGGTCCCGGTGTTGATCGCACACCATTCCCTGACCTGTGCCAGCATCGCCGCGACATCGAATTTCGAGAGTATTGGCGTGTTCATCCCACAATGCCCTAGCGACCCGAAGCGGCGCTTCCAACCCATAGCGCGATACTGTCCCTCAGCGGATTGCTTTCCACCAAAACTCGCGCCATAGGGTGCGCCGTCCTCTCCTCCCCGGGGCCCGATCCAATCGCGTTTCAATGAGGACCCTTATGACGATGATGACTTCCCGCGCCGGGCTTTCGGTGGATGAGCGGCTGGCCAGCTTCCTTGAAAGCGAAGTGCTGGTGCCGCTGGGCCGCGACGTGGATGCATTCTGGACGGGATTTGCGGCGCTGGTGAACGCATTCACCCCGCGCAACCGCGATCTGCTGGCCAAGCGAGAAGAGCTTCAGGCGCAGATCGACGCTTGGCATGTTGAGCGCAAGGGTAAGCCCCAAGATGCAGCACAGTATCGCGCGTTCCTGACCGAGATTGGCTATCTTGCGCCCGAGCCGGGCGACTTCACCATCGGCACGCAGAATGTCGATGCCGAGATCGCGACCATGGCGGGCCCGCAATTGGTGGTGCCGATCCTCAATGCGCGCTTCTTGCTGAACGCGGCCAATGCGCGCTGGGGCAGCCTGTATGATGCGTTCTATGGCACCGATGCACTCGATGCTCCCCCAGCCAAGCCCGGTGGCTATGACAAGGCGCGCGGCGATGCGGTGATTGCACGCGGCCGGGAATTCCTCGACCAGGCATTGCCGCTGGTGGATCAGAGCTGGGCGGACCTTGCAGATGAGAATGACGGCAAGTTGATCGATGAAGGCCAGTATGTCGGCAAGACCGAGAAGGGCCTGCTGTTCAAGAACAATGGCCTCCACATCGAAGTGGTGTTTGACCGCAGCACTCCGGTAGGTGCGGACGACAAGGCAGGCATTGCGGACATCAATGTCGAAGCGGCGCTTTCGACCATTGCCGATTGCGAAGATTCGGTTGCCGCTGTCGATGCAGAGGACAAGCTGCTCGCATACACCAATTGGCTGGGCATTATCCGCGGCGATCTCACAGAAAGCTTTGACAAAGGCGGGCGCACGCTGACGCGCAAGCTCAATGGTGACAAAGCTTATACGGACCGCGATGGCAACGCACAGACCTTGCCGGGCCGCTCCATGATGTTTGTCCGCAATGTCGGGCACTTGATGACCAACCCTGCCATCCTGCTCGAAGATGGCGGCGAAATCCCCGAAGGCATCATGGACGCCGTCTTCACCTCCGCGATCAGCACGATCGATGTTGAGGGCAAGGCGATCTACGGCAATTCCAAACACGCCAGCATCTACATCGTGAAGCCCAAGATGCACGGGCCCGAGGAATGCGCTTTCACCAATGACCTGTTCAACGCGGTTGAAGACCTGATCGGCCTGCCGCGCCACACGGTGAAGGTTGG
>JBCBMN010000196.1:0-3959 GCA_039822745.1 Pseudomonadota bacterium | reverse complement strand
ACATCGGTTGCAGAGACCTGCGCACCCAGACGCCGCGCAGTTGCGATTGCCTGAAGGCCTGCAACGCCTACGCCCATGATGAAGCACCTGGCCGCCTGCACCGTGCCCGCCGCCGTCATCATCATCGGGAAAGCGCGGCCATAGGTGTCGGCAGCTGCCAGCACCGCTTTATAGCCTGAAAGGTTGGACTGGCTTGAGAGCACGTCCATCGACTGCGCGCGCGTGATGCGCGGCATGAATTCCATCGAGAGCGCTTCAAGCCCTGCCTTGGCATAGGCCTCTACCACGTCGCCCTTGCTGAACGGATCGAACAGGGCAGCGACCCATGCGCCGGGCTTTGCCCCTTTCAACAAGGCCACGTCGGGGGCCTGAATGCCCAGCACGATGTCGGCATCTTTCGCCACATCTGCTGCGCTGCCGACTGTGGCACCGGCATCGGTGTAAGCCTCATCGGAAATCGCTGCGGCTGCCCCGGCTCCGGTTTCCACGGCCATGTCATTGCCGAGCCCTGCAAACTTCTTGATCGTTTCAGGCGTTGCGGCGACTCTCGTCTCGCCCGAAGCGCGCTCTTTCAGAACAGCAATTTTCACGTGTTGGTGGCCCCTTTTGTGGCTGGCTTACGAAGCGATCAAGGCGACAACGCCAAAGGTGATCACCGCGATCACAGGAATTACCCATTTCAGCGTGCCCATGAAGCCGCTGTAGAGTTTGTCTTTCTGCTTCAGATCCTGGCTTGCCATAGCCTTTTGTTCCCTCTTGCTGATCCCTAACGGGGCAATCGGCAAAAGGTTGCCAAACTCTTGCCCCACATCCTTGTGAAGCGGGCCGTATCGAACAGCCGCGCAATGCTCAAGCCCTCCTCGCGCTGGCGAGCAAAATTGCGCCACGGCAAACAGCCTTAATCCCGTCTTTACCCGCCTCCTCTATTTCAGACTCCACGTTTCATCCCGGGACGCTTTTTCCGGGACCGCTTTTCACGCTGGGCAGGGAGCAAGGGCTGAGCGCAATGTCAGACGTTGAACCAAACCTTGTTATGCTGATTGACGATGAACCTGCGCAGAGCCGGTTGATCTCGGCCATTGCGGCGCGCGATGGCTGGCGCACGATTGTGGCCAGCGATGCAGAAACCGCGATTGCCATGCTGGGCACGCGCGAAGGCATGCAATTGTCGGCCATCCTGCTCGATCAATGGGTGCCGGGCGATGATGCCTGCTCGCTGATCCAGGAGCTGAAAGAGCGCCGCCCTGCTTTGCCCATCCTGATGCTGACGACCAGCGCATCGCCTTTGCTCGCGGTTGAGGCCATGCGCGCAGGGGCCAGCGATTATCTGGTCAAGCCGGTCTCTCCCGATCGCCTGATGGAGGCCTTGCGCGCGGTTACCCGGCGCGAAGCACCGCGCGATGAACTCGCACCTTTGACCGAGAAAATGTCAGCCAGCCTCGATTTCGACGCGATGATCGGCACAGCCCCGCTGTTTCGCACGGCTCTGGCGCAAGCGGCAAAGGCAGCGCGTGGTCATGGCCATTCACTGATCGAGGGCGAAAGCGGCACCGGCAAAGAAATGCTGATGCGCGCCATGCACGGCGCCTCGCCGCGGGCCAAAATGCCGCTGCGCATCATCAATGTCGCCAGTGTTCCGCACAATTCGCTGGAATCGGTGCTGTTCGGGCATGAGCCCAACGCCTTTCCCGGTGCATTCGACCGTCAGATCGGCGCGATGCAGCATTGCGACGGGGGCACTCTGGTGCTGGATGAGGTCGATCGGATCGCGCCCATCGTGCAGGAGCGACTGGCCGAAGCGCTGGAAACGGGCATCGTTCGTCCCGTGGGTGCCACGCATGGCTTCCGCGTTGACGTGCGCATCCTTTCCGCGAGCAATTTCTCGATGGAAGCGCTTGTGGAAGCGCACGAATTTAACGCGGCGCTGGCTGAAAAGTTGAGCTCAACCAAGATCGCCTTGCCCGCTTTGCGCGATCGGACCGGCGATATTTCCGGACTGACCCGCCATTTCCTCGCTCGCATTGGGGAGCAGCCGGGCCTCAAGCATCTCTCGGTCAGCGATAGCGCTTTCACGCTGCTGGCCTATGATTGGCCGGGCAATGTCCGCCAATTGCAATCGGTGTTGTTCCGTGCGGCTGTCTATTGCGAAGGCAACACGCTCACCGCAGACAGCTTCCCGCAGCTTTCGGAGATGCTGGGCGAGCTGGAAGCCGTCACCCGCTCCGCGCAGCATGAAGGCGTGGGCGTCATGCTCTACACCGAAGACGGGAATCTGCGCCCGCTGGAAGAGATCGAGGCCGATGTCATCCGCCTCGCCATCGGGCACTATCGTGGCCGCATGACCGAAGTCGCGCGCCGGCTGGGGATTGGCCGCTCCACGCTGTACCGCAAGCTCAGCGACCTCGGAATTGACAACGCGGCCTGATCGGCTTTTGTAGCCGCAAGCGCGCGCTCATCCCCCTAGAAACATTGCCGGCCTGCTCGGCCAAATTCCGGGACAATCCCTAGGCACCAAGCAATCGCGAATTACGCGAATGCTGCCACATGCAAGGCCTGTTCTTCTGGACCCGGACTTCGAGCATGCACCACACTCTCAATCACTTCGTTTCCCGCATCTGGCGTGATCAGCGCGGCGCGAGCGCCATCGAATATGGCATTATCGCCAGCCTCTTTATCCTTGCATCGATCCCTGCTCTGCAAGAGATGAGCGGCCTCAATTCTGAGCGCCGCTCAGCCATGCACTGTGCCAAGCGGATCATGGAAGTGTCCGCTCAGGGCAATGACCGCAAACTTAGCCGCATCATCAGCGATGGCGGCGCCTGCCGTCGCTTCAATTAGGGGGAACGCCTACCAAGCGTAGCTGTGCGATGTAAGCGTGCGGCTGTCATCGCCCTTCAGCGTCAGCGACACTTCTTTCTTGTCCCAATCGACGTCGATCAGGCCGAAGTTGGCATAGCTGAAGAACGGCGAGATCCGCTTCTCATCGGGCTCACGCGCGCTGTTCTCTTCGGTGTCGCGATCCCAATTCATATTGAGCGCTGAGCTGGTCATCTCGTAGAAAGTCTCTTCGCTTTCATATTCGTAGATACCGGCTGAGTGACGATCCCCAGAGATCAACACCAGACCACCCGAATTGCGTGCGTTGAGCGTCTTGAACAGGCGCTCGCGTTCGTGCGGGAAGTTCTCCCAGCTTTCGTAATCATGCGCCTCTGTGATCATCTGGATCGAGCTGGCGATGATCCGCAGATCGGCTGGCTTGGCGAGTTCCGCTTCGAGCCACGCCCATTGCTTCGCGCCCAGAACCGTCGTGCTGGGGTCTTTATTGGGCTTGTACCATCCCAGCGGACGGCGCTGGCGCGACCAGGGATAACGCATCATGTTCGAACGGAAGAAGCGCGTGTCGAGAGTGATGATCTGCACGCGCTGGCCTTCGGGCCCAACCATGACGCTGTCATAAATGCCGGGGCGTGATCGCACCTCTTCTGATGAGCTCCAGAATTCTTCAAACATCGTTTCGGCCCAGCGGCGCATCGGGAAGGAGCCGCCTGCATCGTTGAGGCCAAAATCGTGATCGTCCCATGTTGCCAGCATCGGCACTTTGGAGCGGATCGTCTGCCATTCGGGGTGCGAGGCCTGAATGGTGTAGGCGCTGCGCAGGCTTTCGAGTCCGGCATCAGCATCCCAGCCAGTATCGCCATAGACATTGTCGCCCACCATCATGAAGACCTGCGGATCAGCAGCGATGATCTGTTCCCACATCGACTGATCACCCGACTGGTGGTTGCAGCTGCCAAAGGCGATGCGGGTCAGCGTCTGCGTCATATCCAGCGCGGGACCTTCGCCTGCGGTTGGCAGGACAGTGCTCCGGCGCAGTTTCGCAAAGCCGTAGAAGTGCGAGGTGAAGGTGAGGCCGTAGACGCAGCACGCGCTGCCCGAGAGCACCGTTGCGGTGCGCTTCA
>JBCBMN010000195.1:0-4046 GCA_039822745.1 Pseudomonadota bacterium | reverse complement strand
GCCTGAACGCTCAGAAGAAATAGTCTAGCCGCCTTGGGCCAGTCACGTAATGACTGGCCTAGGCGAGCGTGGTGTCGATCCCGAATTCCCGGCGGATTTGCGCGACTTCCATGTCGCGATAGCGCGCATTGTCTGACCAGCGCCATCTCTTGGTGAGCCTGCGCGATCTCCAGGCAAGGCCTGCATAGTCCGGCAAGGCTCTTACAACGGCTTTGGTGATGGTCCACCAGCCCAGCTCTTTGACGATTTCCTGCTCTTCGGGGAGCTTCGCAAACCGGCGCAGTTCGGACCAAGAGACATCGGTCCCCAGAAGCGTCCAACCATCGGCCTTTGCTTCATCACGTATGCTGGTGTCGAGGCCGAAGAGAACATGCACCATGTCGTGACGCTCAAATTGAATTTTGGCTTCCTCACTCATCCCGGCATATTTGGCATCCAAGCCATTCTCGCGCCGGAAATCGACAAGCGCATCGGACAACGTTTCTGTCGCATAGGGTAGAGATATGGAGTCCATGAGTTTCCTATACACTCAAATGGCCCTTCACGGAACTGAGGTTTAGGCTCGGCCCCACTCGACCCATGCACCATGCGGGTGCGCGTTGGCCAAGAGCTGGGGTTCGCCTTGGCCGTTGGCCCCGTCCCAATACCGCACCGTCAATTCATGCCGGAAGGTTTCAGGATTGGTTTCCAGGCTGACCCAGGCCAGCGGGCGGTCTTGAGTGGCATTGGTTCCTTGCTCCTCAAACAGTGCCGTGATCGCGTCCTGCGTTGCGGCGGGCATATATTGCCACATGATCGAATGCATCATCACCCGCGTCGTGCCTTCCCTTTGCTCTTTCTCGAACATCGCCGCCACAAACTGGCCAGCATCCTGCTGGACGACATCGGGCGCTCGCTCGCAAGCGAGCTGGATGGCCGCATCAATCCGCGCCATGCGCTCGGCGGCATCGGGCCAGACATAGGCCTTCAACCGCAAGGCAGCATCGGGATCAGACAGATCAATCGGCGCAACATCGCATCCGCGTACCGATGTTATCGCAAAGCCTTCTGGCGGCTGCGGCGGCGCGCCCTGCCCTCGCCAATCGGGCGCGATCTGCATGGGGGAGACTTCAGGGCCGACCATCGTACCGCCCAGATCATAGCGATAGCGATCCATCATCGTGTTGACCCCGGCGCTCGCACCCAGTTCAAACAGCTCGAACCGGGGTGAAACCCGCTCGGACAGCCATAAAAGCCCAGCCATCAAACTTGCCGATCGTCCTGCCTCATTGGTCTGTGGCGGACCATCGAGCCAGGGGAGCAGCACAGCATCGTGCCGAGCAACCATATCCAGCACTATTACATCAATCTCTGCCTGATCGGTCAGCGCTTCATTATAGACCGGCACCAGCCGCTCATCCCTACCCGTAAGCGCCAGATGATGTAGCCCGCCTGTGACCCGCAGCGGCATCGCATCCTTGAGCGTCAGCCCCTGCCAATCGCGCATGCGCTGGCCCAGTTGCGTTTCGCTCTCGCGCACTTTGGACAAGGACCGGATCACCCGTGCTGTGCACCGCGCGCCTGCTTCATCCGCGTGATCAGCCTGCCAGGTGATCGCTGCGTCGAATTCCGCAATCGCCATGACACCGCTTTGTGACATTGATCCCGCTCCCGCTTGCATGCCCTATCATTGCTCTTTGAGGCCTCAGCCTCTAAAGGCGCACCCGCAATGACCTCCGCACTTACTGATCACAACTCAGCGCAGCTGACCTTCGCTGTGCCTAAAGGGCGTATCCTCGATGAGGCGCTCCCTGTCATGGCGCGTGCCGAAGTCGTGCCTGAACAAGGCTTTTTCGACAAGTCCAACCGCTCGCTTTCTTTCGACACAACCCGGCCCGACATGCGGCTTATCCGCGTGCGCGCCTTTGATGTCGCGACCTTCGTGGCGCATGGCGCGGCCCAGCTTGGGATTGTCGGCTCGGATGTGATCGAAGAGTTCGACTATGCCGATCTTTACGCGCCGGTCGATCTGGATATCGGGCATTGTCGCCTATCGGTCGCTCGACTGGCGGGGGATGACGCGGACGAGGCAGGGGCAAGTCACCTGCGCGTAGCGACCAAATATCCCAACCTCACGCGCAAGCATTTTGAGCGGCAGGGCATTCAAGCTGAGTGCGTGAAGCTCAATGGCGCGATGGAACTCGCACCGTCGCTGGGCCTTGCCCGGCAGATCGTCGATCTTGTCTCAACCGGCACAACGCTGAAGCAAAACGGCCTGGTTGAAACGAGCGAAATTCTCAAGATCTCCGCGCGCCTGATCGTCAACCGTGCTGCTCTTAAGACCGATCCGCGTATTGCAGCCCTCGTTGCCGCGTTCCGTGAGGATGCCGAGCAACGCCGGAACGGCGCAAAGAAGGATGCCGCGTAATGCAGACACTCAGCACCCTTGATCCTGATTTTGAGACCCGCTTGACGCGCATCGTCAATGCACGGCGCGAGACGGACAGCAATGTCGCAGGGCAAGTCTCCTCAATCCTTGCCGATGTGAAGGGATCAGGCGACAAGGCTCTGGTCGAACTGACACAACGCTTTGACGGCTATCCGCTGATCGACGAGGCCGACTGGATCGTCACCAAAGAACGCATGGCAGAGGCCTATGGCCAAATCGAACCGGAACTGCGCGATGCCCTCGAACTCGCAGCCAGCCGCGTGCGCGCTTATCACGAGGCTCAGCTTCCGGCGGGTCGCGACTATAAGGATGAAGTTGGCGTAAGACTGGGTGCGATCTGGCGTCCGGTTGACGCGGCTGGGCTTTATGTGCCCGGTGGCCGGGCTGCCTATCCCTCTTCGCTGTTGATGAATGCCATCCCCGCGCGCGTTGCCGGGGTAGAGCGCGTGGTGGTGGTAACACCCACGCCCAAGGGCAATTCAAACCCGCTCGTCCTTGCCGCGGCGCATGTCGCCGGGATTGACGAGATGTGGCGCGTGGGCGGAGCGCAAGCCGTTGGCGCACTCGCTTATGGGACCGAACGGATCAAGCCAGTGGACGTGATCACTGGCCCCGGCAATGCCTATGTCGCAGAGGCCAAGCGCCAGCTTTATGGAGTGGTCGGCATTGATATGGTCGCGGGCCCTTCCGAAATCCTTGTGATTGCAGATGGCGAGAACGATCCGGACTGGACCGCAGCCGACCTACTCAGCCAGGCCGAACACGATCCGACCTCGCAAAGCGTGCTCATCACCGATGATGAAGGTTATGCGCGTCAAGTGCAGGACAGCATTGATGTGATGCTGGCGACGCTGGACACGGGGAAGACGGCGCGCGCTTCGTGGGACACACATGGAGTGATGATCATCGTCAATGATATCGCCGCCGAGGCGCCTGCCATCGCCAATCGCCTTGCTGCCGAACATGTCGAACTGGCGATTGAGGACGATCTTGCCGAGCAGCTTTTGCAAGAGATCCGTCACGCCGGCAGCGTCTTTATCGGTCGCATGACGCCAGAGGCTGTGGGTGATTATGTCGCTGGCCCGAACCACGTTCTGCCCACCGGACGCCGCGCGCGCTTTTCAAGCGGATTGTCCGTGCTCGACTTCATGAAGCGCACCAGTTTCATCCAGCTGGATCAGGCATCGCTTGATGCGATTGGCCCGGCAGCCGCCGCGCTCGCTCATGCAGAGGGTCTGCCCGCACACGCCAAATCGGTGGAGGTGCGTCTCAAATGAACACTCCGCCACAAACTCCGAAACGCTCGCAATCTCGTTCCACCGCGCGCCTTGCCGCCGTTCAGGCGCTGTATCAGCAGCAGATGGAGGGCACAGCGATCCAATGGTTGCTGGACGAATTTCATCAGCACCGCCTTGGTCGGCAAATCGATGACGAAGACCATGGCGATGCCACCTATGCCGATGCCGAGATCGATTTCTTCAACGACATCGTGCGCGGTGTAGGCGCCCGGCGCGATGAGATTGACGCACTGCTGGTCGCGCGCCTTGCCGATGGATGGACTCTCGCCCGGCTCGACAAGACCATGCTGCAAGTCCTGCGCGCAGGTGCCTATGAGCTG
>JBCBMN010000194.1:0-4052 GCA_039822745.1 Pseudomonadota bacterium | reverse complement strand
ATATTGTCGTGCTTCTTCCACGGCAGTTGCACGCTTTTCGTCCGCAGGGACGCAAATGCGCGGCTCACCCGCTTGCGGGTGTTGCGGGGCTGGATCACTACGTCGATGAACCCGCGCTCGGCGGCGACAAACGGATTGGCAAAGCGATCCTCGTAATCCTTGGTGTGCTGCGCCGTTTTCTCCGCATCGCCCAGGTCTGCGCGGTGAATGATTTCGGTCGCGCCCTTGGCGCCCATCACCGCGATCTCGGCCGTGGGCCAGGCATAGTTGAAATCGCCGCGCAGGTGTTTGGACGACATCACCACATAAGCACCGCCATAGGCCTTGCGCGTGATCACGGTCACCTTGGGCACTGTCGCCTCGCCATAGGCGAACAGCAGCTTGGCCCCATGCTTGATCACGCCGCCATATTCCTGGCCGGTCCCGGGCAGAAACCCGGGCACGTCGATCAGCGTCAGGATCGGGATGTCAAAGCAGTCGCAGAACCGCACAAAACGCGCTGCCTTCTTCGATGAGGCAATGTCGAGCACACCCGCCAGCACCATCGGCTGGTTCGCGACCACGCCGACCGTGCGCCCTTCCACCCGGCCAAAACCGCAGATGATGTTGGCCGCATGCGCTGGCTGGATCTCGAAGAACTCGCCTTCGTCGAGCGTCTTCTGGATCACCTCATGCATGTCATAGGGCTGGTTGGCATTGTCAGGAATGATCGTGTCGAGCGAATATTCCAGCCGATCCCACGGATCATTGGTGGGGATTTCCGGTCCCATCTCGCCGGTCGCCTCTGGGCGGTTTGAAAGCGGCAGGTAATTGAAGAATTCGCGGGTGGCGAGCAGCGCCTCGACATCATTTTCATAGGCGACATCGGCGACGCTGGTCTTGGTCGTATGCGTGATCGCACCGCCCAATTCTTCCTGCGTCACAACTTCGTTGGTGACAGTCTTCACCACGTCCGGACCGGTGACGAACATGTAGGAGCTGTCCTTCACCATGAAGATGAAGTCGGTCATCGCTGGCGAGTACACCGCACCGCCTGCACAGGGCCCCATGATAAGGCTGATCTGCGGGACAACGCCGCTGGCGAGCACGTTCTTCTGAAACACCTCGGCATAGCCGCCGAGCGAAGCGACGCCTTCCTGAATGCGCGCGCCGCCTGAATCGTTGAGGCCGATGACAGGGGCGCCAACCTTCATCGCGGTGTCCATGATCTTGCAGATCTTCTCCGCGTGCCGTTTGGACAGCGAGCCTCCGAATACGGTGAAGTCCTGGCTGAAGACGTACACAAGGCGGCCATTGATCGTGCCCGAGCCGGTGACCACACCATCGCCGGGGATCTTCTGCTCCTCCATGCCGAAATCGACGCAGTCGTGCTCGACATAAGTGTCGACCTCTTCGAAGCTTCCTTCGTCGAGCAGCACGTCGAGCCGTTCGCGCGCAGTCAGCTTGCCCTTGGCGTGCTGCGCGTCGATGCGCTTTTGCCCGCCACCCATCTTGGCGGCTTCGCGGCGACGTTCCATTTCAGCGATATTGGCGGACATTAGGGGGCGCTCCTCTCATTATCGTTGTGGCGCTCGTTGCCGCAGGTGGGCTGCGCGGTCAACGGGGCACAGCCTCCAAGGCGGGCTCAGAACTTGAGCGTAATGCTCTTGGCGAGACCGGGAGAGATGCCATCCACCACGCGCAGCGCCTTGGTCACGCCGATATTGGCTTCCGCCTTGTTCTTTTCGATCGCGACCATAATTTGCCGCGCGCACTCCTGAGCCGACATCTTCTTCATGTCATTGCCCTCGTTCATCTGCGTGTCGACGACCGGGGGCAGAGCTTCGATCACGTGGATATTGGTGTCGGCAAGCTGAGCGCGCAGAGCCAGAGTGTAGAAGCGCAGGCCAGCCTTGGTCGCGCAATAGACCGACGCGCGGGCAGCGGGCGCAATGGCGAGGCCGGAAGTGACGTTAACAATCGCCGCCTCAGGCCGGGATTGGAGTGTCTCCATCAGCCCCACGATCAAGCGGATGGGCGCGGTGAGATTGGCATAGATCGCGTTGTCCGTGGCGTCAGGATCAGGCGCGCCCGCATTGGGCGAAGTAAACCGCCCACCACTGCGGAATTCATGATCGACCAATTGTCCGGCATTGTTGATGAGCACGTCGATTGCGCGCCCCTCCAGCGCGGCGAGCAGCGCATCGACACCAGACGCATCGGAGAGATCCGCCTCGATCACCTCAAAGCCCGCATCCCGCATGGCCGCGACACGCTGAGCGTTGCGGCCTGTTGTGATGACGGCGGCGCCCTTGGCCTTGAGCTGCAAGGCAAGCTCGCGCCCGATGCCATTTGTGCCGCCGGTGAGCAGGATGCTTTTGCCAGATAGATCCATCATCGCCTCCTTACTTCAGCAGCACCAATTCCTCTGCCATACTCGGGTGAATCGCAGTGGTGGCGTCAAAGTCAGCCTTGGTCAGGCCCGCTTTCACGGCAACGGCAGCGGCCTGCATGATCTCCGGCGATTCCGGACCGATCATGTGGACACCAACGACTTTGTCATTCGCAGCATCGACGATCATCTTGTAAAGGCCACGCTCACTGCGACCGGCCACCACGTTCTTCATCGGGCGGAAGTCTGACTGGAAGACGCGGATGTTGCCAAGAGCATTGCGCGCCTCGCCCTCGGTCATGCCCACGGCTGCAATCGGAGGATGGCTGAACACCGCGCTTGGGATGCAGGAATGGTCGACCGCATAGGGCTCAACGCCTCCAAAAGTGCTGTCAGCAAAGGCCTGTCCCTCGCGGATCGCCACCGGGGTTAGCTGCACCCGGTCCGTCACATCGCCGACCGCATAGATGTAATCGACATTCGTTTTAGAGAAGGCGTCAACCTTGATCTCGCCCTTCTTGCCCAGTTCCACGCCAACTGTCTCCAGCCCAAGCCCTTCGACATTGGGAATGCGGCCTGTTGCGATCATCACTTGATCAAAGACCCGCTCATCATGGCCCGTCATCTTGACCAGCAACGTTCCGTCATCCTGCTTGCGGACATATTCGAACTGCACGTTGAAACAGAACTCGATCCCTTTGGTAAGGCTGATCTGGAGCAAGCGATCACGCAAAGACGGATCATAGGCACGCAGGATTACGTCGGAGCGATTGGCGATGGTGACCTTGCTGCCGAACTCATTGAAGATGCCAGCGAACTCGTTGGCGATATAGCCGCCACCTGCAATCAGAATGCGCCGGGGCACTTCATCGAGGTGGAAGGCTTCGTTCGACGTGATGCAGTGCTCATTGCCTTCAAATTCGGGCATGTGCGGCTTCGCGCCCGTCGCGATCAGGATGTATTTGGCCGTAATCACCTTGCCACTGGCGAGCGTGATTTCGTGCGGACCCGTAATCTCGGCACGTTCTTCATAGACGGTCACATCATGGTTTGAGAGCGTCTCTCCATACAGGCCTTCAAGCCGGGTCACGTCGTTCTGGACGATGTCGCGCAGGCGCACCCAGTCAAAGCTCTTGCCCTGAATGTCCCAGCCAAACTGCTTGGCGTCCTCCAGATCCTCAGCGAAGTGGGCACCATAGACGAGCATCTTCTTGGGCACGCATCCACGAATGACGCAGGTTCCACCGACACGGTATTCCTCAGCAGCGGCAACGCGCGCTCCATGAGCCGCCGCCACACGGCTGGCCCTGACACCGCCTGAGCCTATTCCGATGGTGAAGAGATCGTAGTCATATTCCTGCTCGGACATGGGGTCGCACTCCTGATTTCGTTTGGAGGCGATATGGCGGTCTTAGCGATTAATGCCAAGCATCAGGTTTCCAAGAACAGCCCGTTATCTTGAAGAAGCTTGTAGGCCTTGCAGTCGGCAATGGTGATCAGCTCCGGATCACGCACCCCGGTATTGCGCTTGAGCAGATAGTGAACCGCCTTTTTGGTGCCCTCGCCAATCCCCGTTAGCGCAACCATGACATCGGGATCATGGTCCAGCACGCGGTCAAACAGCATGGAGGTGTTCATCGGATCAAAACCAAAGCCCAGAAAGCCGAGCCTGCGGCCCTGT
>JBCBMN010000193.1:0-4058 GCA_039822745.1 Pseudomonadota bacterium | reverse complement strand
CGATCAGATTCCAAACATATCTAAGAATGGACGGTTCAGCCCCGCGTGTGCCCAACCACGAAACGACGTGCGGCGTGCACACAGGGTGGGCAAGCTCACCCCCTTGTCAGTCCTTGTCAGCCCATCGACGTCGCGTCAAAATTGGATGCGGCGTGGAACTTCTAACGCGACGGGCGGAAAGGTTATGGCAACTGATGAGGCTTGGCTCTGTGCCTATCGAGGCGACGTTGAGGAAAGCTTCGATCGGCAACATCCAGCAGAGACGCTTGAGTCGCTACGTGTGGAGCTGCTCAAGCTTGATTTTCGAGACCCGCAGCAGCGTATTACCGCCGCCGTTCTTCGCTCAGACCTTGCCTGGTATCTGAGTGCAGCGGATCAGCACGAGCGGGCCGTGTTCTGGGCGCAGCTCAGCCTCGCGGGTCTCCCCAGCGACCCAGCATACGACGATGATTACATAACAGCGGCGAAGACGACCGGATTCTCGCTATGGTTTCTGGCACGCCCGAAGGAGGCCGCATCGTTCTACCGAATGGCGCTTGACCGGCTCTGCCGGTCGTCCACGCCGCGCTCTGGCACCGAAGGGCAGCTCAGAACCAATCTCGCAATCGTGCTCCGGAAGCTCGGCGAACTCGATGCGGCGGCCCAAGAGTACGAGCGAGCTGTCTTGAGATTGTCGGGGACCAAGTACGACGAACAACGCGCCGCGACCCAGAGGGCCTTCGGCCTGGCGCTAATGGACGACGGGCGCTTCGAATTGGCCGCCGACCTGCTTGATCAGGCACGGGAAAACTCGCTCAGCATGCCGCTCTCCGCGATGAAGTGGTACGTCGACCGCGCCCAACTGAGCGCAATGCGCGGCCAACTGAATAAGGCACTATCAGACTATGGCGCTGCGTTGGAGATCTATCGAGAGATCGACAGCGAGGTTGGCGGCAACCTTGCGACACTCACCAACGCGGCGCTGTTGGACTTGGAATTTGGGCGGACAGAAGCTGCTCGGTTTCGTTTGGCCGAAGCGGAACGGCTCAGCGCCCGGCACCCCACTCCGCTTCAGTCCAGGATGGCTCTGCTGCGGGCGCGCGCCAATATTGAAGCGGCCGAGGGACTTCATTCGGTTGCCCTTCGTACATGGCAGAGCCTGCGTCAGCTGATCGCTGACAGGGCACAGGCAAATGCTCAGGAGCTGGCCGAGGCGGATATGGAGATCGCAAGGCTGCTGTCTGCCAGAGGCGACAGTCATGCCGCACGGCTTCGGTTGGCGCAAACGATCGGCGACAAGCGCAATGTCTTGCCAGTGCATGCGGTTGGTCCCGCCATCCTGCTCGCGGAACTCGACCTCGCGGCCGGCGAGACAGAACAAGCCCGTTCGCTGCTTACGCGCGCCGCCGAAGCTGAGTTTTCGCGAAAGTACCCGGATCAGCTTTGGCGTGTCTTTTCAGGGCTGGCCCGCGCGGCGGCGGCGCAGGGGCGTCGCGCCGCTGCAATCCTATTCGGCAAGCTCGCCGTCGACCAAATTCATGAGATCGTGCGGCCCGTGCAAGGGACGCGAGGTGGCGCCAAATTCTATTTGAAGAAGCGACTGCACGCCCATCGTGAGCTCATCGATTGGCTGGCCCGAGATGGGCATCTGCAGGGCGCACTTGAAATAGAGCGTATGATAAAACAGGAAAAAGCGTCTGAACTCGCGCGGCGCAACCGCAGTGTGGCTTCTGATTTTTCGCCAACATCGAAAGCGCCGAATGAAACCGCGGCTGTCTTGCGTCTCAGCGAGATCGTTGAAACTGCAGTGCAGACCGCGGACGTCGTATCCGACTGGCGCAGGGAACCGGTTGTTCGACAGGTGGCCCGCCGCACGCTCGGATCTGTCAGGAAGCAAATCACGGAGACGATCGACGACATTTTCGACAACCACAGCACTGTTTCGCTTGCGCCGCCCGATGTTGTGACAACGTCGTCCTCATCCAGGCCGACGATCACTTATGTCTGCGGCAACGACACGGTCACGATCTATGCGTCAAATGCTGGCGCCTCCAGGGTCGTGACACCAGACGAGTCATTTGGCGACATCGCGCGGAAAATTTTTGACTTGCAGGTCGCCATCGAGGCTAAAGCGGATGTCACACCCAACGCTTCGTGGCTCTTCGAAATATTGATCGGCCCGGTCATCGATCTGATGGCAGACGCGACACACCTCGATATCGTGCCCAGTGGCGCGATCGCTCATGTTCCATTTGCATGCCTTTTTGACGGCGAGTCGTTTCTGGCAGAGCGGTTCAGCACAACGATTGTTACCGGTGCAAAAACCAAAGAACCGACAACTGCTCGAGAACGGTGGCGGGCGGCTGCATTCGTCAATACGCTTCCTGGAACGGGTTTTGCGCCCTTGCAACATGCGCGCCGTGAGGTGGCATCTCTGCACGCACTTATCCGGAACTCTCAGATCCGGTTCGATGGCGACGTGACGACCGACAACATCGTACGGGCCCTCAAGAGTGGATACGAACTCGTCCACCTCGCCATGCATTTTGCAATCAAACCCCACGCCCCGCACATGTCGCATCTCCAAACGGGAAGCGGCGACCCTCTTTATCTGGAAGAATTGGCCGACGCAGTCGGTCACATGTCGGAGGTCGAGCTTCTTGTGCTGTCGTGCTGCGACACTGGTTCCGCCGACATGGGGGAATTCGGACCCGACAGCCTTGCAATTCGTGCGCAACAACTTGGCGCACAGGACGTGATCGGGACGCTTTGGCCGGTTTCTGACGCTTCGATGGCCGACCTCTTGGATCGGTTTTATGGAATGTTACTGAGCGACGATCAGCAACTTAAAATTGCTGAGGCGGTGCAACGTGCGCAGCTCACTGTCCTCAATGCCGAGGATATGGACCGACGTGGCAGCTCCAAGCGAGGGATTGGGTGCGCCGGCCCGGTTAACCGCGGGTCCGCGCATCCCTACGACTGGGCTGGTATCGTGCACTACGGTCGCGCTTCGCGAAGCGAATGACAACAAGCGACAACATCGGACAGGCCGACCATTTGGGGCCGTTGTCGGACGTGCATATTATTTCTCAGCAGTGGCGACGCCACCGTCGTCCAAGTAATAGCCCCACGGTGAGAGATCAATGTTTGAGCACCAGACGTTTACAGAGAGAGATGCGTTCAATGCGCCATGCGGCGCGCTCGCCGCCCAGACCCAGTTCGAAACTGGAAGTTTGTGGGCGCAGTTGCTCAAAAAGGCGAACACTCAGCCATTCAGTTTTGCAGCCCGTTGGCGGCGCGCGACAGTAAAGTGTGCCGTTCCACTCTCTTGCTTCATCGCGCTCTGCGCAGCCCAGCCAAGCATCGCGTACGCGTCCTGCAATGAATGCTTTTCGGCACGCCAGAACGTGCAGGAAGAAAAAACTAAGCTTGCATTAGCATATCCTGGCACGGTCACGACCCTTGCGATTTGTGCCGCCTCATGCAGTGAGCAACCGACGAATGGCCGCGCTGCTTGCATATTTTTTGCCTGCTCTTTCGCTTGCCTAGCCATCGGCGCTGAGCACTGCGGGGTCGTTATTCCTCGCATGGCTGGAATCATGGACCGAGAGAAGCGTGTCGGCCAGTTCTGCGCCGCGCGGCGCTGCAATTGATTCCTTTACACCGATCTAGCGCGAAACCACCGGCCGAACCAGGTCTCAAACTCGCCCCGGAGTCATAAATGTATACCTGCCCAAAGTCGATTATCTTAAGCGCGATCGTTATGCCAGTCCTAGCGCTGGTTGTGAGCACGGCCGCGGCTCAGCAGTCGGTGCCCACGAGCAAAGTACCGGAGAATGTCCGAAGCGCGCTAGAGCAAGCTGTTGAAGGCCGTAGTTTTTCACTGGACCAAAGTAACACGCCATTCTTCGCTGGACTTATATCCAGGCTTCTAACCAAGTGCCAAGCGCAGTTAGCGCCCGCAAAGACCGCAGAACTCGCCGCATGGTCGGCATCAGGTTATCTGACTATGCAATTTGGCACAGATCGGGATAATCGAGACCACACGAAATCGACCACTTCGATGATGAACTCGATGG
>JBCBMN010000192.1:0-4103 GCA_039822745.1 Pseudomonadota bacterium | reverse complement strand
CTTGAAGGCGGGATCAGCGCGGTGCGCGTGACCGAGTTTGAAGAGCCGCAAGCGATGCTGGGCTCCTACCTGCACAAGTACGCTTATCCCGATTATTATCGCCTGCATGTCGAGCGCAACGGGCGCGAGCTCAAGAAATGGGTGCGCGGCAAGAGCCTAGATGGCGATCTTTCGGGAGAGACAAAGGCGTTCGAGGAATTTGTAAACGTGCACGAAGGCACGCAGGACAAGGTGGGCTGTCTGCAATTGCGCGGCGAATATCTCTTCGTCGCCGAAGGCAAAGGCGGCTTCCGTGCCTATGACGTTGCCAGCATCGGCAATAAGGGCATTTCAGAGCGGATCATTACAGCGCCATTCTCTCCTCTTGGACATGACACGCATGTGAAGACCAAGAACGCAACTTGCATGGCGCTGGCCACCAATCAGCCGATTGCGCCAAGCCGCTCCACCCCCGAACTGCGCAAGCTCAATCAGGAACAAGCCTTCCTGCCGATCTACAATTACGCGGCGATCTCGGACGCGGAAGAAGGGCTGATCCTTGTCAATGTCAACACGCTCGCCGACGGTGAATTCCGCAACAACCGGTTTGAGCGGTTTGAGTTCGCTGATGGCACTGATGCGTGGAACCCTGATGGCGTTCTGAGCGGCGCGCGGCACATTCAGCTTGCGGGCGAGGTGGCCTACATCACAGCCGACGCCGGCCTTGTGGTGGTCGATCTGGCTGATCCATCCATGCCAAAGGTCACAGCGGTCCGACCGCTCAAGGATGCACGGGCGAGCGCGATTCAGTTCCGCTATCTTTGGGTGACCGATGCTGATGGAGTGAAACTGTTCGACGTCACGAACCTGCGCACTCCCATCGCCCGACCCGAAGCCACAGTGCCGCTGGCCGATGCGCGGCGGCTCTATGTCGCGCGTACCTATGCCTATGTCGCGGCCAAAGAAGAGGGGCTGGTGATCCTCAACGTCACCAATCCGCTCGCGCCCAAGGTTCAGGAAAAGGTCACGCTCGACGGCACGCTTAACGATGCCGAGGATGTGATTGTCGCCTCCACCAATGCCTCATTGTTTGCGTATGTTGCCGATGGAGAAAATGGGTTGAAAGTGCTCCAGCTCACCTCGCCTGACAGCCAGCGCAATTTCTATGGATTCAGCCCCGCTCCGGTACCCGAACTGATCGCCTATGCCAAAACACCCAGCCCGGCGCTGGCGCTATCCAAGGGGCTCGACCGGGATCGCGCGGTGGATGAAACCGGCGGTCAGATGGCGATTTTCGGACGGCTTGGCTCGCGGCCCTTTACCCGGCCTGAGATGGAACGGTTGTTCATGACGCGCTCGGGCGCGCCCTGGAAGGTCTCGGACGAGGTCAATATGGAAAGCTGGGTGGGGCGGCAGAGCAATGCTCCCGCCAATGCACGCAGCGATGAACTGGATGCTGGCAATTCAATGAGCGCACAGTAATCGCTCGCCCTGGCTGGGACTGGGACTGAGGCTGAGGCTGAGGCTGAGACTGGGGCGGGTGCTATTTCCGCTCAGCCTCCAGCGCCTGCATCATCGGGATCAGGTTCTCGCTATAGACCGCTAGCCGCGTCCAGTCGCCGACGGGTTGAAAGTGCGTAACCAGCTGGCCGTCCTTCCAACGATGCAGCGCATAGCCGGGAGGTTCGGCATCGACGATCCCGCGGCCATCCTCCTTGTGAAAGTCCACCGGGCGCAGATCGAGCGAGACCGCCGGCGCAACCGCAGGCGTCACCGCGACCGACAAATGATCGAGCGAAGCAGCAATCGGGCGATGCAGGTGCCCACAAGTGATACCGACAATCTGGTCATGGCCCGCAATCGCTTTGCCAAACCGCGCGAGCCACGCTTCACCCGGGCGCGGGTCCATCCAGTCAATGCCTGAAACAATCGGCGGATGATGCATCACGATCAGCGTGGGCGTGTCAGGTTGCGCAGCCAGCTCAGCCGCCAACCACTCCGCGCGCACTTCGCAAAAGGCACCGCCATGGCGACCATGCTGCAAGGTATCGAGGCACAGCACGCGCAGCCCGTTCAGATCGAGGCTGTATTGCGCATAGGCCTTGCCATCTGGCGCAGTGATAGTCGGGCAGTCGGGAAAGGCCGCCAGCAGGTTGTCGCGATTGTCGTGATTGCCCGTCATCACATGAACCGGGAAGGGCACGGATGCTATCGCCTTCTTGACCTGAGTGTAGCTTTCCGGAGTGCCCTTGTCAGCGATATCGCCGCTCAGGATCAGGATGTCGGGCTGAACCGTCTGCGCGCACACATGGTCAATCGCCATTCGCAGGCGCAGATAATTGAATTCTTCGTCGCCCGCTTCCGGTTCAAAGCCGACATGCGTGTCCGTAATCTGGGCAATTAGGACGCTTTTCTTTGCGTTTCCCATCCACCTTCTCCCCGCGTTCAATCCTTCAGCATTGCGGAGATTGATGCAAGTGCATCTGTATCCAGTCCCCGCATATCCTCAGGTGTGGATTGCAGGATCGGATGATCTCCGGGCCAGGGGGTCGTTGGTGTGTGATAGCCATGGCACATCGCGCAGGAGGAGGGGACAACCTCTTTGGTAGCGACAGCGCTCGCGCCTTCATGGCAGTCTTGGCAGCTGGCCAGATCCGGCAAAAGCAGGTCTGTTGCGGCCTTGCTTGTGGTGGCTTCGTGGCAGGATGTGCACTTTTCGTCTTCATGCGCTTCATGGCTGAAGAAGCCTTGCTGCAAATAGCGATCGGGCAGGTTCACTGGGATCAGGTCAGCGCGCCCATCGGTGCGGGTTGGGATGTGGCAATCGCCGCAAGTCCCGCCGGGCAGCAGCGCGCGGTTGATCGCCACGAGTGAGCGTGAGGGCTGTCCGAAATTGATCGCGTAGTTGCCGCCTTGCGCAAATTGCCCCGGGCGCGAGCGCCCCGTCACCGCAGCGCGCTTTGGCCCTTGGCCGATACTCGCAAGGTCCTCCATCAGATCGCCGACATCGCCATGGCGAAGCGTCGTAAATCCAGCTGCGTTCTGACCAGAGACAAGGCTGTGGCAGGCCTCGCACGAAGGTTCCATTTCGATGGGTTTGAAGCCCACGCTGTCCTCGGTCGGCTCATGGCAGTTCGCGCACTCCAGCGGGCCGTCATAATCGGGCAGTCTGATCGCCATACGGGCAACGCCGCCGCTCTCACTCATGTGAATGTCGTGCGGGAAGATAAGGCCGCTTTTCTCCTGCGCGCCTGTGTCAAGGCTGACGCGGACCGGTTTGTCCTGCGAATAGGCGGTGAAGAAGGTCGGGCGGAATTGCGGGTGCTTGTCGCCAAAGTCCGCGGCATTGCCAAAGGCGACATCGGTGAGGCGCGCATCAAGAGCGTCATGACACTCTGCGCAGAATTCTTCCGTAGCGGCTTGCTGACGGACCTTGCCTTCATGCTCCAAATGGCAGGACGTGCATGATCCCGGGCCTTCCTTGCCGAGGGTTTCTGCCACGGCCCATTGCCACGCCTCACCTGCGGGGAGGGGAGCCATGCCGTCCATCAAGCGCGGCTTAGCGGCGTGCTCACCCAGGTCCTCGTGGCAGGTCAGGCAGGTGTTGTCTTGAACCGAGACAAAGGGAGTGGCGTGACAGGCCTCGCAATTGTCCTTGAGATCATGGTGCGCAAGGCTGAGCTCGCCCGAACTCCAGGTGCTGTCAAAAGCGACCTGATCGATCATATCGGCATCCGGGCCTTGTTCGACCGGCGCGCGCATCAGGTGAGTTGCAATGGGGACACTTAAAAATAGCACGAGAATTGCGAGAGAGAACGCCCAAGACATGGTGCGTTTGCTCGGCAAGGCGCTGCCCAAAGCAAAGCCGCGCACGGTGTCTGTCTTGGAGCCTTTTTCCTCAGCCTGACGGATGGTGATGCTGATTGCGCCGCCACTTGATCCCTCTTCGCGAGCGATGGTGAGGCGCGAGGAGCCCAGCTCGATCTCGCTGCCTGAGGTCGGATCAATACTCACCGACTGGGTCGAGCGTCCGTCCACGACAAAACCGAGCGTGCCCAATGCCTCAACCGTGAGCATGCCATCGGCTGCATCGGTGATGCTGATATGGCGCTGTTCAACGGCGA
>JBCBMN010000191.1:0-4179 GCA_039822745.1 Pseudomonadota bacterium | reverse complement strand
GAATCGCTCCCCAAGACCAACCAATCCGGATTAGGCGCGGCGAGGGCAGCGGCTTTCGCAACGCTCAACGCTTCGGCAATCTCAGGTGCGGTGGCCCCTATCAAGCTCGCTTCAATCGCGCGCTCATCGATGTCAGCCGGGATCGCCTCATAAGAAACGCCCGCGGCGTCGAGCATGGCGCGACGCGACGTCGACTTTGACGCCAGGACCAGCTTCGATGCGCTCATATTGGCTTCGCCACCCCGTCATCCGCTGGTTTTTGGGGCCGTCGACGGTCTTGCACCAGCCGAATGATAGCCGCGGCGCTTTCCTCAATCGAGCGACGTGTGACATCGATCACTGGCCAGCCATTATCGGCAAACATGCGGCGCGCGAAATGAAGCTCTTCTTTGACCTTGGCGTTGTCGACATAAGCGGTCTCGGTGCCTTCATTCAGCGACAAGAGACGGTTGCGGCGGATCTGAACCAGACGCTCAGGCGCCGTCGTCAACCCAACGACCAGCGGGTTGCGCAGACCAAAGAGCGCCGGGGGAGGGGGGCTTTCAATCACCAAAGGAATGTTGGCGACTTTGTAACCGCGGTTAGCGAGATAGATGCTGGTCGGCGTTTTGGAGCTGCGCGACACTCCAGCAAGGACAATGTCGGCCTGCTCCCAGTCTTCGTAGGCCACCCCATCGTCATGCGCGATCGTGTATTGGATAGCGTCGACCCGCTTGAAGTAGTCTGCGTCCATCGCGTGCTGACGCCCAGGCCGGTCCAGCGTTTCCTGACCAAGTTGCGCCTCAAGCGCGGATGTCACCTGGTCAAGAACCGGCACCGCTGGAAGCCCGTGATGCCGGCAATGCTCTTCCAATCGCGCGCGCGTTTCGGGATTCACCAGGGTGTAAAGGACCAACCCAGGATTGTTGGCGAGATCAGTGACGATCCGATCAAGATGCTGCCGCGACCGGACCATTGGCCAGAAGAAACGGCTGACTTGCGGATGATCAAATTGCGCCAGCGCCGCTTTCGCTATCATTTCAAGCGTTTCGCCCGTTGAGTCCGAAACAAGATGGAGATTGAGGCGGTTCATGCGATTCGTTGGTGGACTAGCAGCCCCTTGTGGAAACGTGGGGGCATAAACCACGGGAGAGAGCCGACGACAAGTTGGGGAGTAAGAACACTCCCCGCTCTCGGCGCTTTTGCCCGGGCGAGTTCTGAACATCCGGTGCCGTTTGCGCACAGCCTGACAACACCGTGGACAGATAGCGATTGACTCAGGAAAGCTGCGGATTCGCCTCTGTGCACAAATGCTGTTCAACACCGAACAATTCGTGCAGGGACCGGCAATTCCCAGTTTCCACAGGGCCAACAAAACCCATCATCCCTTTATAAATATCATTTATTTGTTTTAAGGATCGCACATGCCTGGCCCTCTGCTCGACACCTTGAAAGGTGCAAAACAACCCGTCGCTCCGATCTGGCTTATGCGTCAGGCCGGCCGGTACCTGCCCGAATATCGCGATCTTCGCGCGGCCAAAGGCGGCTTTCTCGAGCTTGTGTACGACAGCGAAGCCGCGGCTGAAATCACCGTTCAACCCATCCGCCGTTTTGGCTTTGATGGGGCCATTCTTTTCTCAGATATTCTGATTGTCCCGCACGCCATGGGGCAAGGGCTGGAATTCCTGGCAGGAGAAGGGCCAAAGTTGAGCCCAACGCTGCTTGAGACCGACCTAAGCGACTTTATGCCCGCTTATGAACGGTTTGAGCCGATATACGAGACGGTTCGCCAGACCCGGGCGATGATCGATGATCGTGTCACAATGCTGGGCTTTGCCGGGTCTCCCTGGACAGTAGCGACCTACATGATTGCGGGCGAAGGCTCGAAGGATCAGGGCGCGGCGCGATTGCTAGCTTATCGAGATCCAGCACGGATGCAGGCGATCTGTGACGCCATAGCCGATGTCTCGATTACCTACTTGCGCGGCCAAATTGATGCGGGCGCTGAGGCGGTGCAATTGTTTGATAGCTGGTCAGGCAGTCTGGCGCCGGACGAATTCGAGCGCTGGGTGATTGCTCCAAACGCCAAGATCACTGCCGCCATCAAACAATCGCATCCGGAGACGCCGGTGATCGGGTTTCCAAAAGGGGCGGGCGCCAAGCTTCCCTCCTACGCTAGAGAAACAGGCGTTGACGCGGTCGGGCTGGACGAAACGCTGGATCCGGATTGGGCGCACGCCTCTCTTCCGGAGGGCATGCCGGTGCAGGGCAATCTGGATCCGCTTCTGGTGGAGGCGGGTGGACCAGCGCTCGCGGGACGTTGCAAAACCATACTTGAAGCGTTCGCGGATCGACCGCACGTGTTCAATCTCGGGCATGGGATCGGCCAGCACACTCCGATCGCGCATGTTGAAGAGCTTCTATCGGCCGTCCGCGGCTAGCGCGGCGACAGGAAGGGTTAAGGGCCTTGGATACACTGCTTTCCATCAGCGATTGGCTTCGGGTCGGCCACGTAGTCTTCATGGTCTTTTGGCTAGCGGGGCTGTTCATGCTGCCGCGCCAGTGCATTTACATGCTCGATCACGAGCCTGGCTCTGCCGGGGAGGCCAAATGGGCCGACCGGATGGGAAAATTGCGCAAGATTATCCTGACACCTAGCCTTTTGCTGGTTTGGGCGCTTGGCTTGGCGATTGCTATCCCCGGTGGCTATTTCAGCGGAGCGGGATGGCTTCACGCCAAGGTGACCCTGGTTCTGATCCTCTCCGGCTATCACGGCTGGCTTGTCGCGCAGACAAAGAAAATGGCTCGAGGTGAGCGTCCTCTGTCCGAGAAGACCCTGCGGATGATCGGTGAGGTGCCCGGTCTTTTGCTCGTCGTCATTGTTGTGTTGGTTTATATCAAGCCATTTTGATCGAAGACGCATTCGTGGATTGACCACGCTGCGTTCAAACCTTATTTTGTCTTCATTCAAACGGTATTTGGTTTGCGCGATCCGCGCGCGGCCCGTCTGCTTTCTCCAAGCCCAGCTTTGATTGTTTCTTTTCATCAAAGCGCCTCAATGTCCGAGGTACTGACGACCGGTTTTCCCTGCGCAGCCCCTTGGGTAAGGCGCTTACATTTTGGACTATATTTTCAATGCATCTCAAAGACTTAAAGGAAAAAACGCCGGCTGATCTTGTCCAGATGGCGGAAGAGTTGGGCGTCGAAGGCGCGTCGACCATGCGCCGTCAGGACCTGCTCTTCAGCATCCTGCGCGAACTTGCCGAAGACGAGGAATACGAAGAGAAGATCATGGGGATCGGCACCATTGAGGTGCTGCAAGACGGGTTCGGCTTTCTGCGTTCGCCCGAAGCAAATTATCTAGCTGGCCCGGACGACATCTATGTGTCCCCCAATCAAATCCGAAAATGGGGCCTGCGCACGGGCGACACCGTCGAAGGCGAAATTCGCGCGCCCAAGGATGGTGAGCGCTATTTTGCACTGACAGGCCTCAGCACCGTGAACTTTGAAGATCCCGATAAGGTTCGTCTGCGCACGAACTTCGATAACCTCACGCCGCTATACCCCGAGGAAAAGCTGTCGCTCGATACACTCGACCCTACGGTCAAGGATAAGTCCGCGCGCGTGATCGATATCGTGTCGCCGCAGGGCAAGGGCCAGCGCGCTCTCATCGTCGCTCCGCCGCGCACCGGTAAGACGGTTCTGCTGCAGAACATCGCGAAAGCCATCACCGACAACCATCCTGAAGTTTTCCTTCTCGTTCTGCTGGTTGACGAGCGTCCCGAAGAAGTCACCGACATGCAGCGCAGCGTGAAGGGTGAAGTGATCTCGTCAACCTTTGACGAGCCGGCCAATCGTCACGTTCAAGTTGCTGAAATGGTTATCGAAAAGGCCAAGCGCTTGGTCGAGCACAAGAACGATGTCGTGATCCTGCTCGATTCCATCACGCGCTTGGGCCGTGCCTACAACACGGTTGTGCCGAGCTCGGGTAAGGTTCTGACCGGCGGTGTGGATGCCAACGCGTTGCAACGGCCCAAACGCTTCTTCGGTGCCGCGCGAAACATCGAGGAAGGCGGATCGCTTTCCATCATCGCGACGGCGTTGATCGACACGGGCAGCCGGATGGACGAGGTCATCTTTGAAGAGTTCAAGGGCACCGGTAACTCGGAGATCGTGCTCGATCGCAAGGTGTCCGATAAA
>JBCBMN010000190.1:0-4186 GCA_039822745.1 Pseudomonadota bacterium | reverse complement strand
TCATTGTCGTGGATCGGCTCTGCCTATGGGTGGCCGGTTCGCTTCAACCGCCTGTTTGTGCGCGACCTTGAAACTGCCGAGTTTTTCCAGCTTGAAGTGAGCAAGCGCGTCATCTGGGGCGGTGATCTCGTGCATTTGGCCGATGATGGCTCCTATGCGCTTATCTCAGTTCAAGGCTCGCTGCGAAGCAATCCGGCGGTCTATCGTTACGAACTCAAACCTGATGGCGAAGTCGAAAAAATTGTGAAGCCCAAGAAGGGCGTCTGGGATTGGCATGCCGATGATGCTGGCGTGGTGCGGCTAGGCATGGGCTGGCGGTTCAAGCGCTTGCGGATCTATTATCGCGATGGCGCGGATGATAAGTTCGAACTGATTGGAAAACTGAAAGCGGACGATGAGAAAAGCCGCTATTGGGAAGTGGTCCAGATCGTGTCGGGCTCAAAGCAGGGCTACGTCCTTGAAGAAGGCGACAATGGCCGGGTCGCTGTGCGCCTGTTTGACTATGCTGCTGGCGAGTCTGTTGAGACCTTCTACGAGAACCCTGACTGGGATGTCGAAGGTCTGTGGCTCAAGGATGATGGAACGCCCCTAGCAGCGCTGTACACCGATGATCGGGTCAGAATGAAATGGTTCGAAGAGGAAACTGCCGAGCTTTACGCCCAGCTCAAGAAAGCAGCGCATTTAGAGGACATCAGAATCATTTCGCGTTCGCGCGATGATCGAACCATGGTGATCTGGGGCGGAAGCGAATCCGATCCGGGGGCGCTTTTCCTCTTTTCAAAAGATCGCAACGAGCTGAAAGTCTTTGCCAATTACCGTCCCGAACTCAACTTTCGGGCACTCGTAAAGCCAAAGGCCATTCGCTACTCCACGCGCGATGGCCTTGAAGTAAGCGCCTATCTTACGCTTCCCAGAGGACGCGAGCCCACGGGCCTGCCGCTGATCATTCTCCCGCATGGCGGCCCCTATGGGGTGCGAGACATGCTGGAGTATAACGATGAAGTACAGCTTCTTGCCAATCGAGGATATGCCGTCTTGCAGCCCAATTTTCGCGGCTCGGGAGGATATGGCGATGACTTTTATGAAGCGGGCACGGGTGAGATTGGCCGCCGCATGCAGGATGACCTCGATGACGCGATGGACTGGGCGGTTGCCGAAGGTATCGCCGACCCTGAACGCGTCTGCATCGTGGGCGGTTCGTATGGTGGCTATGCAGCGCTTTGGGGCGCATTGCGAAACCCCGAACGGTATCGCTGCGCTGACAGTTGGGCGGGTGTGACTGACTTTGACAAGATGCTGAAATACGATCGCAAGTATCTCTCGCGAAAAGCCAGCCGTAGATGGCGGGCACAGGTGGCAGGCGAAGAAGAGTTCGATCTCGATTCCGTGTCGCCCGCGTTCCATGCAGCAAAGCTCAATCGCCCGGTTCTCCTTGCGCATGGGACGCGCGATTCTGTCGTGCCGTTCTCTCAGTATGAGCGGTTCGCCGAGGCCAGCGAGGAAGCACCGGTCAAGCCCGAAACCCTAGTGATCAAAGGCGAGGGGCACAGCTTCTCCAAGAAGGAAAGCGAAAAGAAATGGTATGACGCGCTCGAAGCGTTCCTTGCCGAGCACAATCCGGCTGACCCCGTGCCTGACCCCGTTTCTGACCCTATGCCTGACCCGGTGCCCGCTGCTGCAAGCGAGGGCGAGCCAGCTTTGTCTGGCGGCGATTGATCGATCTTTCGCAACAGCTGGTGCGCCAAATCAATTGATCGTGCGCTAATCCGGGCGCAATCGGGATACGCTGGAGAAAACGCGCGTTGAGTCTCTTGCCGCGCCGTAACAAATCGCTACCTTGGTGACCGACATGAAAGAACTCTTCCAACACGCTGCCGTTACCGAAGGGGTCACCGTTCGGGTTGCTGTCAATTTCCTTCCGGAGCAGTCGCATCCGGAGGCTGGCAAGTGGTTCTGGGTCTATCACATCCGCATCGAAAACGGCTCGCATGAAACGTTGCAGCTGCGCACCCGTCACTGGCGGATCACCGATGCGCGCGGAATGGTGAATCATGTCGATGGCGAAGGCGTTGTGGGTGAACACCCCACGCTCGCGCCCGGTGAAAGCCACGATTACGTCTCTGGCTGCCCGCTGACGACCCCGCATGGATCGATGGAAGGCTTTTATACCTTCCTGCGCGCTGATGGCTCGCCAGTGGAAGTGCGCATCCCGTATTTCCCGCTCGCCGCGCCCGAAACTGCCGACCGGTCCTAAGGCTCAGCCAAGCTGCAGGCTAAACCCGGGCTAAAGCCCCTGAAAGCAGGTGCATTGTGCCGCTGACTTGCGGGCCGGGTGAGCTGCGCCTAGATCGGCGTTCGTGAAACGCACCCATCTCCCTTTGAACGCCCTGCGCGTCTATGATGCCGCCGCGCGCCACCTGTCGTTTACGCGGGCCGCTGATGAGCTTGCGGTGACGCCCGCAGCTGTCGGCCAGCAGATTCGTGCGCTTGAGGATCACCTCGGCGTGGTCCTGTTCCGCCGCACGTCCAAGGGGTTGGAGTTGACGCCAGAGGGCACGGCCGGGCTCAACGCGCTGCGCGAAGGCTTCTTGCGGTTTGAGGAAAGCGTCGATGCGATGCAGGCGGGCCAAGCTTCTGACCGCTACACGATCGCTGCCCCGCGAGAGTTCTACGCCGCATGGCTCGCACCGCGTCTGGCTCCGTTTCAGGCGACCACGCCCGGCGTCCAGTACATCCTCGCGCCCGATGAAGGCGCTGACTTTACCGAGGCCAATCTTGACCTCGCGATCCGCTTTATCGCCGGGCCGGGGGAGCTTGAGGGCGTCCAGCTTGCGCCTGCGCTCAAGGTTGCCGTTGCAGCGCCCGAGGCGCGCGATGCGTGGATTGACTGGCCCGAGGCTGGTCTACCTGAAGAGATCAAGGCCTGCATCACCGCCAGCAGCGCGGGGCAAGCGATGAGCTCGGCGCTGGCAGGGATGGGGCGCACCGTCCTGCCGCTGGCGCTGGTGGAGACGGCGCTGGAACGCGGCGCGCTTGTCGCACTGGATGAGCCGGTCGAGAGCAAGCGCGCCTACTGGCTCGTCGCGCCGACCCCGCAATGGCGCTCCAAGAAGGTGAAGGCGCTGGTTGCGCACCTCAACGCGTAGGTTTCCTCAAAAATCGCCCACATCGCATTGCAGGCAGGTGATGCCTCTGCGGCGCCACATGTCGACCACTTGCTGCCGGTCATCGACGGTGAACTGAATGTGCAGCCCGTTTGCGAGCAGCGTGTCCAGTATCTCCTCCTTCACAATGTGATCGGCCCTTTGATCCTTTTCCCGGCGCATGAGCAGGCGGTCGAAGGGGATTTCATTCCAGACGAGCCATCGTTCGGTCAAGGCGCGGAATTTCTCGCTGCGAGCGCTGACCAGAATGAGATCATACTCGCGCGAGGCCCACAGCGTCTTGTAGAGCGCCACCACGGCGGTGTTGGGTGTGTCTTCACCCATCTCGGCGTTGAAGGACCGCCAATCGGGAGGGTCCTGATCGAGAAAGGGGCGGCGGTGTTCGATATCGGCAATCGTGCCATCAATATCGAACAGCACGACAGGTTTTTGATCGGCTTTCGTCATCGTCTCGCTATTTCAGATTCACGCACCCCTTGGCTAGAGCCTATGGTTCGGCCTTCGCAGCGATAACGCCTCTTGCGGTTGCGCTTTGGCCTGCGAGGCTGGATAGCGCGCTTCATGTCCGATGTTCCCATTCTCACCACTGCGCGTTTCACCCTGCGCCCACTCCGGCGCGAGGACGCCGCCGCTTTTGTTCCCGACGCTCTGCGACCCGGAGCAGTGCCGTTACCTTACGCGCGAGGCGTTTGGTTCGCAGGAGGAGCTGTGGGACTGGCTCGCCGAGCCGGGCTGGCCGGGCCTTACGTGGATTGCTGAGGAGCGGGGGATCGCAGAGGAGCGGGGGATTGCCGAGGATGCTGGCGGCGCGGTGGTCGGGCGCTTTGCGGGTTGGGGGCACGCGTTCAGGGGCGAAGAGGTGTGCGATCAGGGCCTCGGTGCACTCGCGCGCGACGCCCTTGCCCTGGTGCTGGGAGAGCGTGATATAGCCGATCTCGAACACCGCGCCGCGCTCTTCGCTCGAACCGTGCCCCGGCACCGCGACAAAGCGCCCGACCACCGCGCCGCCAGCATCCTCGGCA
>JBCBMN010000189.1:0-4211 GCA_039822745.1 Pseudomonadota bacterium | reverse complement strand
CTTGCGGTTCATCAGGAAGAAAACCAGCGCAGCCCCGGTCAGCGGCAGGAAGAAGAAGATCAGGCGCCATGCGCTCATTGCAGGCACCAGCAGATCAGGATCGACAAACGGCGCAAACAGGAACAGAAATCCTGCCTCCGCTCCGCCCGCACCGCCCGGTGTTGGCACGATCGAGCTGATTGACTGCACCAGATATTGCAGCAGCCAGAACAGCGCCGGTCGCCACTCCACGCCAAAGGCCGCCAGAACCAGTCCCGCAATCGAGAAACGCACGCTCCATTGAAGCAGCGCCAGACCGATATTGACGACAGCAATCCATTTGCCACGCCGGAACACCTCGCCCCAGTCGCGAAGAACACCAGAAACCCAACGTGTAATAGCCTGACTTGCGCGCCTAGCGAGTTCACGAACCCGCCCTCCGAGCAAACCTGCGGCAATCACCACGCCCAGCACGGCAATGCCGACCAGAGTCCAAATCACGATCATACTGATGGATCGCAGCGTCATATCAAACTGCGCAGCGAGCTCTGGGTCTGACCCAAGGAAGTCTGCCAAGGCGAAGCCGGTAATGCCGATGCAAATGCCCAGCATGCTGAACAGGACCAGCGCATCTTCCGCCGTCTGGAACGAAATCAGCGCGAGCGCGCGCCGCGTCTCAATCCCCGCTCCCAGCAAAAAGGCCAGCTTTATCGGCACGCCACCGGTCGCCGAAGGCGTCACCGAATTGGCGACCATCGTGCCGGTTGTTATCTTGAGAGCTCGGGCAAACCCCAGGTCCAGCCCGAAGAACCGGCCCCACAAAGCAAGCCGCAGCGAATGGCTGAGCATCGGAATGAACACCAGCATCATTGCGACACCGATCAGATGCGGCGCAACGATCCGGTCGGACACGTCCACTCCGCCAAGCGACCAGACCAACAGCGCCACATTGCCAAGCGCAACAAAAGGCAGCACCCAAAGGGCGATGGTCAGCGTGCGTCGCGGTAGATCGCGCAGCGGAGATGCGGGCGCGGGGCTATCGCGCTCTTCTGTTGAGGCAGGAGTGTTCGTCAAGATTCGTTCAATGCTCTCTTAAGACTGAGGCGCATCGATCCCTTGATCCGCTTGTCACGCGCTTTGAGCGCTTCTGGATATTCCACGTCAAGCAATTGCTTGAAAGTTTCCGGCCAGCGGTTGTGCGAATTGGCCAGCGAGAGTGCCCGCTTCCGCGTACCCTCATAATCCTCGTTCCAAACCCGCTCGACATTGCGCGCCATTGCGAGCGCATCATCTACCGGCCCAAGCAGACCCGTTCCGTCCGGAACGCGCTCTGGCATGGCACCGCTATGCACACCGACGACCGGCAGACCTGAGGCCTGTGCTTCGAGAACCGAGATTCCAAACGTCTCGTCTGCCATCCCGCTAACATAGATGTCACTGCTGGCTAATGCACGCGCCAATGCGCGGCGATCCGTCTCATATCCGGGGAAAGCGATGGGCAGGCCGCGCGCTTCTTCCTCCAAGGTTTCACGCAATTTCCCGTCGCCCATCAAAACCATCTGCGCGCCAAGTTCGCGCGGGATCTGTTTGAACATTTCGGTCAGGACATAAGCGCGCTTTTCATTGTCGAGTCGCCCGGCATAGATCAGCAACGGCCCGTCGCTTTCAGGCAAGCCAATCGAAGCGCGGTAATTGGGTTCGCGATGGTCGGTTGAGAACTCGTCAATGTTGACGCCCAAGCCCAGAACACCGGTGTTGTCATAGCCCAGCGAGCTTAGCATGCCCTGCGCTTCGCGGTTGAGCGTGTAGACCCTGTCAAACCGGTGATAGGTCAGCCAGGCGTAGAAATATCCGAGCTGTTTCGAAGCCAGCGCCAGCGGGTGGCCGACAAGATCATTCATCACGCGGTAAATCTGCGCATTGGGAAAATCGGTGCGGTATCCAGCCACCAGAGCCGTCTCCGGGAAGCGGCGGCGATGGCGGATCGCAATCCACGGCAGCACCCAAGGGCACAGGCTCTCGATTATGTTGGGCTGATATTCCCGCAAAAGCTCGAACACGGCATCATTGCGGTTGATCCAGCGATAATTGGGGCTGCCCCAGACTTGCGGCGCGCCGACTTCGGCAAAAATGGTGCGCCCTTCCACCGTGATCTTGTCCTCTGGCCCTGGTACGATCTGCAAGAGGCGGTGTTCGGTGTTTTCCTGAAAGAACTTCTTCTTTTCCTTCAGATATGTCGAGATGCCGCCGCCCCCGGTGGGTGACCAGCTTTGCGTGAGATCGCAGATCAACAGATTGTCGGACATGTGCGCTCTCCTGCAAAAAAGCTAACAGTACGCGCGCAGGACAGGATCAGAGAGAGGCAATCGCGAGCGACCCGTACGCATTCTTATCTCGTCCCTTTGCCCTGAACATATTTCCGTACCGCGACGTTTTCGAGACATTTAGGTTTAACAATTCCTTCCGAATCTTGACAGAATCCGAACCGTTTGGTTGCATTCGTAGCCTGATCCGGTGGAAATCCCAGGGCGCACTTCACTGCGTCATGGTCGGCGGTGCAGAGGGGCTTACCCCGCCATTCAGGATCGAGCGCTCTTCATTGGCGAGCACGCCGGCCACCATCGTCCAGACCGCAACATTCTGGCGCAGCTGGGCAAGGTCAATCTTGTCGAGCGTGTCGTCAGGGGTGTGGTGCAGATCGAAATAGCGCGTACCGTCCTGTTGCAGGTCGATAATCGCGGTTTTCTGGTCGCGCGCAATGTTGATGTCGGCCCCGCCGCTTGCCTTGATGGTCGAATTGGCGACGCCGAACTGTGCCACAGCCTGCGCCAATTTTTTGTGCAAATCGGGATTGGTCTCACCAAAATTGCTCTCAAAGCGCCAGATGCGGTCCGCGCCGAAATCGCTTTCGAGACCCACTGCAATGGGCTCGTCAATATGCGCCGCGCTATAGGCTTTGGAGCCCCACAGGCCGACTTCCTCAGCGCCTGCCAGCAGAACGCGGATTGTGCGCAGGGGCCTGCCAGATTTTGCAACACTCAAAGCAGCCGCGGTGATGATCCCGCAGCCCGCTCCATCGTCAAAGGCGCCCGGCGCGTTCCACCAGCTGTCAAGGTGACAGGCCAGCAGAACTGGCGGCAGGTCGGGGTTGGAGCCGACAATCTCGCCCACCACATTGGCGCTTTGCGTGGTTCCTAAAAGACGCGGGGTCAGGACGAGCTTCATACGCACGGGTCGGTCACCGGCGCGATCAAACATCCGCTCCAGATTGTCGGCATCCGCAAGCGAAAGCGCGCCTGCTGGGATCGGGCTGGTTCGCGCGGGGAAGCTGGTGCCCCCGGTGTGAGGGTTGCGGCTGCGATCCGTGCCGACCGATCGGATCACGGTCGCCACCGCGCCCTTGCTAGCCGCGATACTGGGGCCGAACCAACGCACCGGTCCTGCAAAGCCATAATGCGAGCCATCCATCGAAGGGCGCATCTGGTGAGTGATATAGGCGATCTTGCCCTCAAGGCTTCCGTCCTCAGCCGCAGAAAGCGCCGCGACGCTTTCAAACTCGACCACTTCGGCTTCGATCCCCTCCGGCCCGGTCGATGCGCTGTTGCCAAGCGGCTGCACGACTATTGGTTGCGGGAAAGGCGCGAGAACTTCTGCCTTATGCGTATCGCCCGGAACCCATGTTTGCATCTCGAACGGTTCGGCGGCGACATTTTCAAAGCCGCGCGCTTTCAGCCACGCCATCGCCCAGACGCGCGCGCGCTCCTCCGCCTCAGTGCCAGCCTGACGAGGGCCGACTTCGGTCGTCACCCCTTCGACAAAGTCAAAGGCGACGGTGTCGCTTGCCAAAGCCTCGCTGGCCACGCTTTCGAGGCTGTCCGGCGCGGCGTCAGAAGCGGTCGGGACGTTCTCACGCCCCCTGCCCTGTGCGGCTTCAAAGGCGCTCTGCGCGCTGGCAGGCGGTGTAAGAAGAGTGGCTCCGGTGAGAAGAGCGGCGGCAGACAGGCGAAATGATATCATGCGATGAGGGGCTAATCCCCCCGGCGCGCGCTGTCCAGTTCTGGCGGTCTAGCCCGTGTCGCGAAGCGAGGAGGACCGTTCAGACAGATCCACGACTTCGGCACCGGCGTCTTCGGCTTTCGTGTCATCGGCACCGCCCGGCTTCGACATCTGAGACAAGGGGACACGGTTGGCTTCCACATCGCCAAACCTGTCGCTGACCACCCGATCGCGCC
>JBCBMN010000188.1:0-4214 GCA_039822745.1 Pseudomonadota bacterium | reverse complement strand
GCCGCAGCCATAGCGGTGCCGAGCGCTTCTGCACCCTTTGCCGCGATCAGAGCGTCGCTGCCCGCATCGGTCTTGTCCATTGCCATGGCTTTGTTTTCTTTCTTTTCTGCCGCTTCACCGATCGTTTCGCCGGTTTCCGCATCGCTCAGCACGTTGTCCATGCCTGTTTCGCTCGACACGCTGTCACTCGCCTTAAAATCCATTCCAAGCACCCATTCATCGCATGAGTCAGAACGTTCGGCAAACACCAATGTTCCAACTCTGTTCTCTACACTCTCTCAACAGCCAAGCCTCAGGTTGCCCCCTGATTTGTCCCCGCCCTGCGGCTCCCCACAGTTTAGGAACAGGCTTGTCCACCGAAGTTCCGACAGCCCCGCAGGAGAGTATCCTCACGAATCCAGAGACTCCTTCTCCGTCTGCGCCCGCATGATGTGGGACGGGAGCGCAGGAGAAATCACCAAGACTTGTGGGGTCCCCAAGAACCGAACCACTAGATCATGAATCGGACGGCAACTCTCGTCAACGGGTGATTAACCACGATTCCGGCGATCCACAGCCAATGCTGCACTGCAAAAGGGCCGCGACGCATGGAGAAAGCTTGAGTCGCGAGTCACGCAAGAGTCAAAATGAAACTGTGAAGAAAAATTTGGTGATTGAATCATGTGAATCAATCTGTGAATCTTTCCGCAATGTGACAGCAATTATGTTGCGCGTGTCGCAAATGGATTTGAGCGGGTGGTTAACCAAGCAGCGCCCATATCCCGCCAATAACCGCCAAAACAGCGACCGCGTGAATCGCGCCAAAGCTCCATTTGATGCGGCGGATCAGCTTCTGAAAGTCGGCCGTGTCATTCTCATGCGGAAAGGGCTGATCAGGCACAGGCTTGCCCAGAAAGGCGCAAAGCGGCTCCCAGCCTTGTTTGACCTCATAGACCAGCAGGCGCTCTGGCGGCAGCTCGGCCTGAACCGCGGCGTTGTGCTCTTCGAACATGCGCTTGGCGTACGCTTCTTCGAACTGCCGGCCATCGAACATGCGGTGCCAGACGGTGCCGTTGACCATCTCGGCATTCTGGCGCAGCGGGGGGATCAGCTTGCGCGCCCAGGCAGGCGGCGCTGTGCCGATGGGGATGATGGTGGAGCTGGCGCTCTTCCACCAGCTATCCGCGCTGCGCACGGTCAGCACCACTTTGGCATCAGGATAAAAGGCAGATAGCTCGCGCCAATACGCTGCCGTGGGAAAATCGACTGCCGCGGGAAAGCCATCAAAGACCGCGTTCCAATCCGGCGGCGTGTCGGGCTTGGTCCCGATGGCATGCCACATGGCCATCTGCTCTTTGCTTCCCATCACCTCGAACATGTGGTGCGTCTTGTCATAGCCGAGGATCTCCAGCGCTGCCTTCAGCGATGCCGTCCCCGTGCGCCCGAAACCCGCGCCGATCACTTCCAATGTCATGCAAGACCCCCCTGTGCACGCGCGCGCCTTTGGCTGGCGCGGATATTATTCCGCCGCTTCGCGCACTCTGGGCGAGGCGGATGCCGCATGAGCGGCAATGTCATCGGCAATCCGGTCCACCAGTTCGAGCGGGAAATCGTGCCCCCAGCCCGGAATGGTGACCAGCTGCGCCCCGGGAATGGCTTTCGCCGTCGCCTCACCGCCAGCAAGCTTCACCAGCGGATCGCCTTCGCCATGCAGCACCATGGTCGGCGTGGTCACGCTGCCAAGCCGCTCGGTCCGGTCGCCATCATCGATGATCGCGGCAAGCTGTCGCGGCAGGCCCAATGGATTGACGTTGCGTTTCACGCCGATGCGAGTGTGCTCGCGCGTGCGTTCTTCGTCGAGGGTGAAGCCCGGCCCTGACAGCGCCTGCCGCACCCTCACACCGTGATCGACCAGCACGTCCTCTTCCAGCGAAGCGGGACGCTCGGTCAGCACGCTGACGGCTTCCTTGTCCGCCTGCGGGAGCTTGGGATTGCCCGTGGTCGACATGACGGAGGTGAGCGAGTGGAGCTTCTCGCGGTGGTTGATCGCCAGCAATTGCCCGATCATCCCGCCCATCGAAGCGCCCACGGCATGCACTTTGTCGATCTTGAGCGCATCGAGCAGCCCGGCTGCATCCGCCGCCATTTCTTCAAGCGTGTAAGGCACCTTTGCCTTCCAACCGATCCGCGCGCGCAGCAGCTGCCAGACAACGCTCGGCGGCTTCACATCGCCCCATTTCTGGCTGAGCCCGATATCGCGATTGTCGAACCGCACCACATGATAGCCGCGCGCCACCAGCGCCTCGACAAATTCATCGGGCCAGTGCGTCAGTTGCACCCCCAGCCCCATAATCAGCAGGATCGTCTCATTCGCGCGGTCGCCCGCCTCTTCGTAGCACAGCTCGACCCCGGTATTGGGCGTGGTGATGGTGGGCAATGGTTTCTCCGTCTTGGCGTTTGACAGAGAGACTAGGCGGCAAGGGCCGCGCGTCAAGGCATGTTGGTGTCTGGTTGCTCGCTGTCCGTTTCGCCACTGTCAGCTTGGGCCCGCCATTCCGGGCCGCTTATGTCCAGCCCCTGCGCCTCCAGCGTGTCGAGAACGCCGCCTGTCTCCGCCAGAACCCGCAGCGGGACGACAGCAACGCTGACACCCTCCTGTGCGCGCGCCTGGTTGATCATGGTGACCCATTGCGCACGGATTTCCTCGCCCACTTGCGCGTCCGCCCATGGCCAGCACGTGCCGAGCGCCACTTCGAGCGGGTTTTCCATCACGGCAGGCACGTTGAACTGCGTCCAGTCGCGCCCGCGCTCCTCTATGATGGAGGGGCCAGCCTCGGTCGCGCTCATTGCCGCTTCAAGGCAGGGGATATGGCTTTCCGGCGGCGCATCGCCGAGATCATCGAGCAGGTCTTCGCCGCGAAAGCGCTCGGGCCGGATGATGGGGATGTCGGCCTTGTCAGCGGCTTTCTTGACGATGTCGGTCGCGTCATCATCGAGCGTGTCATCGGTGAAATCGAGCTGCCGGGTGAGCAGGTTGAAGCTGGTGATCAGGAACGAACCGCGGTCGTAATCCTTGTCATAGGTCTCTTCGAGTGCCGCCAGCCGGGCGCGCTGTTCGGCGTCGAGATAATCGCCGGCGACGGTCTTCTTGGGCAGCTTGGTAAAGCGCCCTCCGCGAAAGATCAGGCGGAAGAAGTCTCCCGGAGAGAATTTGGGCCGCGCGCGGATGATGACGCGGTCCGCCTCGCTAGCGGCCTGCTTCAGCCGATCAGGAAACCACGGCGTCGTCTTGGGCACGCGCCGGATTTCGCCGACAAGGATGACGGTGGAGCGGCCTTCAACGTCGTCGGGAGCTTCAACAGTCCACATCGGCGCGCCAGAACGCTGCGCTGTGACAATGATGGGGTTTTGGGGTGGTGGAGTGGATTCCGAAGATTGGGCTGACGCCGGAACCGTTAGAAGAACCAAGATCGAAGGAATAAGAGCGCGCATCACCCTCGTTTAGCTTCTCTGTCTTGCGCCAAGATGTACCACGAGGTGATTATTCCAAACCAAAGAGGGAAAGCAAATGATCTGTAATGGACCCAAAAAATCCAAGAAGCGCTCCGACTGCAATCGCAACAGCAGCGCCTGCTGCGCCTGCTACTAGAGGGTGTCGTTTAGTCCAGTGCTCGTCCGGAGGGGCAGTTAATCCGTCGGAGAACGCGTTTATCTGATCAATCCTTCGCTCCACTATCTGATGAAACTCGAAATCACTCGCCACCTTGGCTGAGCCCTGAAACACCTCAATTCTCTCAAAGCGCTCCTCGATGATTCGAGCAATGTGCTTTGCGTGATGTTCTGTCACATCTCTAAGGATCGAGAGCATGGCCTGGCGGTGTTTGCCATTATGTTGGGTGCGATTTGAAACCAACTTCAGGCAGTCGGTAATACCTCTTTCTAGGCATCTCTCTGCTTCGGCTAGACACTGCCGAATAGTGTCTCCACTCATCAAAATTCCATTGCCAGCCTGACTTGCGACAATCTGCCCCATTGAGGATCGAAACTCTCGTGTCTCATTACCCAAGACTTTATTGAAGCGACCAACAACCTCGCGCGGCACCCCTTTCAGTGGGTCGGACCTTTTCAAAGCGAACTTCACGGCACCAACACCGTATCCTCAGGCTCGCCCGCTTCGTCCGTTTCAGGGTAATCGAGTGTGTAGTGCAACCCCCGGCTCTCCTGCCGTTCCAGCG
>JBCBMN010000187.1:0-4227 GCA_039822745.1 Pseudomonadota bacterium | reverse complement strand
ATCGCGGTCTGGATCGAGGCGAGGAGGACAAAGGCAGCAAGCCCAAAACCCAGCGCCGTCACGAGTGCTCCGGTCGGCGCGCCGGGCCGGTGAATATTGGCGAGCGCGGACCGCAGGATTGGATTGCCTGGGCGGGGCAGCTTTCGCGCAATATACTGGATCGACAGACCCAGCACGGCAAGCATCGCCAGCGCCACCCCAGCGCCCGCAAGGAAACTGGCCGAAAGCTCCAGACGGTCCGTTGTGGCCAGCGCCAGCAGGCAGATCGCGGCAATGCCCAAAGCGGTCGCGCCCAAGGCTCGCTTATCGCGCGAGAGCGGCGCAATGCGGCTGCGCATCAGGGCCATGGCGGGATAGGTCCGCGCACGCAGCAAGGGCGCAGCAGCAAAGGCGAAGGCGACCAGCAAGCCATAAGCGCCTGCCAGCATTAAAGGCGCCGGTTCGATCACGAAGCCCTTCTCAACCGGCAGCAATCCCTCCAGCGCCGCGCCAAAGATCGGCGTCACCAGCACGCCTGTCGCAAGCCCGGCAAGACTGCCCGCCACAGCAGCAGCGGCAATCTGGAGCGCATAGATACGCACGATATCGCGCGAGGAAGCTCCCAGAACTTTCAGCGTGGCGATGCTTGCGCGGCGCTGATCGAGATAGGAGGAAACGCCGCCCGCAATCCCAATCCCGGCAATCACCAGAGCAGCCAGGCCAACCAGCGTCAGGAAATCGCTCATCTGCGCCACGAAGCGATCCGCTCCGGGAGACGCGCGGTCGCGGGTCCGAAAGTCAAAGGCGGAAGTCGGGAAAGCCTCTTCCAGCGCATCAGCCTCATCGCCGGGGTCGAGGCTCTGATTGTCAAAGGCGATGCGATACTTGCTTTGATACAGCGCTCCGGGGGCGAGCAGGCCTGCGCGCACGGGCAGGTCTTGAGCGACGATCACGGCAGGGCCAAGCGCAAAACCTTCGGATAAGCGGTCCGGTTCGTCATCAATGATCCCGCGCGCGGTCAGCGTCACGGTGCCGATGCGAAATTGCTCGCCCACTGCGATGTCGAGCCGGTCCATCGCGCCTTGCGAGAGCCATGCGTCATTGCCAACCGGAGCGCCAACTTCGCGACCGTCTGCGAGGGTAAGCACGCCGTAAAGCGGCCAGTTCGCTTCTACGGCCTTAAGCTCAATCGGGGCCGCATTGCCTTCGCCTTCAGCGCCGGTTTCTACGTCGCTGATCGCCATCGCCTGAAGCCGGGTGCCGCCCGATACCGTGCCAAGCGCGCTGATCGCGGAGAGCTCTTCTTCGTTCAACCCGCGTTGCCAGACCTCGACTTCAAGGTCCCCGCCCAGAATTTCCTGCCCGCTCGAAGTCAGCTCGCGCTCAATTGATGCGGTCAGAGTGCCAATCGCAGCCAGCGCCGCAGTGCCCAGAAAGATGCAGACCAGCAGCAGCCTTAGGCCCTTGAAGCGCGCATTGAGATCGCGCCGCGCCAGCTTCCAGGCATCGCCCCAGCTTAGCCCTGTCGAAGCGCTCACGCGGCCTCACCCCACTTGGCACCGGCGCGGTCAGAGACGATTTTGCCATCCGCCATCGTCAGCACGCGCTCACAACGTTCGGCCAGAGCGCGGTCATGGGTGATGATGAGCAAGGTCGCCCCTGTCTCTGCGCGGCGAGCGAAGAGCAGTTCGACGATCTCCTCGCCGGTGTTCACGTCAAGATTGCCGGTCGGCTCATCCGCGAAGATCAAGGCAGGGCGCGGAGCAGTGGCGCGGGCAATGGCAACGCGCTGTTGCTCACCGCCGGAAAGCTGCGTGGGGTAGTGATCGGTGCGATGGCCCAATCCGACCGCTTCGAGTTCTGCCTTGGCGCGCGGATTTGCATCCTCGCTGCCCGCCAGTTCCATCGGGGTGGCGACATTCTCGGTCGCGGTCATGGTGGGCAGCAGGTGGAAGGCTTGCAGCACAATTCCGATCCGTCCGCGCCGCGCCTGAGCAAGGCCGTCTTCATTTAGGCTGGTGAAATCCTGCCCCGCCACGGTCAGTTCGCCGCCGCTCGCGCGTTCCAGGCCTGATAGCACCGCCATCAGCGAACTCTTGCCCGAACCCGATGGCCCCAGCAGCGCGACAACTTCGCCGCGGGCGATATCAAGGTCGATGCCTTTCAGGATATCAACCGGCGCAGCATTGCTGCCCAGAGTGAGAGTGAGGCCACGCGCCGAAATCGCGGGCGCCGCTGCAGTTGAGGTCAAGGGCGAGCTTGGGCTTGAAGGACTTGTCACGCAGGCCAGATGGGATAGGTGCAGGGAATGGGCAAGGACCTTATGAAAGGCTGATACATGCCAATACGAAGAAGCGGGTTGAAAGTTGCATTTGTGCCAGTTTTTGGCGCAGCTTTGGCGCTGGCGGCCTGTGGCGACAGTGCCGACACACAAGATGCAACCCGCAGTGCCGAAAGCTCCGAGGCCCCGGTAGCGCTCGATCCGATTCCCATCATGGGTGAGGAGGTGCGCATTATCGCCTTTGGAGACAGCCTGTTTGCCGGATACGGCCTGAAAAATGCGAGCGGTGACAGTTATCCGGCCAAGCTCGAAGCAGCCTTGCGCGCGCGCGGTGTCAATGTGCGGATGCTCAATGCGGGCGTTTCGGGTGATACCACGGCGGCGGGGTTGGGGCGCATCGAATTCCTGCTCGATGCTCAGGATGAAAAGCCTGACCTGTTTATCCTCGAGCTTGGGGCGAATGATTTTCTGCGCAGGCTTCCGCCGGAAGAGACACGGGCCAATCTTGCCGCGATGCTCGATATCCTCAAAGCGCGTGACATTCCGGTGCTGATAATGGGAATGCTCGCGCCGCCCAATCTTGGCCCGGAATATCGGCAGGCCTTCGACAGCGCCTATCCAGAGCTGGCTGAGGAATATGGCGCTGACCTGATCCCGTTCTGGATGGAAAGCATCTATACCAAGCAGCAAATGTTCCAGAGTGATCGCCTCCATCCCACGGTGGAAGGGATTGAGTTGCTGGTGGTGTCCACCGTGGATCAAGTCGCCGAGGCTGTGCCCGAACCTGTCGCGGATTAAAGCCCCTAAGACACTTACAGCCTTACCAGCGCCCCATCGCTGACCCGCCAGATCGCGGCTTCATTGGCGATTTCGTCAAACGGGCTGAGTTCGGTTCCGGTCATCCAGACCTGAGCCTTGCCAGTGCGCAGCCGTCTGAAAAGCTCTGCCCGGCGCACCGGGTCAAGATGGGCGGCAACCTCATCGAGCAGCAACACGCTGGGCCGCCCCTCCGAAGCAAGCGTGCCATGGGCGAGCGTGATCGCAATCAGCATCGCCTTTTGCTCGCCGGTTGAGCAGGACGCCGCGGCGACACCGGTGGAGGCCATGACCACTTCCAGCTCATCGCGATGCGGCCCGGTTAGCGCCCGGCCCGCAGCGGCATCGCGCGGGCGTTCGCGGGCAAAACTGGCAAGCAGGTCAGCCGGATCGATCGGGCCACCAGGGCGATAGGTGAGGGTGGGTTTGGCAAAGGGTTCGGGGGGAAGGGCGGACAACTCGTCACAGAGCATCGCGATCAGCCTTGCGCGCGCTGCGGCGACCACGGCGCCATGCTGGGCCGCCTGCGCTTCGATAGCGTCGAGCCAGCGGGCTTCCCCGCGCGTCTCCAGCAGGCGATTGCGTTCGCGCAGCGCGGTTTCATAATGCGAGACGGCTTTGGCATGGCCCGGCTCCACCGCCAGCGTCATCCGGTCAACAAAGCGGCGCCGCGCACCTGCGCTATCTGTGAACAGCCCATCCATCGCCGGGGTGAGCCAGCTGACGGCGTGCCATTCGGAAAGCGAGGTCGCGCTTGCTTCGGCTCCGTTGATGCGCACAAGCCGGCGCGAGGGGCGCTCAGCCTCGGTATAGGTGCCAAGGCGGGCGGAGACCTGTCCCTGCTCGATCAGGCTCGCGCCTATGGCAAAGCCCAGCGCTGGCGCTCCCTCTGTGGTGCTACGCGCCAATTGCGGCAGGGCAGCGCGGCGCAGGCCCCGTCCCGGACTGAGCAGGCTGAGCGCTTCGAGCACATTGGTTTTGCCCGCGCCATTCTCTCCGACCAGCAGGTTGAAATGCGCGGTTTCGGTGAGCGCGCTTTCAGCGTGATTACGGAAATTCTGGAGGGTGATCTTGGCAAGCGACATGGACGCTTTGGGCCGTAGCATGCGGGCACACAAAACACAGTCGGCCCTCGTAAAATTTTTACGAGG
>JBCBMN010000186.1:0-4282 GCA_039822745.1 Pseudomonadota bacterium | reverse complement strand
GCTCTTGCGCAGCCCAACACGCTGGCAAGTCTGCCTCGAGCAACTGCCTTCGACCGAGGTGAGTTGGCCGCTTGCTTGAGACGATCGCTTCCACGATGCGCGGGCTCAGCCAGGAAATGCGGACCAGGTTTCTAAGCTGCGTCCGGCAGCGGCCTTCGCGCTTTGCGATCTGGTTGAGGCTGAGATCGGGACTGGCAAGGACAAGGTCACGTGCCTGCTGCGCCTCGACGAGCAGCATGATCAGTTTCTGGTCGACGGGCGCTTGGTCCCGCTCCGCATCGATCCGGAGCTTGGCCTCGCGGAAGGGCTTGCGCGGTGGCAGCGGGATGCTCCAGTTCCAATGTTCGCCGCTTCGCAGACCGAGCGCGTCGGCGTTCAGCCGGACATCGATTCGCTCATCGCCGATCTGCATGGCGGCAATCAGTTCGGGTATGATCGACACGCGAGACTGATCGAACGCCAGTCTCGCGGCAATGACCTTGGCCTTCGAGAACAAGTTTTGAAGTGAACCGCCTTCTACCTCGCCCGATATCCTGCGCAGCGCATGCTCGTCCTCAAGCAGAGCCGTCAGCTGGACAATCACGTGTCGCTCAAGCTGCCCCTGCCCGATCCGGACCGCTGGAGCATCGCCCTGTCGCGCCAGATCCTTGCGGGTTTCGTAGTAGGCGTAGCGCCGTGACCTCTTCGTGGCGTAGGTCGGGACCATCGGTCTTCCCGCAGGATCTCTGACGAGGCCGCGCAACAATGCTGACTGCAGATCATTCCTTGGACGCCTGCGAGGCGGCGCCTTCTCCTGCAATCGCTCCTGCACCGCGTTCCAGAGCTCCTCGTCGACGATCGCCTTGTGCTCCCCTTCGTAGACCGTCCCCTTGTGGACGATCTTCCCGCGGTAGATCGGGTTCTTGAGAAGATGGAACAGGCTGCCGCGCCGGAACGGTATGCCTCCCCGATGCGGCCCGCTGGTGCGTTGCTGGACCTTGGTGCGGATGCCTTCGGCCTCAAGCTCGGCGATCAGCTCGTTCGCTGATCGCGAGGTGATGTAGCGCCGCATGATTGTGCGCACCCGTTCCGCTTCTTCCAGCACAGGAATGAGCTTGCGGTCGACCACCTCGTAGCCCAGCGGTACCGGGCCACCCATCCACAGCCCCTTCTTCTTTGACGCGGCGATCTTGTCCCTGATCCGCTCGCCGGTCACCTCGCGCTCGAACTGCGCGAACGAGAGCAGCACGTTCAGGGTCAGCCTGCCCATGCTGGTTGTGGTGTTGAACGCCTGCGTCACCGAGACGAAGCTGGCTTGCTTCTCATCGAGCCGCTCGACGATCTTGGCAAAGTCGGCAAGGCTGCGGGTCAGGCGATCAACCTTGTAGACCACGATCACATCAACAAGGCCGTTCTCAACGTCCGCTAAAAGGGCTCTGAGACCCGGCCGTTCCATGCTTCCACCCGAGAACCCGCCATCGTCATAATGCGTCTCGACCAGCGACCAGCCCTCGTGCCGTTGGCTCAGGATATAGGCCTCGCAGGCCTCACGCTGGGCATGGAGGCTGTTGAACTCCTGCTCGAGCCCGTCTTCGGTCGACTTGCGAGTGTAGACCGCACAGCGCATCGTTTTCGTATTGGCCATCACGTCAGTCCGAAAAAGCGCGGGCCGTTGCGATGCGTACCGGTGATCGCCTTTGCGATCGCGGTCAGCGAGCGCCAGACCTGACCGTCATACTCAAACCCATCGTCGAGGACGGTCACCGTGTGTCCGGTTCCATGCCAGTCGCGCACCAGCCTCGTTCCGGGCGTCAGCTTGCGCGGTGGAGGCGAGGTAGGACGTTCGCTGCGTTCATTCGCTGCCCGGGCAGTCTGCAGAAGGAAGCGCTTGGTCTCGCGGCTGATCCCGCCATGGCTCTTCTCCTGCAACCGATGGGCTATCCCGAGCCTAAGCAGCTCAGCCGACAGGTTCGGAGCCGGCGCGCCGTGACAGCGTTCCCACTCCTCCTTGAGCCCAGCTCCTGCAAGTTCCTCCAGCCGTTCGAGCGAGATGCCTGCTGTCCGAGCCATCAGTTGGCCTTTTCATCGGTAGGGGGCGAGGGCACGGTCAGGCTGATCCGGTAGACACTCTTCCCGCCCGCATCCGTATCGCGGATGACCTCCCGCCCCTTCTTGCGCAGTCCGGTTAGGAAGGCGCGGCAAGTGTGCGCCTGCCAGCCGGTGGCCTTACCGATCTGCTCGATAGTCGCGCCAGCCTTGCGCTGGAGAAGTTTTTCGACGGCCGCGGCCTTGGTCGTCCTGGCCTTGCCACGGTAGGGCTTATTCTTTGAAGTCTTCCCTCGGGAAGGGTGCTGAGCGGCCTGTTCTGCGGTTCCGGGCGATGGTGAAGGTGATGCGGCGAGTTTTGCCGAGACCGCTGCCAGCGAGGCTCGCACGTTCGAGCCGGTGACTTCTTCTGCAGATGACATGGGTGGTTCTCCTTGATCAGAGCAGCGCCTGTCGCTGCTCCCACCGCCCAGCGCCCCGTATCGCGCACCGCGTCGGGGCTGCAGCCTCCAAGGGCCGCGAATCCGTGTGTCCAGCAATGCTTCGTTTGCGGAAGAAGTCGAGGGGAACCTGCGACGCCCAGACAGGGCGGCTATGCGCCCCATTTGAGACCTTGAAACCACCTATCCTAGTTCCCGAAAGCAGCCGTCATGAATCTACAAACCTAAGTGAAATCTTTTCGGATCGGTCAAATCAACTCCTGACTTCAAACTCCTCCGGAGATTCGCACTTACCAAACTAGGGTTGCTAATCGTGGCGCTCATGAAATTCCCTTATTGATAGGAAATTGGATCGCTTGGAGTTATTTGGGCAAGATGTCATTCCGGATCCTGCAATCTTTCAAAGACCTGGAACCATTGGTTGGGGCAATACAGAGAGCAGCTGACTCTGAGCGAACTGCATTTGGATTTCTGCCGCCTGATGCCTACCGCGAGTTTGTGCAGCAGGGTCGCGCCATTGCGGCAGTATCCGCCTCAGATGGAGAACTGGCCGGTTATTGTCTCTATGGAGGCGGCTTTCCACAAGCGAAGGTCTTTCAGACGTACGTTGCCCCAGACTTTCGGGGGCGGTCGATTGGCGAGAGACTACTCCGCACACTCTTTGAACGCCTTGAAACGCACGGCTTCCTGAGCATCACTGCGAATGTGGCGTCGGATCTGGCTGACGCCAATCGATTCTACGAGAAGATGGGGTTCGATGTCGTAACCACAAAGGTAGGAGGCAAATCAAAGCAGCGCGTGATCAACGTGAGGGCAAGAGAGCTGCCAACGCCAAGCTTGCTCGATCACTTGGATCAACCATTGGCGATGGCTCCAGGACTCTCAGTTCGGAATCCTCGGCTAAGTTCGGTGCCAAGGTACGTAATTGACCTGAACGTGATTTTCGACGTTGCCAAAATGCGCCCTCGGCATGACGCAGCGGCAGGCGTGATCGCCGCCGCCATGGAGAACGAAGTCAAGTTGGCAATCTCCGCAGAATTGCTGTCGGAGCTCGAGAAGCATACTTCCGCCGGAAAGCCAGACCCAATTCTCGCCTTCTGTCGATCTATTCCGACGCTAAAGATACCCAACCAAGCGACACTCGCGGTTATCCGAAATGAGCTTCGCCCGATTGTATTTCCTGAGAAGTCAGATTTAGCGACATTGAAGGGTAATGATGAATCCGATCTTCGTCATTTGGCAACCGCCATAGAAGAACGAGCAACTGGCTTCATTACGTCTGACGAGGCGATCCTCCGCGCTGCGATCGGGATCAAAGATAGGTTTGGGCTATCAATTCTCTCACCGAGTACCTTTGGCCTTGGATTTGATGCTGAGTTCGGATTGCAGCCTCACCTCTCTGTGCGAACTTCGACGTCCACTCTTGAAGCGGCTAGTTATGATGTGTCGGACCGGGAAGAGGTCAAGCTGCTGCTTGATAGTCATCATCTCAGTATCGCCCGGATGCGTAGCGCGCTTGCCGGGGGAACCGCAACAGCACCGCGAAGACGAGAACTCGTCCGCTCGGAAGGACGCACTGTCGCCTTTGCTTCGTGGGACTCGCCGGGTGTTTCGGCCACAGAGCGCGAGTTGCTGATCTACGCAGATGAGAAGCACCCCGACTCACTACTTGCGTTACGGCATTTGCTACAGCGGGCGTGCACGGACACTGGCAGCAAATCGGTTTCAGCTCTGATTTTGAAGCCGCAGATTGGCCAATATTTGCTTCGGAAAGCCGCAATATCATCTGGCTTCTATTCAGATAGCTCCAGCATACC
>JBCBMN010000185.1:0-4293 GCA_039822745.1 Pseudomonadota bacterium | reverse complement strand
GCTCGCAACATCCTTCCGTCATTGCCACCCTCGCTCGACGTCCAAACTATCTACCCCCTCCTGCAGAGGCATTGCTAACCTCTTCACCGACAGCTCTGCACCGGCGTCAAAATCTAGTAGCAACAATTTAAGGTGACAAAAGCGACAAGTTAATGAGAGGAGGGCTTGGGCTGGGATAGTCAAGAGTATCGATCGCTTTACGGATACCGCGGCCATGGATAAGTTGACATGCTTGAGCTCCTGTTTCACATTTAAATCAACATGTTATGATTGTTTTGAAGCCTTTTTGGGGGCTTCTCAATTAGGTTCAAAATTTAAGTCTATGATTTACCATCGGAAAAAGCGATAAATCGAGTCCTCTTCTGGCACCATTTCTTTCCGCGCGGTTTTACCGCTCTTGCCTCGATCTCTCGGCGCTGTGTCCGGTCTACTTGAGTTCGCTGGCCGTTTGCTAAACCGTCAGGCGTCCTTGCGGATAACACGGGCACATACAGCATCCGTGCGTGGGCATTCGGCTACCTGCATTCCTCCGCGAGCGCGCGCCATGACAAGCGCCAACTCCGCCTGCCGAAGCGTCGTATCCACACTCCCTTCAATACGGGCAAGGCCAGCACTGGCCGATAGTCCCTTCAGTCGCGGTGACGCGACGAGAGTTAGAGAGCTGAAGGTCTCCAACACCTCCTGAACCCAACGCCGGGCAGCTTTTCGAGACATGTCCGGTAGCAAGATACAAAAGCGCTCGGCATCCAATTGGGCGAGTTCAAAGTCATCCTGCACCATTGCCTCCAGGAATTGAGCGAAGCCGCGAATGATCTCATCCACCGTTCCCTGGCCATATTGCATGAAGAATGCTCGCATTCTGTCCACTTCGAAGAGCGTGACGATACCGCTCTCCTTCTTTCCGAGATGCCCTCTTAAGGAAGCGCTGAAGGCATGACGATTTGCAAGACCGGTCAGGGGATCGACCATTGCGATGGAGCGCGCTTCGCTCATGTCCGATGGCGTCGGCTCAAAGACACGCAAAAGCCCCAAAGCACCTGTGACGCAAACGCTTTCGCCCTCGATAATCCGAAGACACAACGCATACCAAATCCGATTTTGAGATGACTTCCCACCCGCCTCTGACCCTGAACATTTGGCCGGAAACTTGAGCCAGTCAAGAGACTCGCTGCCATCGCGACCACCCGCCAGGACCCGCGTGATCTGTTCACGCAGAACCCCTGCATGCAATGGATCCGCGAGATCGGATAGGTGGGGCTTCAAAAGGAGTTGTGAGTAATCCTGGCTAACTAGCGATATGTTCGACGATGCTGTTTCTATGAAACCAGCCGGGTCGACCCTGATAAAGATGTCACCCGTCGTTTCTTCGAGTAATCCATGCAGAACGGCCATTTCGGCCACACTTACGCGCATTTGCATCATCGCAAAGCCCCCGGTTAATATACAGCCCCTAGCCATATGCCGATTACGCTTTCGACGCTTAACCAAACAATAGTGCCCTTGCCATTTGTGCAAATGACTAAATAGGCTGTTAGTTACGTTTTATAACGTATTATACTTTCGACTCATAGCCAGTGTTTATTTACCATATTTTTCAGGGTCGTCCGTACTTTTACTAAGTCTTTAGGATTACCCCAAAATCAGACTTCGATCATAATACGAACTTTAGACGGGTGCGTTCCGTAGGCGGTAGCAATACGTAAGCGGCATTCCTGCACCATGGATGTGTGCTGGTCGTCGCCCAATCGCTCTTCGATCTCGCTTGCGTCCACGCCTAACACCTGCGCTATCGCCTCGAGCCTATCGGGCACGGGGCGTGCCTTGCCCTTTTCCCAGGCCCAGACGGTGGGCTTGCTCACACCAAGCACTGAGGCGACCTGCGCCAGAGTGAGACCTCGCTCTCGCCGAAGACGATTGAGCTTGACCCCAAACGGTTCGGTAGGGGCTTCTAGAGTTGGCACCACGGCCTCTACCGCTGGATCAGCGCGCAGCTCCACAGCTGCCATTGCCTTCGGATCAAGCGACCGTTCAAACGCGCACCCAAACAGAAAGCCGCTCTGCCAAACAATTGTGGCCCTGACAGCGCCCGCTTCGGGCAAGTCGAGCATCAATTTCTCATTCTCTCCCAGCGCGACCTCGGTCTCCATCAAGAGACCGGTGGTGGAGATATTGTGAACGAGGACATTGGCTTCGAGGCCACCGGGTAGCACCCCGCTAACCTCCAGGAACAGTGCACGCCGCTCAGCTTTGCGTGCGTCGGTGGGAAGAGCGTGTATCGATCCGTGTTCGAGATGTGCCTTTAGCGCCATCAGATGCGTCTCCTTTGCGTGAGAGCGCTATCCGTCCGGCTTAAAGCCTTAAGGCCGGGTTTTCACTTATGCCTAACACCGCCCAAATGAGCCTATAGTGCGGCTTACCGGGCTAAAGCGTTTAGAAGTTAGTCAGTCGCATCCAGACCATAGGCCGTGTGCAGAACGCGAACTGCCAGTTCGGTCTCGTCCTCGTCGATCAGCACGCTGACCTTGATCTCGGAAGTCGAAATCGCTTGAATGTTGATTCCGCGATCTGACAACGCGCGGAACATGGTGCTGGCGACACCGGCATGGCTCTTCATGCCGACGCCGACGACGCTGATCTTGGCGATCTGGCTGTCCGTTATGATCCGGTTGAAACCGATCAAGTCACGGCGATCCTCCAGCAGCGCTTGCGCACGCGCCAGGTCCGCTTGAGGCACCGTAAAGGTCACGTCAGTCTCACCTTTGTCGCGGCCAACGTTCTGAATGATCATGTCCACATTGATGCTGGCATCTGCAAGCGGCTCAAAGATATGCGCCACCGCTCCGGGCTTATCCGGTACGCGGGTGAGGATGACCTTCGCCTCAGTCTTATCGTGCGCGATCCCGGTCACAAGCTGGCGTTCCATCAGGCCCTTCTCCACCATTTCGTCCATTTCTTCCTCGGAGACGATCAGAGTCCCGAGCAGGTCATCTGCCGATCCGTTCGCGCCCTCATCAACAAAACTGGAGAGAACCTGCAACCGGACACCGGCCTTCATAGCGAGCCCGACCGACCGCGTCTGAAGCACCTTGGCCCCGACGCTCGCGAGTTCGAGCATCTCTTCATAGGTCACCGCTTTGAGCTTGCGCGCCTTTGCGACGATACGCGGGTCGGTTGTGTAAACGCCGTCAACATCGGTGTAGATGTCGCAGCGATCTGCACCGACAGCAGCAGCAACCGCCACTGCTGACGTGTCGGAGCCACCGCGTCCCATCGTTGTGATGCGGCCCTCCTGGCTCACGCCTTGAAAGCCGGGAATGACCGCGATCTCGCCTTCGCTGAGCGCCGCGAGCATTTCAGGCGCGTCGATTTTCTCGACCCGCGCCTTGGAATGAGCTTCGACTGTGCGCACGGGCAATTGCCAGCCTAGCCAGCTGCGTGCCTTTTCACCCAGCGATTGAAGGGTGAGCGCGAGCAAGCCGCTTGTCACCTGCTCGCCGCTGGCGACGACGACGTCATACTCTGCCGGATCATGCAGCGGATTGGCCTCGCGGCAGAAGTTGACAAGCCGATCAGTCTCGCCCGCCATTGCGCTGACCACCACAGCGACTTCGTTGCGCACACCGTCCTTGCCAGCCGCCTGAGCACGCACGAGCCCTGCAACCCGGCGAATCCGTTCGGTCCCCGCCATAGAGGTGCCGCCGAACTTCATCACGATCCTTTGTGGCTTATCGTTAGCCAAGAGAGGCCCGCTCCTGTTGCTTTGCTTGCTAGTCTATCCCTGAGCGCGCTGTTAAGGACACGCAATGGGAAACGCAAATACGACGATCCGTCCTGAGGAAGCCGCGTTCTTTTCCGAGCTTGCCCGCGATTGGTGGAACCCCAAGGGCAAGATGGCGAGCCTGCATGAGGTGAACCCTGTGCGTCTCGAATTCCTGCGCGACGCGATCGACGCTCATTGGCCGGGCTCTGCCGCCACTGCCAAGCCGCTGGAAGGAAAGTCCGTGCTCGACATTGGCTGCGGCGCGGGCCTGCTGTGCGAGCCGATGGCGCGACTGGGCGGCGCGGTCACCGGGGTCGATGCAAGCGCTGAAAACGTCTCGGTCGCGGCCACCCATGCCGAAGCCGTGGGTCTCGACATCCGCTACATGGCCGGCGAAGTCGCTAGCCTCGACATCGGTACGTTCGATCTTGTCACCAGCGTCGAAGTGATAGAGCATGTCGCTGACAAGCGCGCTTTCATTGCCGACGTCGCCGCACGCCTTGCACCCGGAGGCCTGCTTGTCATGTCCACGC
>JBCBMN010000184.1:0-4360 GCA_039822745.1 Pseudomonadota bacterium | reverse complement strand
GTGGGCCTTACCCCACAGAGACCGCGCGCCGTGTCCTCGCTCTCTCGCAACTGATGGGCATGGCGCGCACCAACCCCAGGAGACGCAGTGAGCGCAACAGCAGACATACGAAAGGCACGACGGGCCATGGGCCTGGTGAGAGGGCGTCTTGGTGACGCCCACATTGGGGCCATTCCGCTCAACGCCTTTTTGCGGGCGGAACGTGACCTCGCAGATCGCGAGAAGGACGGCTTTCTGTCGGATGTTGTTCGCTCGATTCTACGCACAACGCTCGGCAACCATGCGTACACCGAGCTCCGTGCCACCACTCGTAACTGTGTCACTGCCGATCAACTTGGATACCTCACCGAAATGGCGAAGCGCGGACAGATAACGCCACGATTTCTGAAAAACGACGCATGCGTGGTTTGCGGGCATCAGGGGCCAGACGTTGGCCACCTCGACCTTGGGGGCGGCGTCCGCAAGCCGGTCTGCCTTATGGGCGACTGCAAGAACATAGCCCGAGGCCAAGAGGCCCAGCGGCGCATTGACGAAGGAACCGGCAACAATGTCTGAATTTGTTCGATATTGGCCCGTACCTCAAGCGTATGAGTTTACGGGCTTTCTGACCCTGCACCCTACTGATGGTCTCAAGTTGACAGCCCGGGAGCCGAAGGCTTCCCCAGGCTCACGTATCGCCAAGATCAAGCTGGCGGTACCCAAGTCCTTCTTTGAAACGCCGTCTCTTACGCTCACCGCGACTGTGCCCGAGGGCCAGGGTGGTGAGATCACGATAGATGCGGAAGCAGCCGCGGAAGCCCTTGAGCCCGTCATTGGCGGGAAAGTCCGGTTTGAGATCGAAGCACCAGGAGACGACCAGTGAACGACTTTCGCAACCGCCTACGGAGCTTACGCTCTCGCGCCCTCTATGTCGCCTCTCTCAGCTATCTCTATATCGCCGCTGTGATAGGCACTCTCTGGCCGGTTCTCGCTATCACCCTCATTGCACTGATTGCCCTGCTCATGAACTGTGGCTGCAGCTGATATGGCAAAGCGCGGACAGCTTACCGAAAGAGTACAGGCTTCAGCCAACCGAACTCTAGGGCGAGACATCACGCTCACGGAGCTTCGACTGATGCCCTACGTCAACCATGTCATGCTCAATGAGCAACGCATCGACCCCGCCAAGGTCAACAGCGATGAACGTGCCGTTCTTCAGCAATGGCGAGAGCAAGGACATATTGAGGGTGGCGCCTCGGGGCTCGCCATCACTCGTGAGTTCTGGTCCGCCATCTCAAACATTCTGTGGCCGTCTTATGTGGCCTACGCATCTTGCGAGGGAGCCGAACCTCAATGACGATCCCGCAAAAACGCCAGCGGGTGCACGTGACGCGGCTTCCAGAACGGCGCTTGCCAGAGGGCGGCCAGAAACCGAAGGCGCTCGGCGATTTGATGCGTGAGCTGAGCGAGAATCCACCCACCCGCAAAACAAAGACTGACGAGTAAGGAGAGAAGAGATGGGATACCCCAGTTACCGACCGACATTTAGCGGCTTCAGCGAAAGGAACCGCGAACGCTGCGAAGCGGAGTGTGGCTTCAACCACCAGCTTGATAGCTGGTCTCTTTCTGACTGGGCCGTCGCGATGGCCGGAGAGGCCGGGGAAGCCTGCAACGTCGTGAAGAAGCTGAACCGCATTAGGGACGGCGTCGACAACAGCGAGACTCCTGAAGACCTTCGAGAAATGCTGAAAGCCGAGATCGGCGATGTCTTCACCTACCTCGACCTTATGGCTCAAGCCGCAGGCTTCGATCTGTACTCCGACTGTATTGCGCCGAAGTTCAACGATGTGAGCGAACGGATCGGGTGCCCAATTACGGTCCGGGTTACCTAACCCCTCCCTGCTCTGATGGAGAGATAGATGACAGCGGCAGCGAGAGACGTTCGTGTTCCAATGCGCATCCAGCACGCTTTGTTTGAGTGCTGCGGGGTGAAGTTGGCCGAGGCGCAAACCAAGTCTCGCGCCAATAGGCTGGCGATCGCGCGGCATGGCCTCAGCTATTTCCTGTGGCGTCGTTATCGGCTGTCGACAGTTGAGATTGGGCGCCTGCTCAATCGCGACCACAGCACCATTTGCCATAGCTTGGGCCTCGCCGAAGCCTCCGTTGAGGGCCATAAATCGCCGAAGTGCCAAGCGATCGCCGCGCTAATTCGTAACCTGAATGACGCGGAAGATACCGCACTATCTCACCACAACAGGCCGAAGGAGGAAGCTGCATTACTGACTGGCAACCGATAGAGACGGCGCCGAGGGATGAGGGCGCTATCGTGATGAGCAGAACCGGACGCGCGCCGACCGGCAGCAGCCGAAGTCACCAATGGTGGCGGCCCGATCCGCACCACATCCTCCGTGACGGGAAGAAAACGTTTCGCGGTCGTGATGCTTCCGACTGGCCAAGGCTCGACGGTTTTGAAACCGTTGAGGCGGCACTGGCGGATGACCACGTTTGTCAAAGCTGCAAGCGGGCGTTCGAGAGCCGCCGCCTGAAGCAGCAGAAGTAGTCGGTAGCTGATGCCCCGCCCCGCTCTCACCTGGCAACCCTTTGCGATACCGGCCCACCTGGCGCCGAAGGAGGTCTTATGACCCAAACACACGAACTTAAGCTCAACACGAACTATTTTGATGCCGTGGCTTCGGGAACCAAGAACTTCGAGGTTCGGAGGGACGATCGAGGCTTCCAGAAAGGTGATCGGCTGCGGCTGCTGCGGTATGGCCCATCTTGGATTTCACCCCGCATGCCTGACTACCTGCAAGGCAGGAGTCGTGTGACGAAGAGTGATGCCGACACGATAGAGCGCGAGATCACCTACGTCCTCACGGGCGGCCAGCACGGGATAGAGCCGGGATACGTGGTATTGGGATTGGCGGAGGTCGAAGACGCCTGATGGCTGGAAAGCCCCGAGTCTCAGAGCAGCGGCTAGACGCGATGCTGGAGGTGCTGGCAAGGCACCCTGGCTTCGTGGGGCGCGTTCGACTGCTTCCTGATGGAGGGGTGGAGATCCAGCAGACCGGCGCTCAGACGCCGTCAGGTGGCGCTGAGGACCCCAATCCCGCAGACCTGACACCCGAGGAGCTTGCAGCGCTTGGATCCGCTGCATAGGCTTCCTCATGCCCCGACGCCCCAAATACCCCGGCTATCACGCAGATAGGCTGCCAAGCGGTAACATCCGTCACCGGGTGCGCGTTGAGGGCGACCCGAAAAAGTGGATCAGGATCCTTGCGGGGCCTGACGACCCGCTGTTCCGGCAGCAGTACTTCGATGCTCGTGCGGGCGTAGCAACCAAGCAGCCTGATGAGCCCACGGAGGCGCCTACACGGACGTTTGCTTGGCTTGTTCGTCAGTATCAGTTGTATCTGAAAAAGCAGCATGAGCTTGGCAAGATGGCTCCCGCCACTTTCAAAAAGGCAAACCTTTACCTCAATCGGATGAGTAATGCGCTGGGCACGCGGCCAGTCGTGCTAAAGGAGGCGACTCTTGTTCAGGTGATGGACACGCTCGCCGATCGGCCCAACGCCGCAAACCGCACAATGGTCCGTGTAGCCCAAATGTATGACTGGGCTATCAAGCGCGGCAAGGTTCCTGAGGGAACGGTCAACCCCGCTGCCTCGATCGAGAAGATCGAAGAAGACGGGACCGGAGCAATTCCGTGGTCGCTCGAAGATATCGAGACCTACTGCAAGAAGCATAAGGCGGGTAGCACCGCCCGGCTGATGCTGTCGCTGCACGTCGGAACCGGCTGCCGGATAAGCGACTCTGTTTGGCTCGGGCATGACCAAGAGAGGTGGATTCAGGTCCCGCAAGAGGGGTGGGCGCTGCAGTGGGAAACGCGGAAGACGGGAACACCCTGCTCTGTCCCGATGTCCGAGCTGCTGTACGAAGCCACGCGCCCATTTTCGAGGCCGGGCCTCCCCTACATCACGCGCTCTAACGGACAGCCCTACGCCTCCGCCGACGCTCTGGGGCAGGCCTTCAGAAAGTGGTGCCGTGAGGCTGGCTTAGAAAACCGATCATCGCACGGCCTCAGAAAGATGGTGGCGGCAAATGCTGCATCGAACGGTGCCGACGCTTTCGGTATCGCTGCCCTTCTTGGGCAAACTAGCCTGCAGACGACGGAAATCTATACACGGACGTTTAACCGACAGCTTGCGGCGGCCTCAACGGTCGCCAAGCTCAGCGTCCATGTCTGATTGTGTACCACGACACTCAAAACCGTGGTACACATTGGCCATAAGTCATTGTTTTGCTAGCGTTTTTGGGGTCCAGTGGTGCCCAGAAGAGGACTCGAACCTCCACGTCCATACGGACACCAGCACCTGAAGCT
>JBCBMN010000183.1:0-4386 GCA_039822745.1 Pseudomonadota bacterium | reverse complement strand
GTCTTCGGATTGCCGCCGTAGCGCTCGCTGCTGCTGGCCTTGGCGCGTGCGCCTCGGGTCCGAGTGCGCAGCTGCCACCCGCCGTCCCGAGCGCGGAGCCGATCACGCCAAAGGAAGATTACCTGATTGGCCCTGCCGACAACATTACAATCCATGTGTGGCGCAATCCGGAACTGAGCGCAGAGGACATTCAGGTCCGCCCGGATGGCAGGATCACCATTCCACTGGTGCGCGACATGGTGGCTGTTGGCAAAACCCCGACCCAACTTCAGGACGACATTCGCGACGTGCTCGCTGAGTATATCGAGCAGCCTATCGTCTCGGTCATCGTCAACGATTCAGTCGGTGAGCTTTCGCAGCAGATCCGCATCACGGGGGCGGGCGCACAGCCTGCCGCACTGCCTTACCGCGCCAATATGACTGTCCTTGACGCGATGATCGCGGTGGGCGGTCTGGGAGAATTTGCCGCGGGAAACCGCGCAACCTTGACCCGCTATGATGCGCAGCTTGGCAAGTCCCAGCTTTATCGCCTGCGCCTAAAAGACTTGCTGAACAAAGGTGATGCCAGCGCAAATGTGGCGCTGAAACCCGGCGATACGATCTCAATTCCGGAGAGCCGTTTCTAGGGCGCGCTGGACAGATGGACGAGATCTTCGATGAGGTGCGCACAGCGCTCTACACGGTCTGGCACCGCCGCTGGATCGCGCTCGGCATTGCTTGGGGCGTGTGTCTGCTGGGCTGGATCGCGGTTTCGATGATCCCCAACTCCTACGCCTCGCGGGCTCGTATCTATGTCGATGTGGACGATGTCCTGTCCGAGCAACTCGGCATTGCAGGCGACGGGCGCGAGGAAATCACCCGAGTTCGCCAGACGCTGGCCAGTAATGTGAACCTCGAAAAGGTGATCAAGGGGACCAAGCTGGGCGAAGGTATTACCGAGCGGGGTCAGATGAATGCCGCAGTGGAGGATCTGAGCACCAAGGTTTCGGTCCGTGGCCAGGAGGAAAACCTCTTCGAGATTTCGGCAACTGTCGGAAAGAGCAATCTGAGCGATGATGAAAACGCGCTTCTCGCGCGCAATGTCGTCCAGAAACTGCTCGATATCTTCCGCGAAGAACACATTGCTGGAAGCCGGGTTGGCGTGAACCGCGCACTTACGAAGATTGACGAGCAATTGGATGAGCGGAAAGCTGAACTTGAGGACGCGGAGGCTCGCCGGCTTGCTTTCGAGGCGCAATATCCCGATTTGATCGGAGGCTCGGCGACGCTTTCCTCGAAAGTTCAGCAATTGCGCACTGAAATGCGCGACATCGATGCTGATCTTGCGGGAGCGCAAAGCTCGCTGGCTGCATTGGATTCGCAGATCGCGACGACGCCAAAGATGCTCTCAACCCCGGGTTCAGGCGGGCCGAAGGCGGCCTTGGCACAAGCTCAACAGCAATTGTCAGCGCTCAAGGCACGGGGCCTGACTGATCAGCATCCCGATGTCGAAGCGGCTATCAAGCAAGTTGTGATCTTGCGTCAGCAGGCAGAGAACGCGGGCCCCGAGGATGAGGTTGGGACACCGAACCAAGCCTATTCCTCACTGGTTGCGATCCGATCCGATCGGCTTGCAAACATCGAAGCGCTGCAATCGCGCCGCGCGGCGATCCAGTCTCAGATTGCATCTCTTCAGGCCAGTCAGGCTTCAGAACCTGCTGTCGCGGCAGAGGCCAATCGGATCAGCCGCGACTATGATGTTCTTCGCCAGAACTATGAAAAGCTGCTCCAGGACCGCGAGGATATCCGCACGCGCGGCGAAGTTGATGACGAGACGAGCCAGTTCAAATTCGATCTGATCGACCCGCCTGTGGTTCCGCAGAAACCGGCAGCACCCAATCGGCCTCTTTTGCTGCTAGGTGTCCTCATCGTCGGGTGCGGCGCTGGAGCGGTAGCAGCATGGGCCTTGGGTCAGATGCGTTCAACTTACATGACGGCTCAGAAGCTTGAGCGGACGTTTGATCTGCCGGTCATTGGCACCGTTTCACAGACCGTTTCGGACACCGCTCGTCAGTTGGCCCGTCGGCGCTTGCAGCAATTTGCCGGCGCATCGGCTGCGCTGATTGGCGTTCTCGCAATCCTCTTGGCGATCGAGGTTATCTCGGTCGGACCGCTGGCGTGAGGAGAGTGCGATGACCAAACACACTCCCATTCCTGGCGCGAGCGCAGAGCAATCGAAGCGCCGCAACAGCGGTTCGCTGTTTGAACGCGCGGATGCCACCTTTGGTCTCGATGGCATTGGTGCACGGGTTCCAAAAAATCTTCCCGCTGCTGAGCCTCGCATTGCCGTGGCGAAACGTCAGGCAGCTGCTGCACGCCAGAAAGAGGCACAGGCTGCGGCGCCGGTCGCTGAACCTGTCGTCGCAAGCGCCGCGCCTCCTGATGCGCGTGTCGACCAAGCGCGATCAGAGCCTCGAGTTGCTCTCAGTGGGCCAGCGGTCGAGATTGATCGGGACGTTCTGCGCTATAGCGGTCTGATTGTGCCGGAAGATCCGGTTACCGGCCTGCTCGAAGAGTTTCGCATCATCAAGCGAGAGCTTCTAGCGGATGCCCGGGCCTCTCGCGATGCACTGTCTCGTGCGGTTTTGATCTCCTCGCCCCATGCAGGTGAGGGCAAGACTTTCTGCGCCGCCAACCTCGCAATCGCTTTGAGCACGGAACACGAGATCGAAGTGCTTCTGGTGGATGCGGATGTTATCAACCCCTCCCTCCCTGATTACTTCGGCGTGCAAGGCTCTCCTGGGTTGATGGATGCGCTGGCGGATCCAAGCGTGCGACCCGAGGAATTGGCGCTTGCAACGGACATTGAAGGGCTATTCATCATGCCTGCGGGCAGTGGCAGCGCGCGTGATGCGGAACTGCTGGCGAGTGCGCGGACGGGTGAATTGCTTGATCGTCTGACTCGGGGCGCTCCTAACCGGATTGTCATTTTTGACACGCCTCCGGCCCTGGCGGCATCGCCTGCCGCCGATTTAGCCGCCCATGTGGGGCAAGCCATCCTGATCGTTCGCGCAGACCAGACAGGCCGTGCAGCCATCGATGATGCTCAGCAATTGCTGTCTGCTTGTCCCGATCTCAAGCTGCTTTTGAATGCAGCAAAGTTCAGCCCCTCCGGTCGCCGGTTTGGCGATTATGCCGAAAGGGAGGGTTTCTGATGACGACAATCCGCCTCCGCGCTTTCCTCGTAGTCGGCTTTGCAAGCCTTTCGCTCGGCGCGCCTGCATGGGCGCAGGACAATGAGGATGGCGATAGGACCAATACTGTCGTTCAGCCCTATATCGAGGTGAACCAGGTCGTCACGGCAGAGCTGACGCCCGGTGACGAAGTGCTGACCTTCACTCAGATCGCATCTGGCGTCGACGCGAGTGTCGTCGGACGCAATTCGGCGGCCTCTGTCTCGGTGCGCTACGAACGCAATATCGGCTATGGCGATGCGCTTGATACCGATACAGTGAGCGGCATTGCGCGCGGATCACTAGCGATTGTGCCGCGCGCTTTGACCTTCGAAGCGGGCGGTCTGGCCAGTCGCACGCGGATTGACGGCGGAGGCGGGGTCTCAAGCAACCCGCTTGTCGCCGAAGATGCCACAAGCGAGATTTACAGCGTCTATGCCGGGCCTTCGCTCGCGACGAGAGCAGGCGCTCTCGATCTGACCGCCAGCGCATTCATCGGTTACAACAGGATCGAAGACAACGACGCGATCATCGATGCGGAAGGTGACCCTCTGGACGTCTTCGATGAGAGCGTAACCTATCTTGGTCAGGTCCGCGCCGGGACGAGGGCAGGGGATGCTCTGCCGGTGGGCGTGGGAGTCGGTGCCGGTGCTTTTCAGGAAGACATCGACAATCTCGATCAGCGTGTGCGCGACCTTTATGTCCGCGGTGATGTCACTGTGCCGGTGAGTGACAGCTTGGCGCTGGTTGGCGGCATTGGCTATGAGGACATTGAGGTTTCCAGCCGCGATGCGCTGCGCGACGAAAATGGCGATCCTGTGATCAGCGATGACGGGCGCTTTGTGACGGATGAAAATTCTCCGCGTCAGATCGCCTTTGATGTTGACGGGCTGATCTGGGACGTCGGCGTTCAGTGGCGGCCCAGCCGTCGCACATCGCTGACCGCGACCGTTGGCAAACGCTATGACTCAACCACCTATTACGGCAACTTCTCGCATGTTCCCGATAGTCGCAGCGCCTTTGCGATCAATGTCTATGATGGCCTCACCGGGTTTGGCGGCGCACTGACAAACTCGCTTTCGGGTGTGTCAGCCGACTTCTCTGCTTCGCGCAACGCATTGACCGGAGACTTTACAGGGCTGGTGACAGGCGATGATGGCGCGACTGGTCTTGG
>JBCBMN010000182.1:0-4401 GCA_039822745.1 Pseudomonadota bacterium | reverse complement strand
CGCTGACACTGGCGCAATATGGCGAAATGGATGTGAGCCGCCTGGATGAACTCCCCCCCGGCAGGCAGGCGATTGAGACGCTCGTCTTCCCGCAAAGCCGATCAGAGGAAATGGCGGCGGCGATGGGGCGGCATCTGGCGACCGGGCAACAGGCCTATTGGGTCTGCCCCATGGTCCGCGACAGCGAAGTGGCGGATATCGCCGCGGCAGAAGCGCGATATGCTGAGCTCAAAGAGCGCTTTGGCGATGATGTGGTGATGGTTCACGGGCAATTGCGGCCCGAGGTCAAGGACGCCAATATGGAGCGCTTTGCCAGCGGAGCGGCGAAACTGCTGATCGCGACCACGGTGATCGAAGTCGGCGTTGACGTGCCCAGCGCCACGCTGATGGTGATCGAACAGGCGGAGCGCTTTGGTCTGGCGCAATTGCACCAGTTGCGTGGGCGCGTGGGCCGGGGTTCGCAGAAGAGCCGCTGCGTCCTCCTGCGTGGGGATGAGTTGTCGGAGACCGGCAAGAAGCGCCTCACCTATGTCAAGGATTCGCAAGACGGCTTTGACTTGGCCGAGAAGGACCTTGAATTGCGCGGCGGAGGCGAATTGCTGGGCACGCGGCAATCAGGCGAGGCGGCTTTCAGGATCGCCGATCTCGAACAGGTCCAGCGCCTGCTGCCCGCTGCCCATGCCGATGCGCGGTTGTTGATCGAACGTGATGGCGGGCTGACGTCGCAGCGCGGTGAGGCGGCGCGCGTCCTGCTCTATCTGTTTGAGCGCGATTGGGGGGTGCAATTGCTGCGGGGCGGGTAAATGGAGCGGGTGAGCGCGCTTTAGCTCTGCACCTTCATCCGCTCGATCAAGGCATTCACCGCCAGCGTGATGTCATCCCAAGCGTCGGCAAAGTCGCTTTCATCGCCGTAATACGGATCTTTGACTGCTTCGCCTTCGCGACCCGGAACCGCGTCCATCAGCAGCGAAACCTTCGCGCGCGCATCGCGCGGGGCACGGCCCATGATCCCGGCGAGATTGGCCTTGTCCAGCGCAATGATTTGCGTGAAGCGCTCAAAATCCTGCGGCTCCAGCTGGCGACCAATTGCGCCGCTGATATCAACGCCATGCTGCTTGGCCTGCGCAATCGCGCGAGGGTCTGGCGCTTCGCCGATGAGATAAGACGCCGTGCCCACAGATTCCACGGTGCAATCGAGACCAGCCTCTTCGGCGGCCTTGCGAAAGGCACCTTCAGCCATTGGTGACCGGCAAATATTGCCCAGACACACAAACAGCACTGCCTGTTTAGATTTAACCCCAAGCGCCATGCGCGCCCCTATGACGAATTGTGCGCAAATTGCAAGGTTTACGCGCCGTAAAGATTAGTAAAGTCAGAGTTTTTGCTTGTCCTTCGGCCTCTGCTTTGGGCTTAGGCTGCTCGCTCCACTGGCATGGGCGAGGTGTTAGAAAGGACCTCTTGCGTCAGTCGCCTGACATTGACCTTTGCTTTTAGCCGCGTGCCGAGCAAAGCCATGCCGCTTACCTTGCGTTGAACGAACAGGGTCTCAATCGGTGGGAAGGCCCAGGTGTCCTTGTCCTGCGCAATGGCAAAGCCCTCTTCGCGCAAGAGTTGGACAAACCGACGGTCAGCAAAGTCGAAGGGTTTGTCCTCGCGCATCTGATCCATCACGATATCGATCATCTTGTTGACCCTGTCAGGGTGCTTTTCCGCCACAATCGGCATCATGAAGCCTGCATCGATCGTGGCATCAAGAACTTGCTCGCGATTGCCGTCCAGCCCCGCTTCAAGCATTTTGCGATAGCCGTTGGAGACCGCCGGATCGACCGCGCGGCAGGCTCCGAAATCGAGCAGGATCAGCTCGCCTGTCGAGGGGCGATAGCGAAAATTGGCGAAGTTCGGATCGGTCTGCATGACGCCGAAATCGAACAATTCGCGGCTGACCAATTGCAGCAGGTTGCCAAAGATTTCATCGCGGCGCTCGGCGGGTTCTTCTTCCAGCTTCTCAATTGCGACGCCCTCTTCAAAGCTCATGGCGAGGATTGATCCGCGGGTCAGCCCTTCGTGCAGGCTCGGCACGACAAAGCCCGGAATGTCGGCAAGTGCGTTCGCGTAAAGCTGCATCTGCTCGCCTTCGCGTTGGTAATCTGCCTCTTCGTGAAGCTGCTTTTTCGCCGCATCGAGCAGCTTGCCCATCTCCAGTTCGGGCGGAGCAAAGCCGGCGACTTTCAGCAGCGTCATCACATTGTCGACATCGCTGTCGATGCTCTTGGCAACGCCGGGATATTGCACCTTGATCGCCAGTTCCTGACCATCGCGGGTCATCGCCTTGTGCACCTGCCCAATGGAGGCGGCCGCAATCGGGCGCGGATTGAACCACTTGAACTGCTTGCGCCAATCCGGGCCCCATTCGCTTCTCAGCACCTGATCGAGCTGCTTGGTCGGCATGAAACTCGCCTGATCGCGCAGGGTGGCGAGAATATCGGTCAGCTCTTGAGGCAGGAAGTCGCCGGAATCGAGGCTGATCATCTGCCCCATTTTCATCGCCGCGCCGCGCAGGTGAGAGAGCTTTTCGGTCATCCGGCGGACATTGCCCGGGGTCAGGATCAGATCGCGCGCCGTGATCGCTTCACCACTGGTCAGCCGCCGCGCACCCTCTGCTGCCATACCGCCAGCAACGCCGCCCACCAGCCGCCCAAAGGTGCCAATACGCGCCAAGCGGCCCGACGGAACTGCTTTTTCGCGCGATTTGTCGTTCCTGTCGTCAGCCACTGGTGTCGATATCCTTGATCCTGCGCGAGAAATTCACGTCCAGTCTTGGCAACACATGCCGCGCGAGCCTGTTCCGCCTGAAACCGATATGGGTGCCTGTATAGATCGCCGGTTGAACAGGACCTAACGGCTTTCGGGAACCGGGGCGTTTGCGGAGCTTTAGTTTTGCAATGAACCCGCACACTTCTCTGACGCCCGCTGCGCGCTTGCTGGGATATGCCGGGCTGCTGCCGCAGATCATCTGCATCGCGCTGGTGGCGAGCGGCAGTTACTATCAGTACAGCGCGCTCTTCATGGGCTTTGTCTATCCGGCGATGATCTTCAGCTTTCTGGGCGGAGTGTGGTGGGGTCAGGCGATTGCCAAGCTGGGAGATGCCAGCGCTAAAGTGTACGCGGTAGCCGTGATGCCCAGCCTGCTCGCCGCCGCCTTGTTCATCCCCTATCTCGAAGGCTGGCAATGGCCGGGGCCTGCCATGCTGTATCTGGGTGCCTTTATCGCTGCCAGTCCGCTGGTGGACCGCGCATTGGGCTATGCCGCGCCTGATTTTCTGCGGCTGCGCTGGCATTTGTCGCTGGGGCTGGGCGTGCTGACGATTGCGCTGGGAGTGCTGGCTATCGGTATTGCAGCGGAGCAGGAGCGCTCGCTTCTCCTTGGCCCTGCAGCAGATGCAGCAGCAACCTAGACCAATACGGTTGAAAGGCCTGTTCGCCGAAGTTCAGGCCCAAGATCAAGATCGCTGAGCTTCCGTCCGAAATTGGCTTGCAGCCAGTCATCCACCTTGAGTTGATCTTGCTCGGGCATTTCGCTGAACAGGCGTGCCACTCTTTGCATCAGCCAAAGCGTGTAAGGCATGGCGTTGCGCCGGAACGTTTCGCCTCGCATCGGGAACTGAGCCTTCTCGATAAAACGGGGTATCGGATCGCCTGAAGCCAGCTTGTTCTTTGTGATGTGATCCTCGGCCACCGCGCGATAACTTTCTACCATCGGGAAAAATTCGTCGAATACCCGCTTCAGGATTGGAAACACGGTTTGAGGGATCGCATCATCGGGCAATAAAGGCCCGCTCGCTGGTGTGCCTGCTTTCATCCGTTCGACAAAAGCGGTTAGGGCTGGGCGGCTTGGCATCAGAGTACGCTTTGGGAACGGATCCCAGTTCAGGTGCCCAAAGAACGACGCCAACAACGAAAAGTCAGCGACAGTAGGTTGTGAGCCGAGAAGATAATCCCATTTGGAAAAGTGCAGGTCGAGGAGGTCCAGCGTGGCCTCGGTCCACGCTTCGATCATTGCGTGCTGCTCGGGCATGAATCCGATGATCGGTGCTGCCTTGTCCAGCCGATCACTTCCGCTTTCAGCCAATTTGCGTTGCAGAAATTTGGGAAAGCCGGGAAGCAGCGCTTTACCGCTGTTCTCGACGATGACGGGCTTGTTCTCGGCTTTGTACGTCCAGCGATAATGCATCACTATCGGGAGCCAATACTCATCGCCCCAAGCCTCCAGCAACAGCGATACGATATACTGCACGGGGGTGGTTGCGGCGATTGAGGGTTCGGGATGGCGACGCTCCAATTCCTCGGCGATTATAGTGGTATCTTGCAACCATTCGCCTGATCGCGTCTTGACGACTGGCA
>JBCBMN010000181.1:0-4738 GCA_039822745.1 Pseudomonadota bacterium | reverse complement strand
CCAACCCAGCGCGAGCTGTTGTTCGATTTGGAGAACTTGCGAGCTTCACTAAGGGCTAAACTGGAACCTCAAGCGCCGGAATTGCTAATGCTCGACAAATCGATCTCGAACTTGTTGCGCATGTGGGGTGTTCCATAGTCTGACTTTGGGTCGCCAGACGAACGTCCGCTCTGATGAATGGGTCTACAAAAGCAGACAGTCAGCTATCGGCCCCTGATTAGGCCACCGCGTCCAGCCCACTACGTTGAATGATCGACAGTAAGCGAAGCGCCGGACCTCCGGGCTTCTTTGCGCCGCGTTCCCAGTCGGACACGAGGTTCTTCGACACATTGAGATAACGCGCAAAAACGGGCTGCGAGACACGCTCAGCCTCACGGATTGCCTTAATCTCGTCGGGGGAAAGAACCGGAGCAGGCGCAAGACAGGCTTCATCGAACTCGCGCATTGTGCGTTTGTCGATGCTGCCCGCGTCGTGGAGGCCTTCCATCATTTCATGGACGGCGGCCAGCGACTCACTCTTGTAGGTCTTTGCCTTAGCCTTGCTCATCGTCATTCACCTCGACCAATCGGCCTACTTCAACTTCCGTTTCGATCTGCGCATCGCTTAGCTCCAGAATGATACTGGCCGCCTTGCGATAGACTTTCAATTCCGACCTACTCAGATTCGCCTTGGCGCTCTTGGCAAAGGCAAACACGAATATGGCGCGTTCCTCTGAGCGGAAGATCAGGATCGAGCGATAGCCGCCCGATTTCCCTCTGCCCAGGCGTGCGATGCGCTGCTTGATGAGGCCGCTGCCGAGGTCGGCATCGATCAGGCCGTTCTCAGCCCGAACTACGGCATCAGCAAGCGTTGCATCGCTGATCTTTTCCTTCGCTGCGAACTTGGCGAACCAGCGGTTTGCGTAAATACGTGTGCGCAGGTCCCTAGTCATACAGTAGCGCCGATCTATCACACATAGTGTTATGGTTCAATGAACGGATCGAACCCATCATTTCTTCGATCAGGTCGCCGGTGCGCTGCCCGGCCTCGATTACTGGCCCGTCATCCAGGTGGGCGTAGCGAGCCGTGGTGGTCACATGTCTGTGTCCCAACAACTTGCCGATCATCGGGAGTGTTTCCGAGCGGGCGGCGGCGTGGCTGGCGAAGCTATGGCGAAGATCGTGCAGCCGCACCCCTTGCAGGCCCGCCTCTTCGCGGACGTCTTTCCAAAGGCAAGTCAGATCAACGCTCCTGCGGGTTTTCGGATTGTAGAACACTTCCGGGCGGCGCTTGTGACGTGGAAGGCATTTGATGATGGTCCACGCAGCTTCACCAAGCCAGACGGTCCGCGGGCCGGTCTTGCTGTCGGTCAAGAGCAGTCGGCGGCCTTTGACCTCGCTCCAGGTCAGACCGGTGATCTCCGATCGTCGACATCCGGTCAGGACCAAGATCTGCAACGCCGCGCAATGAACCGGTCTCGATTTGCGGTGTTTGTCTATCGCCGCTCCAAGGAGCCGAAACTCCTGATCGGAGAGGAACCGTTCGCACTTGCGTCGCTTGTTCATTCGGATCGACGTGCAAGGGTTCGAGCCTTCTGGCTTGATGCCCCACTCTTCGGCCTTGTTCATCAAAGCGCGCAGAATCTCGCATGACCGGTTTGCCGCGCCAGGACCGCCTATCTCTGTCACGCGGTTGAACCACTCCTGCACGTTGGCCTGCTCGATCTCGTCGAGGAACATTCCTGCAAACGCCGATTGGAGATAATTCTGCCGATACAGTCCATGCGTGTGCAGCGTTGATGTTTTCCAGCTTGGCGAGACTTTACGCCAGTAGGTGTCGAGAAAGTCCGCATAGAGCGGGACCTTGCGGCGCTTCTTGCGCCTCTCCGCCGGGTTCTGGCCGACTTGCGCGCGCAAAAGTACGCGGCGCGCAACATCCATCGCCTGCGCTTCACTCAGTATGTTGGCGTTGCCAATCGTTACGGTTCGCGTGCGTCCCTGCATCGCCGCCTGGACAATGTAGATGGTGCGTCCACTCGCGTAGTAGCGCGTCCCGAAACCCGGCAGTCGTCTCGACCAGACTATTCGGCGCAGTTTGCTGTCGCCTTTGGTCTTGCCGACCACGCCGATACGCGCCGTGCCGAGTTCTTCGGTAACGATGGTCTGAAGTGTGAGCGCGTTCATTGGCCTGCTCCGATCAGGTTCGCGATCGATCCAGAGACGCGCTCGGCAGCATCGGCAATGATCTCATCGGACAAATGCGCGTAGCGCGAAGTCGTCTCGGCCAATGCGTGGCCGAGCAGCTTGCCGATCACCATCAGCGAGATGTTGTCGCGGATGGCGGTCGAAGCGAAGCTGTGTCGCAGGTCATGTAGGCGGACGTCAGGCAGCGCGGCACGGTTGCGGATATCTGGCCAAAGCGTACCGAGCTTGAACGGCCTCTCTGGATCGCGAACGGACGGAAAAACCAACCCCTTCGGCTTGCGACCCGGGATCGATGCAATCACTTCGACGGCTTGCCGATTGAGATAGATGATTTTCGCGCCGGTTTTGCTGTCAGGCAGCATGATACGCGGCTCGTGCACCCATTCCCAGCGCAGGTTCTCGATCTCTCCGCAGCGTGCACCCGTGTAGATCAGCAAACGTATCGCAGCGACGACATTCGAGCGTTCGGTTTCAAATAGGTTCAACGCGGTCGCAAGCTGACCGTATTCGCGGGCAGAGAGGAAGCGTTCCATCCGCTTGCGCTTGTAGCGCGGCGTCCCTCTGCAAGGGTTCGAACCACGACTGCGGTATCCGATTTGTTCGGCATAGCCCATCATTACCGAGAGGATCGGGATGGTGCGATTGAATGCACCTGTCCGCTCAGCGAAACCATCACGCCAGAACGTAACATCGGCCTTGGTGATTTCGTCAACACGGCGATCACCGAAGGTTGGGAGGATGTCCCGATCGATCCCGGTCCGGTTCCGCTGGCGCGTGCTCGGTTTCCAGTGATGCGCATAGTCAGCCCAGAAACGCTCGGCATATTCACGCATCAGCGGCGCTTCCTTCGCGCGAGATTTCGTGGTCTTGCGCGAAGGCAGTCCATCGAGCGCCACTTCCGCCAGCTTATCGCGCGCAAGTCGCCGCGCTTGATTTGCGGCAATCTGCCTTGTCGTTCCAAGCGAGACACGGCGCTGCTTGCCGCGCTGGCGGAACATCACGAACCAGGTTCGACGTCCCGACGGATGCACCCGCAATCCAAAACCTGGCAATTCGCGATCCCAGTATTCGATCATCCGTTTGCCAGGCCTGCGCCGGACGATATTGCCGTTCAGTCTTACGTGCTGGATGCTCTGCTCACCCTCAACCTCGCGCTCACGTGGCACTGCGCAAAGCGCATGATTCGGGCTTGATTTTTGCGGTAACACATGGCCATTTCGGCCCATCGATCTTCTCCTCGTTTTTGAGGATCAAATTCGAGCAAGATACTGGTAAACAATACCTTTCTGCATCAACGATGCGTACGGTGTGCCATCCCACAACAATTGCGCAGGTCGACCCAGAAATGATTGCGGGTGCCTGATAGTGGGTGTTTGGCAATCCCTACCAAAGGAGCGTGAGCAACCCTTTGCATTGGCCAATGCCTGCAAGCGGTCATGTCGAAGCTACACCCTCAACAAGGGACCGCACCTGCGCAAGAGGGACCTTCAAAGGACCATGTGTGAAGCGGCAGGAACGGGACCTGTCGGTCCTGCCGCGCGCGCTGGTCCGACCAGGTCGCGGTGCGCAAGTGCGTTCGGGGCCCGGAACAAAAACACCGCGCCCGCAGGAGCACCGCCGCAGGTGGTGCGGGACCGAGCGCGTCAACAGCCCCGCTCCACATCACGCCCTCCTCTTCCGCCAGCGAACACGAAAAAAGGGCAGGAACCGTCACCGGCTCCCGCCCTATTTGATGCTCAGTACTCGTCGAGCATGCCGCCATGCACCGTATGCACCACACGGCTCGCCAAGTGTGCTGGCAAGGCGTTGTAGTCACCTTCGTCTAGAGCGAAGTATCCAAGGTCGTCATCCTCGACGACGTGCTGGTCGAAGAAGCTGTGCAAGGCCCGCCGTTCGGCCGTGGCGAGTGCTTCGAAGTAGCTGTTCGAGTTCGATTCAAGATTGCCAAGTGTAGTCATGATTTTCTCCTGATATCTGTCGGTGAGACGACAGGAGGAAGGCGGATGGGCGCGGTGCCGGAGGGTCAGGGATCGCCCCGCATGGGCGACCGCGAAGCGGCGGTGGGGGCAACGATTTTGTCGTACCGAAGCGCAAGCGTAGGGGAGGCAAAATGGTGGGGCCCCGCCGTCCTTGACGCGCCGGTGCCGGGCCCGTCACCCTTGAAAGTCCGTGAGCCAGGCCCCTCCCCCGCCCGATGAAGAGCGCCCGTGCCAATCATATGCAAAAGGACTTTCCTACAGGGTCTGGCCTGTTCCATTGGAGCCCGCGGGAGGAACGCTAAAGGGGAGTAAGGAAGAATTCCAATGCCATCGAAACGAAGCGCTGTAGCCGCACTCCAAAAGCTGGAAGCCGACCGGCTGGCACTCGACCAGCGTCAGAAAGAACTCGAGCAACAGGCTGCTCTTGAATTGGGCAGTGTCATACTCGGCACGGGCCTTGAAACGTTCTCGAAGAAGGGCTTGGCAAGATTGGGCGCGGAGCTCGCAAAGCTGGGCGAGGACGAGGCGTTAAAGCGGCTGGGCGCTTCCACATCTTCTCGTCGCGCTCAACAAAC
>JBCBMN010000180.1:0-4750 GCA_039822745.1 Pseudomonadota bacterium | reverse complement strand
CGTGGTGCGCGGCGACGATCTCGCGGCGGCAAACACTTCTGTGGGATCTCGACGCAGCCAACGGGTCTGGGTTCCTGCTCGGTGTCGATCCAAAGAAAAAGCGCACGGCCGAAAGTGTGTTCTCCGCGGACCGCGAGCCCACAAAGCTGATCCAAAAGACCGCCTATGATAACCTTCATCTGCTTCCCGCCGATGAAAGCATCCGCACACTGGACCGTCAGTTCAGCGTGCTCGGCAAAAAGAAGCGCCTCGCGAAACTGACCGAGACGCTGACCAAGTCTTACGATCGCATTCTGTTCGATTGCCCGCCCGTCCTGAACGAAATCAGCGCGCAGGTCATGCGGGCCGCGGATCTTGTCATTGTCCCGCTCCCGCCCTCGCCGCTCTCGGCCAGAGCGTTGGATCTGGTCGTGGAGGAAGTGAAGGGCGCGGGCAAGGGGCATCCCCCGATCCTGCCGGTCTTCTCCATGATCGATATGCGCCGGACACTCCACCGCGAGGCCCGCGAGGCGAACCCCAAATGGCCCGTCGTGCCGCTAGCCAGCGCGATTGAGCAATGCGCCGTCCAGCGCCAGCCGGTCGGGGCTTTCGCGCCGCGCTCTCCAGCGGCCAAGGCCTTTGCCCAATTGTGGACGGCGATCGAGAGAAAGCTCGCGCAGAAATAGCCCGCTTGTTGGCAAGTCCCTGACTTGGCGCTTATGATGCGCCGCAGCGCAAATCAGGGGCAGATCAGATGAGCGACATTGCCGAAGGTCTGGGCGTAGCCATCGAAGGTTCCATCGCGGCCAAAGCGGTGGAGCCGCACGATGGAACGGCCAAAGCCGCCCCCACTGGGGAAACCGAATGCGCCAATTGCGGCGCTCCCCTGACCGGTCCGTATTGCAATCAGTGCGGCCAAAGAGCTCACGTTCACCGGACGCTGACCGCCATCGGCCATGACCTTATCCATGGGGTTTTGCACCTCGACGGTAAGCTTTGGCACACTCTGCCACTGCTCGCTTTCAAGCCTGGTCGGCTTACGCGCCGCTACATCGAAGGCGAGCGCGCCAAATTCGTCAGCCCCATGGCCATGCTGCTCTTCAGCGTGTTTGCCATGTTCGCGGTGTTCCAGGTTATCGGGCTGACTGTTCCCACCAACCTCAGCACAGAATCGACGCTCGACGAGGTAGCAGAGTTCTCCGACAGCTTGCTGAAAGATCAGGAAGAACGGCTTGTTGGCGAGATCGAAGCGCTAGACCTCGCAAATTCTACCGACACAGTTCAACGCCAGCAGCTGGAAAGGGAATTGCTAGAGACGCGCGCTGCGCGGGACGAAGTGGAACAGAGAAAGCAGGAAGTGCTCGGCGGTGGCGAGGAATTGGACCTGGGGGATCTGGACGTATCGATGGCGACGGGTGTCGAAGCCATTGATAAAGGCATTTACAAGAAGTGGCGCGAAAACCCCGGTCTGATGCTCTACAAGCTTCAGGCGAATGGCTACAAATTCAGCTGGCTCCTGGTCCCCATTTCGCTCCCGTTTGTAAGCTTGCTTTTCCTTTGGCGACGAAAGCACAAGGCTTACGACCACGCCGTTTTTGTGACGTATTCGCTTAGCTTCATGTCGTTGTTCTTTATTGCGGTGTCACTGCTGGCGGTTAGCCCCATCGACGTAAGCGGCGGATGGGCCTTTATCCTGCTGGCTACGCTCGCGCCGCTTCATATCTACAAGCACTTGAAGCACACCTACGGCTTGTCTCGGTTTTCAGCTCTTTGGCGGTTTTTCCTGCTGCTCATCTTTATGATCTTTATCATCTTGCTGTTCATCCAATCGCTTATCCTCCTCGGAGGCTTCTAGAGCCGAGGTGCAGAAAAGGGCGCCGAAGCGTTCCGGCGCCCTTTGGACAAACAGCTATGAGATTAAGGGCTATGCTCCTTGCGGAGCTTCTCCGCCTTTTGGACCGAACCTTTTGCCCGCCTTGGGTATCGCGGAACCGTGGGCCGGTCGCGGCGTGGTCGGACCGCTGGGCGCATCGGGCCGATCAATGGCGCCGCCGTCCATAAGAGTATCGATCTCTTCGCCGGAAAGGGTTTCGTATTCAAGCAGCGCCTGCGCGAGCAGGTGAAGCTTGTCTTCCTGTTCGGTCAGAATGTCGGTCGCCCGCTTCAGGCCCTCCTCCACCAGCCTCTTGATCTCTTCATCGATCAGTTTGTTGGTTTCCGCGCCCGCCATGGTTCGCGCCGATTGGCCCATGCCGAGATAGCCTTCCTGCTGCTGCTCGTACTGCAGCGGGCCGAGTTTCTCGGACATGCCCCATTTGGTGACCATGTTCTTGGCAAGGTCAGTTGCGTATTGGATATCGCCCGACGCGCCACTCGAAACCTTGTCATGGCCGAAGATAATGTCCTCGGCGACGCGGCCACCCATGGCGACCGCCAGGTTGGCGTGCATTTTGTCGCGATGATACGAATAGCTGTCCCGCTCCGGCAAACGCATAACCATACCCAGCGCGCGGCCGCGCGGAATGATAGTGGCTTTATGGATGGGGTCTGACGCCGGCTCATTGAGTGAGACCAGCGCGTGGCCCGCCTCGTGATACGCTGTCATTTTCTTTTCGTCTTCGGTCATCACCATGGAGCGGCGTTCCGCGCCCATCATGACCTTGTCCTTCGCATCCTCGAATTCTTGCATGGCTACGAGACGCTTGTTGCGGCGGGCCGCCAACAGCGCCGCCTCGTTCACGAGGTTGGCGAGATCCGCGCCCGAAAAGCCCGGAGTGCCGCGCGCAATCGTGCGCGGGTTGACGTCGGGCGCCAAAGGCACCTTCTTCATGTGAACGCCGAGGATTTTCTCGCGCCCATCAATATCGGGCACCGGCACCACAACCTGACGATCAAAACGCCCCGGACGCAGCAAAGCGGGGTCAAGCACATCGGGACGGTTGGTCGCCGCGATGATGATGATGCCTTCGTTGGCTTCGAACCCGTCCATCTCAACGAGCAGCTGGTTTAGCGTCTGCTCACGCTCATCATTGGAGTTGCCGAGCCCGTGGCCGCGGCTACGGCCCACAGCGTCAATTTCGTCGATGAACACGATGCAAGGCGAGTTCTTTTTCGCCTGCTCGAACATGTCGCGCACGCGGCTGGCGCCGACGCCCACAAACATCTCGACAAAGTCCGAACCGGAGATGGTGAAGAACGGCACGCCCGCTTCGCCCGCAATGGCTCGGGCTAGAAGAGTCTTACCCGTACCGGGGGAACCGACGAGCAACGCGCCCTTAGGGATTTGACCGCCAAGTTTGGAGAAACGTTGCGGGTCTTTCAGGAACTCGACAATCTCCTGAAGCTCCTCGCGAGCTTCATCAATCCCTGCCACATCTTCAAAAGTGACTCGTCCCTGGCGCTCGGTCAGCAGTTTGGCCTTCGACTTGCCAAAGCCCATAGCGCCGCCGCCGCCGCCCTTTTGCACTTGGCGCAGCGCGAAGAAGGCAATGCCCAGAATGAGCAGGAAGGGCAGAGAATTGAGCAGGATATACAGCAGCATGTTGGGCTGCTCGCGCTGCTTCCCGGTAAACTTGACGTCGTTGTCTTCAAGAAGGCCGGTGATCTCGATGTCCGAGCCTACGGGAATGGCTGTGAACGCCTGACCGTTTTTGTACGTGCCGGTGATCAAATCGTCGCCCAGCTGGACCGATTCAATTTTGCCTTCCTGCACCTGCTCGCGGAAGTCCGAATAGCGGATCTCAGTACCTTGGGGCTGGCCAGCGTTGCTGAAGAGCGACACAACCAAAAGAAGGGCGAGGAAAATGCCGCCCCAGATCATGAGCTGCTTTACCCAGGGGTTTTGGCCCTCGGGTGGCTGCTGGTTGGGATCGTTCTGGTCGCTCATTGAGTGATTCCTTTTGCCATCTTTGACAATGTAGGAGGCAGGGGATGAATGGCAAGATAATGCGTGGTCTCACGCGGAATGCTAATTTTCGAACTCAGTGATGGGTTTTTTCAATCGCAAGGTGCAGAAAACTAACCCTTGTAAGCGGCGAGAAACACATCAACCGCCCCTGCAATCCGGCGCGACCTGTCCTTTTTGGAGACATCAAGCCCAAACCGCTGATCGAGATCGCCCATGCCTTTGCAAAGCGCCGCGAATTGCTCGGCGGCTAGAAGCGGGTCCTCGACATGGAGCTCTCCGAGAGAATTGGCGTGCGAGAGGAAAGTCGAGAACGCCTCCTTCATACGCCACGGGCCGGCTTTCAGAAACGCCTGACCAATCGCAGGTTCGACCTCGGTTTCCGCCGCGATACGACGCTCGAATTGGATCATTTCAGGTCGGAAAAGAAACGCAATCATCCCCTCACCGATGGACTGCAGTCGATCGCGAATATTCCCGTCCTGCTCCTGATCAATGCTGAAATAGCCGCGCATTTTCTCGCATTCGCGCTCAACCGCCGCGGTAAACAGGCCGCGCTTGTCTCCGAAGTGATTGTAGATGGTGACCTTCGACACACCCGCGTCCGCAGCGACCTGCTCGATCGAGGTCGCCGCAAAGCCATCGTCAAAAAAGCGCAGGGATGCAGCTTCTATGATCGCGTGGCGTTTAGCTTGATCGGAGGGGCGGCCGGGCTTTTTTTTCAACGAACTGGAACCTGATCTCGAAAAGACGGTTGACTAACTGAACGCGAGCGTTCAATTAAACGATGCCGTACAATAATGCGTTGCTACCCCTACAAAAGCAACCCCGCCCCTACGTAAAGGTTCCAATCGCTATGCTCTGGAT
>JBCBMN010000179.1:0-4765 GCA_039822745.1 Pseudomonadota bacterium | reverse complement strand
ACCACTGTTCGACACCACCGAATTGCACGCTCAAGCGGCAGTCAATTTTGCGCTCAATTCCTGAGCAAGCTCTTCGTCCAAAAACACAAAACCCCGCCCGGTGATGGAGGTCAACCGGACGGGGCCTTGGTGCGCGCCACCTCGAGTGGGAGGATGGGAACGGTGAGGCGACGCTAACTTCTGGTAGAGGTACGGATCACGCTGGCAAAAAGACGCCATCGGTGAAGTGAATTATGCCATTTGATGTCGTAACGTTGGCTTTGGTGACCGCAGTGGCGCGGCCCTTGGCGTCGGTGATGACAATGTTGTTACCCGAAAGACGCGCGGTCAGTTCGCCGCCAGAGACGGTCTTGATCGTGGCTTCGCCACCGCCGCTGTTGATCAGGTTGACAAGGTCGGTGCTGCGCACACGGCCAGCGACGACGTGATAGGTGAGAATGCCGGCCAGCGTGCCCTTGTTCTTGGGCTGAACCAGACTTGCGACGGTGCCTTCAGGCAGCTTGGCAAACGCGGTGTCGGTTGGGGCAAAGACCGTGAACGGACCATCGCTTTTGAGCGTGTCGACGAGGTCAGCGGCTTGGACCGCAGTGACGAGCGTCGTGTGAACCTTCGACTTGGCGGCGGTGTCAACCAAGTCAGCCTGAGCCTTAGAGCGCTTGTGGCCATGAGCCAGGGCGGGCTCTGGAGCGATTGTCAGAACGGCGGTTGAAGCGACGGCGAGGGCCAGAACGGCGGCTTTACCGAAGGTGGAAAACTGGGTCGGGATCGAGGTCATTGCATTCTCCTTTATTGCTGCAAGTCCTCCCGATCTTGCGCTGGAGCTACGCAATGCTTCTCAAGTCGGATGCATAGGGCGGAAAAATTATTTGAAAATTGCGAAATCGCCATTTTGAGCCGCTTGAGTCTCACGGCTGCGAATGATGCGATTTCAGACCTTTCCAAAGGCCCCTTGAGCAACGACCGGCCCTGCATCCACGCCATCTGGCTTGCCGCCAATGGGTTCGCGGGTGAGCACCAGTTGGACGCCATCGCCCATGTTCGCCGTTATCTCCCCCGGAAGGGCCACGCGACGCTCTTCGCCCGGAACAACGACGCCGAGTGATTGCAAGGCGCCGCCATCCGAAGGAACCAACCACAGCTCATGATCGTGCACGCCGTCCGCCGTAAGACCCGCAGCCGATACCAGCATTTCACCTGAGCCGGGCAGGAAGGTGACGCCCAAACGCAGCGGCGTTTCACCAATCGGAATGGACGCCATCAAAGGCGCTTCGTTTGCGGCGATAAGGGTCGGCTCTTCGGTGATCGGTGCCGCGCCTGGCGCGGCGATAAACAGCGCAAAGGCCACAGCGGCCGCCGCGGAGGCGATGCCTGCCGTCCATTGCCAGCGACGCACTCGGCGCTCCATTTCGAGGACCACGACATTGGACGTCTGGGCTTCGGTCGCGCCAGAAACGATCTGGGAGGCGATGCCATCCCAGACATGCTCACCCGGTTCAGCGCCGCGCACGTCATCGCTCAGCGGAACGAACCAGTCGTCCCACCAGCCTTTGCGGAAGGCGAAGTCAGGATCATTGGCCATACGGCCACGCGCCGCAAGAAGCTCTTCGCCTTCGAGCAGGCCAAGCGAAAACTCAGCTGCCAGCACCCGCTCGCGGTCAATTTCGGTTTCTGGCATTTTTTCAGGAGTGTCGCTCATGACGCACCTCCGTCTTGCTCGCCCATAGTCTCGCTCGCTTCAAGGCAGGCGCGCAGTTTCATCAGGCCGCGTCTGATCCAACTTTTCATCGTACCCAGCGGCACGTCCGCGCTCTCAGCCAGTTGCGCGTAAGTTTGGCCCTCGAAGAATGCAGCGCGAATATAGGATTGCGCGTTTTCATCGAGGCCTTTGAGGCATTTGTGAATTTGTGCATCCCGCTCAGCATCAACGAGTAAAGCATCGGCCAGCGGGCTTTCATCAGGAAGCGGAGTGGCCTCTTCGACAGGCACAGCACCACCGCGCACCTTACCCGTGCGCAGACGGTCGATCGCGCGGTTACGCGCGAACGTGGCGAGCCAGCTAATGGGGCTCGCGCGCTGCGGATCATAGCGGTCCGCGCGCTGCCAAAGATTCACATAGACGTCTTGCAAGGCGTCTTCCGCCTCCTTTCTATCCCCCAAGATACGCAGGCAAATCCCAAAAAGCTTCACCCGTGTTGCGGCATAAATTTCTTCGAGCGCAGCGTTATCGCCATCGGCAAGGCGAACCATGGCCGCGCGCAGCTCTTCACGTGCTTGTGAACCGGGGTCGGTGGAGGGGGCATTCATGCGCAACCCATCCCCTCGCAGAGCGGGTCTGCATGCGGGGCATGGCGTTCAATCGATCGCTCAATACGCCTTGGCTGAATGTATCTCCCCATATTCAAAAGCAAATGACGATGGGGCGGGCATTCGTCAATGGCGATGGGCTAGGGAAGGCGTATTCGCTCAGCGATAGATGCAATCATCCATGCCCTGAGCTTGGACCGTTGCAATGCTGCGTTCAATCCGGCGGCCGTGTCGCGCAAGCCATCCGCTGGGGCTGACAACCTCACGTTTCTTGGGGTTTGGCAGCGCCACCGCCATACGTGCCGCTTCATTGGCGGAAAGGCGTGCGGCTGACTTGCCGAAGTACCGCTCTGCGCCCGCTGTGGCCCCATAGGTGCCGATCCCGGTTTCGGCGACGTTGAGATAGACCTCCATAATGCGCCGCTTGCCCCAGATTTTCTCGATCCAGAACGCAAACCACGCTTCCAGAGCCTTTCGAGTGTAGCCACCATCCTGCCACAGGAAGACATTTTTGGCAGTCTGCTGGGTAATCGTCGAAGCCCCGCGCAACCGGCCTTTCCCGCTCTCAGCCACGCGCGCATTGTTCTCGATCGCCTTTTCGATAGCCTCGGTGTCAAAGCCGGAGTGCTCGCAGAACTTGGCGTCCTCTGCAGCGATCACGGCCGCCACTAGGTTCGGATCAATCTCCTCAAGCGGTTCCCAGTCGCGCGTGGCGCCATTCTCATCCATCAGCATGGTCGCGGTGACGGGCACCGGCACAAAGGCAAACAGCATCACCGAAGCAAGGCTGAGGCCTACAAACCAGAGAATGATCTGGGTGATCAGGCGCAGGAGGAAAGTGACGAGGCGTGGCATCTTTACCATTTTAGAAGCTGCATTAGGTCGCCGCAATCGCCCTCAGCTTGCAGAGCGCGGGCAGGCGTGCTTGTTTGGCGATGAAACGACAAAGGGGAACCTCATGCGCACCATTCGCACCGCCGCTGCCACTATCGTTCTTGCGGCAGCAGCCTTCTCGGCTCCGGCTTATGCCGACAATCATTCGATCGATCACGCCGCGATCGCAACGGCGGTAGAGCGCGACTATGATGGCTACCTCGCGCCGCTCTTTGTGCATTTTCACCGCAATCCCGAACTCTCTTTCCTTGAGAACAAGACGGCGGCTCGAATGGCTCAGGAATTGCGCGATGCCGGGCTGGAAGTGACTGAGGGTGTCGGTGGCACGGGCGTCGTCGGCATTCTGGAGAATGGCGATGGGCCGCTGATCCTGCTGCGTGCGGATATGGACGGGCTCCCGGTCAAGGAGAAGTCGGGCCTTACTTATGCTTCTAATGCTATGCAGGTTGGGCAGGACGGGAAGGAATACCCCGTCATGCATGCCTGCGGCCACGATGTGCATATCACCTCCATGGTGGGCACTGCACGTCGGTTGGCGGCGATGAAGGACCAGTGGAAGGGCACGCTGATGTTCGTTGTCCAACCCGCCGAGGAGCGCGTGGGCGGTGCAAAGGCCATGCTGGCTGATGGCCTGTACGAGCGATTTGGAAAGCCGGATTATGCACTTGCCTTCCACGTCTCATCGGTGCTGCCAACGGGTAAGGTTTCAGCAGCCGAGGGGATCCAGTATTCGAGTTCGGATTCGGTTGACATTACCGTGCCGGGGATCGGTGCTCATGGCGCAAGCCCGCATGCCGGCCGCGATCCGGTCTATATCGCTTCCCAGATTGTCACCGCTTTGCAGAGTGTCGTCAGCCGCGAGATCATGCCGCTTTCACCCGCGGTGATCACGGTTGGATCGTTCCATTCGGGCACCAAGCACAACATCATCTCCGACCGCGCTGACCTTCAACTGACGGTTCGTTCGAATGACGAGCGCGTGCGTGCGCAACTCCTCGCCTCGATTGAGCGCATCGCTGTCAACACTGGCAAGGCGCATGGCCTGCCCGATGATATGCCGGTGGAAGTGGAAGTGATTGAAGGAACACCGGTCACCTACAACGACATACCGCTTGCACAGCGATTGAACGCTGTGATGAAGCGTGATCTTGGCGAGGACAAATTCATAGCCTTCCGCCAGCAAGGGATGGGGGCGGAGGACTTCGCCTATTTCGTTGCCGAAGATACCGGGGTCCCTGGTTATTACTTCGCTGTTGGTGGCACCCCGATGGAGGCGTTCGAGGAAGCGAAGAATGGCGGCAAGCCGATCCCAAGTCACCACTCACCCCTGTTCAAGATTGCGCCCAAGGAAAGCGTGACGCTGGGCACTCAGGCAATGATTGCAGCAGTGCTGGATCTGGCGCCGAGCAAGTAAAACGGTAGTGTAGCAGCCATCTTTACAGGGGGTGGCTGTGATTCGGCTAAAGAGCGCTGTTCAAGGGACTTTGACCGCGGCGGGATCGCTGGTGGCCGGTTACGCGACTGCGTTCCAGAATTATGAGCCAAAAACCCCGGAGGGGCTCCGGGG
>JBCBMN010000178.1:0-5167 GCA_039822745.1 Pseudomonadota bacterium | reverse complement strand
CAGCTGCGCCACTCCAGCCTGACTGGAGCCATCCCAACCGCTGCCAATGCCGACACCGCTATCAACCAGCAGCATCAGCGAAGCGCCCTCATCAGCCTCACCATATCCTTCAGCATCGGGTTCGTGCAGCGCCACGTCGATCAGGGTTTGCGGCGTGCCTCCACGCCCTTCGCGCGCGAAGAAAAGGCGGTCGCGATCATCGGACCTCAGCAATGACACGAAATCCTGCCCTGCAAGGGTGGCCGCAGCATCGCCCGCAGCACGCTCGGCAAAGCCAGGACTTACGGAGCGTATGACACCGTGAGCCGTCGTTATCGCAGTTTCGATCCCGGCCCTGCTGAGCATTTTTCCAAATGGACCGTCGAGGTCCAGCGCTTCAAGCCTACTCGCCTTCTCTGCATGGATCGGAGTAAAGCGCCAGATCAGGTGGTCATCGCCTCGCCCAGCCCGGACTGCTGTCACGCTCCATTGCGCTTCTTCCTCGGAGAGACCGGGGAGCTCATCCAAAGCCAGAAAACCATCGCGCCACGCCTCTCGCGAAGCCCTGATCATGGCTTCTAGCCCTTGCCTCTCAAGCGGCAGCTGCGGAGGCGCGCTTGAAACGCCAAACGCATCGATAAAAGCGCTGTTGGCACATACCAGCCGATTGGCGCGGTCTGTAATGGCGACGGCAGTTTTCTGACCTGCCCCCTCGCCTTCGATAGCGGCAACCGTCACGGACCAATCTGGGCTTGCTTCGAGCGCTGCGACGGGCTCGGTCCGAACCCGCTCAAGCACAAGCATTCCGACAAGCAGAACCAGCAATCCCAAACCAAAAACAATTGTGATCTGCGTGCTGGTCGTCGCAAGATAAACCGCTCCAACGCTCGCGATCATTCCAAGCGCCAATCCACCAAGGAACAGCGGTCCCGCTTGGTTCAATCGTCCGGTGACGATCTCTGACGATCCCATACCGATCAAGCGTGCAAGTCCTATCGTGCCTTCAATCCAGCGCGCTCAAGCCATACCAGAGCGTTCACATTGCCAGTCTAGTTCGCGTCGGATTGCTGGTCGAGACGCTGACCGCTCGAATTCAGACGTTTTGCCCGCTTGCGAACCACCATCCAGCGCCACACCATCCCTGAAAGCAAATAGCCCACCGCGGACGAGACTAGAGCGAGGACAAGAAACCCAAAGGCAGTGACACCGGCGACCTCAAACAATTCGACAAGCCAAACCAGAACACCGCTGTTCAGCTCTTCTCGCGCCGCATCGCCTACCGTCTGATCGATGTTGAGCGTAAGGTCGCCAACCTGATTGGCGACATATATCCAGAACGGAAATGTAAAGGGGTTTGTGACGAAGGTCACAGCGGCGGCAAGCGGCACATTTGCGCGTGCGGGCAAGGCAAGGAACGCGGCCAGAAAGATTTGGCCGATTGGCAAGATAAAAGCGGCGAACAGCCCAAGCGCAACACCGCGAGGCACCGACCGCCGGGTAAACCGCCACAATTCCGGAGACAAAAATCTATGCGCAATCGGCGCCAGATATTTGTTGCGCGCCATCTGTTCGCGGCGAGGCATATATCTGCGGATGAGATCGCGCCCGAGCGTCTTGGATCGCCATGATATCTTGGGGCGAGACCCGGATGGTGTAGGCTTTGAGCTCATGACGCAGCCCGTCCCAAAGCCAAGCTGTGCGCTGGCGCAAAGTCGTAGCTGTTAGTCTGGGGCATCACTTTCATCACCATCATCGCGATATGGGTAGCGCTCGCTCGCTGACAATTGGGTGAACTGGACAATATGTCTGGTTCCGAACAGGAATGCTTCGAACCGTGACGGAATTGCGCCAAAAACAGCGCGCATCGGCTCCTTGCAGACCGTTACCCTTTCTCACGCATCAAACGCGCCTTGTCCCGTTTCCAGTCGCGCTCCTTGATGCTCGCTCGCTTGTCATGCGCCTGCTTGCCCTTGGCGAGCGCGAGTTCGACCTTCGCCCGGCCGGTCTCATTGAAGTACACCGAAAGTGGCACCAGCGTCATGCCCTGACGTTCCACTGCGCCAAACAGCTTGTTGATTTCGCGCTCATGCAACAGGAGTTTGCGAGGTCGGCGCGGCTCGTGGTTCAGGCGGTTGCCGTGGCTGTATTCGGGGATGTTGGAGTTTATCAGCCAGACTTGCCCCTCGCGCACTTCAGCATAGCTCTCAGCAATGGTCGCCTCACCTGCGCGCAGGGCTTTCACCTCGGTTCCCTGCAGTGCGAGGCCGGCTTCGAATGTATCTTCGATATGATAATCGAAACGGGCGCGGCGATTGTCCGCCACGGTTCGCTGCTTATCAAAAGTCTTTGGTTTCGGCCGTGCCATAGTGGCGGGGCACATAGGCGCTCTTCGCTGCATACGCAAAGGTGATGTCACGCGCAGCCGATTGCAGACCAGTTGATCTATGCTTCCGCTTGTAATCAAACCTCAATCTGGCATTGCAAAGAGGCTCTCGTTCAAAGCGTTGGGGGAATTATGCGATTTGTGTCCTGGCTTGGTCTTGCCGCCGCGGCTGTGTTTTCCATCTCGAGTACGACAGTTGCGGCGCAGATGCCGCCTCCGCCGATCGAAGCCTTTGGCGCACTTCCCGCAGTCGAAGACGCAATCGTCTCGCCGAACGGAACCTATACAGCCTTGCTTGTGACCAGAGGCAATGAACGTGCGGTCACAATCCTCGATGCGTCGGGTAAGGCGATCAAGCAATTGGTTGTCGGCGAAGCCAAGGTGCGATCAATTGAGTGGGTTGGCGAACAAGCCATTCTGGTCTTGCGCACAGAGACGGGCCGTCTTCCCGTTCAATATCGGGATCGGAAAGCTGAGTTTCTGCGCGGCAATGTGATCCCGCTGGATGATCGGCGCCCGGTCATCTCAATCTTCGCAAACCAACGGTCAATCGCTAATGCGATCACCCAGTTTTACGGCATTCGGCAGGTTAAGGGGCGCTGGGTCGGCTTCTTCGGCGGCCTTCGTCGCGGTAGAACCTCGGGTGATCGCAACCGGCTCTTGGACCGTGCACCAGCGTTGTTCGGTGTGGACCTCAGCACCGGCGAAGCTGACCTCATCAGCCTACCTGACGAATATCCAAGCCTGCGCAACTGGATTGTCGACAAGGATGGCGAGGTTGGAGCTCAGCGACAATTGGATGCCAGCAACGGCAATTGGCGTATCGAGAACGCCAACGGAAAGACCATCGCTCGCGGCAATCAGCCGCGCGGGGAGATCAGCGTGATTGGGCTGGATGAGACCGGCACCAAAATCATCTACGCCATCTATGACGAGCAGTTGGGAGGCGCACGGCGCTTCGCGGTCCCGGTTGAAGGCGGTGAGCCGCAGGAAATCTGGCAAGGTGATTTGATTGAGAGATTCATTCGTCAGCCTTTCTCTTCACGTATCTTGGGCGTGAGAAAGCGCAACGGTGAGTTGAAATTTTCAAATACAAACGTTCAGGACACCTTCCAAAAAACCTACGATGCCTTTTCCTTTGCCTCATGGACAAGGATCAACGATTGGACGCCAGAATTTAGCGCGATAACAGTAAAGACAAGCGGTAATTATGACAGCGGGACATGGTTCAGAGTTAACGCGAAGACCGATGCGCGGGCCATTATTGGCTTTGAATACCCGGCCATTCAGGGGCCAGCCATCGGAACCGTGTCCACGTTCAAATACACAGCCCAAGACGGTCTCGAGATTGAAGGTATCCTGACCCTTCCATCTGGGATTGAGCACAAGAACCTGCCTGCGATCATTCTCCCGCATGGAGGGCCAACCGCACATGATGTAGAGCGATTTGACTGGTGGGCACAGGCTTTTGCCTCGCGGGGGTATGCAGTGCTGCAACCCAACTTCCGTGGCTCAACCGGTCGCGGTCGTGCCTTTATTGACGCAGGCGATGGAGAGTGGGGCAAGAAGATGCAGTCGGACAAGTCCGACGGTCTCATGGCCTTGGCAGAGGAAGGAATTGTCGATCCTTCCCGCGCCTGCATCATGGGAGCGAGCTATGGTGGTTATGCTGCGCTTGCCGGTGTCACTTTGCAGCAAGGCATTTACCGCTGCGCAGTATCGGTCAATGGGGTCTCTGACCTTGAGGCGATTATGCGCGATCGCAGCACGGGCTCGCGCGACATCTTCACCCGCTCATTTGATCGTCAATTCGGACCCAATCCCGATCTCGACGGATTGTCGCCGGTCACCTTGGCCGAGCGTGCTGATGCCCCGGTCCTGTTGGTCCATGGCCGCGATGATACTGTCGTGCCATTCGTCCAATCAGCCATGATGGCGGACGCGCTTAAGGACAAGGGTAAGCCCTTCGAGTTTGTCGAGCTAGACGGTGAGGATCACAACTTGTTACAGGCAGACACACGCCTTCGCATGCTCAAGGCAGCGATGGCCTTTGTCGAGAAGCACAATCCGCCAAATTGAAGCGTAGCTTAAACCAGCCCCGCATGCTCCAGCGCCGCATCGACTGCCGCGCGTGAGGTCTCGCTCGCTTCGACGATGGGCAAGCGCACGCTGGGGTTGATGTAGTCGAGCACACGGCTGAGCGCATATTTGGCTGGCGCAGGCGAGGCGTCGGAAAACATCGCATAGTGCAGCGGGAACAGCCGATCATTGAGCTCGCGCGCTTTCTTGAGCTCATTGGCGGCAATCGCGTCATGGAATTCCGCGCACAAGGCGGGCGCTACGTTGGCCGTAACAGAGATGGCTCCGCGCCCTCCCGCAGCAGAGTGAGGCAGCCAGAGCTCATCATTGCCCGAAAGCTGGCAGAAATCGCGGCCAATGCCCATCCGATGATCCGCCACGCGACTGAGGTCGCCGCTGGCATCCTTGATCGCGACGATCTGCTCGGGATACTTCTTTACCAGCGCGACAACGGTTTCATCTTCAATGTCCGTCACCGTCCTGCTGGGCACATTATAAAGGACAATTGGAAGACCGCAGTTTTCAGCCAGATAGCTGAAATGCGCCATCAACCCTGCCTGGCTTGGGCGGTTGTAATAGGGCGCAACGCACAAGCCAGCTGCCGCCCCCGCTTTGCGCGCAAAGTTCATGTGCAGCGCGGCATTCATCGTATCATTGGATCCGCAGCCCGCGATCACCGGCACCCGGCCAGCTGCCTGTTCGATGCACACCTCGATCACGCGATGA
>JBCBMN010000177.1:0-5189 GCA_039822745.1 Pseudomonadota bacterium | reverse complement strand
CGATCAGCGTCACATCTTCCGCGTTGAAGTAGCGATATTTGAGACCTACGTCCCAGCTGTCGCTGATCGGTGCGCGGATGCCGGCGAGAAGCTGCCAAGCAAGGCCCGTATCCGAACCATCGAAAGCGCCAAGGCCGTTAGGATTGGTACTGCCGTCGAGTTCGACGCGTGCTACACCGATACCTGCACCGGCGAAAGCCTGGAGACCATCGTCAGGACCAAGGTCGAAAAGGCCGTTGAGCATGAAAGACAAGGCGGTGAAGTCACCATTCGCGCCGCGTGTCTCGTCGGTGAAGGGGCTGTTAGGCTGTGCTCCAGACTGAAGACCAGCGCTGCCAGTCGTCAACGTGTCTAACGAAGCCGATTTATAGGCTGCTTCCGTCTCGAGGCGAAACGCACCGAAATCGTAACCAACAGTAGCACCGAAGTCGTAGCCTGCTTCGTAATCAGCAGATGCCTCGCCTTCGATACCATCAATCTCAAAGTCGACGTCTTCGACGAGCATCGCACCGCCTTCGCCCTGAATATACCATTGACCTTCGCGGGCCATGGCGGGCGCGGTGAGTGCAGTCGAAGCCATCGCCATTCCAATGACGAACTTGCGCATTCTTAATTTCCCCTTTTTAGAACTTGAGGCTCCTGAAGCGCTCTATCTTTTCCACACTTGAGTGGCAAGCAATCAATCGTGTCAAACTGTTGCAAGAATGCCGCTTTCGAGGGGCCTTTCGATATTTTCTGAACGGGTCACAAAGTCGAGAAAGATCGATCATCTGAGACTGCCATTTGGCATACTCGCGAAATGCTATGAATCGGTGAAGACCCCTATGTTTCGCAACGCTTGAATAAGCTCGCCAAAGACCGTCCGCATTTCTGTGTCTATCACGCCGCCGCCAGCCGGTAGCGTTGGAGCGGCTGCAGCCAACCATCCTGATTTGTAGAGCAGTTTTTGGCCAGCAGCTTTGTCATATACCTCAAGGCCCTCCGTGGGCTCGACATAATGCCACCCTCCACCGATTCGAACCGCAAGTTGGCCCTCCTTATTCTGCCATTCTCCGGTCGAGTTGGCGGATATTCGAAAGCATTGTCCATCAGTCGCGTTCTCCGGTGCCGCAGCCAGCGAGGCTTCCACTGTACCCATTAAGAGAGCATCAATGGTACTAAGCGTTTGGTTTAAAATGAACTCCCTTTGTGCCTGGCCCGAAAACAAGAGGGGTGCACCAGTGTTGGGAGTGGTGGAGGGGAAATTCAGTGCTTCGGCCACGATGGCGTCCTTTCGCTACTAGCTTAGACTTGTGAGGTAGAGCGCACTCGACCTTGAATATGTGCCGACTTGGCGGACCCAGAGGTTTGCTGGCCCATGGTCCGAGATAAGCGCCTCTTGATCTGCCTGAGTGAAAATCACGAGGGGCTCGCTTACTGCGAATACAGCGAATGGATCCTCGATTGGGCCGTATCCGACCACATATGATTCTTCTTCTTCAACGAGGGGAATCTCTCCATCAACATCCCATCGCCATTGGCCCCGCGCGCGCCGGATCCACTGCAATGAAAGTGCTGAGTTGTGATCATAGATCACTTGCGGGTGTACCGGAGTGGGGGGGCGACGAGACAAGCCAGCATTTTGCAATGTTGCAAACACTGCATCTGCATCGCCCCTGCCGATCGCCGCAACCCTTAGTGCATCAGTCGGATTCAAACCTGCCTCAGAAAGGTCCGTGAGGCGATTGTCGAGCAGAATCACTTCGGTCTGCTCAGCATGAGGTGTTAGGGCGTACTCTTCGGTCCCGGCACGCCCCCTAAGGAGGCCGCATAGGCGCCAAACGCTCCCTCCCACCGCTTCGGCTCGCTTGAATTGCACCACCTCGTTCCCGACGAGCAGGCGATTGGCGCCTGCTGCTAGTCCGGCGACATCGGTGTCTGAAAGGTTGAGGTCGTCGGCTGCAAGTTGGAGTTCCATGATGGCGTTTGGCTCGTACATCAGGGCCGCGGACGGCTCCAATGCTTTGATTAGATAGCCAAAAACTGCCCGTCTGGGGTTACTGGAGCCGATCGGATTCAACGAACTGCCTTGCTCTTCGTAAAGCGAAGCTCCGAACCAGGCTGCGCCTTCCGAGGATGCGGCGGCCAGGATCAGCGATTTGGCGGGATTGCTAGAGTTCTCCTGCGGTGCTTCGAAAAGCCTTAGCAGTGTTGTGGAAAGTGCGTGGTCAGATGGCGGCGCCGGGATGCCGGTATCTGCTCCACTGGTCGACACTCCACCAGGCGCAATGCGTTGCAACCCAAGCTCGATTCCGCGATCGAACCATTCCCAACTCGTGACCCGCCAATGACCGGGTAAAGTGGGCAGCGCTACGACGGTTCCCAATTCAATGGCGGGATTAAGTTCACCAACCCGCCAGATGATATTCTCTTGCCGCCATCGAGCCCTTTGCGCGTTCTCATTGGCGAGAGCTTTGGCTCCATCTGCCGTCATCGTAGCGGGGAGATCAACCATGTTCTCGCGACCGTTCGGTCTTAGGCCGATGGCGCGTTGAACCCCGGGCTGGTAATCCCGTTCTTCGTCATAATATCGAACGGCCAACGGCTCTCGCCCCGCTGTGTCGGTACGAATCCTGTTTCGGTCTTGAGCCTCATTATTGCTTTGACTGGAAAGCTGCTCTGGAAGGACGACTACATTATTCGGCACTTCGACTTCGGAGGTAAGCCGTAGCCCCTCCTTTGTTGTCGCGCATGTGAGAGGATAGACCCGATCGATTGCGGAGAGCGTGGAGGACAAAGGCCCGCCCTCATCTGCGAAACCACGGGTATTGGGGAGCGGTGTCGTTTCTGAACTCTCCTTAGCATCGGGTACGAGCTTTTTGAGGGAGACGCTGGTGTCGTCTTCGGTGAATATCTCGAATGTGACCGCAGGGATGCGGTTTCCGTAATCGGCGAGTTGAAGGTTTTCGAAGACAACATAGGCGCAATCTCGAAAAGCTGGTGCCTGATCCCCTTTGTCGGCGTAAATCAAAGGGTCAACGTCAATATTCCCATGGCCCAGATAGACTCGCATTTCCCCTTCAACTTTCAGATCACCTGCCGCACCGCGCAATAAGTTGCCATCTGCCCAGATTCGTCCAACTCGCTGAATTGGTGTGCTCGAAAGCGCGACTGCAAAGTTCGCCGCATAGGTATATGTGGTGAGCTTTGGCTGCCCTTTGCCTCCTTCGCTGGAACTGGTTTCAATCAGGTCAGTCGCCCAGATGACTGTACCAGGCACCCGCATCCGCCCAAAGTGACGCGGTATGGCGCTACCATAGCTAGACGTTGTGACTGCAAGTTCCTTAAGGCGCGGCCCCTCGCGGGGGCCAGGCCCAAAGAGGACTTGGTCAATCTGGCTGCCGATAAGTGCCCCGATCGCGCTTCCAGCGGGCCCTCCGACGGCTTGACCGGCGGTACTGAGCACAAGAGTGGCCATAAGTATTTGCTCCGTCGGCTATTCCTCTAGGCGCCAATGCGCTTCAAGCGAGGGTTCTTGAGAAATGTGTTCACGAACCACCCGTCTGAGGCCCGCATGTGCGTGGATGACTGCAGAACTGCTGTCCGCGATTTGGATGTGATGCTGGCGTGGCCCCGGAGAAATCAGCAGCACATCGCCTGCAAGTATTTCGCCGTCGGCATCTGCATCCCGCAGTCTCCACTCCTTGGTATAGGGCAGCCAAGCCTCGATTGAGCTGTTGCGAAGTGCGTATCCTGTCGGGCGGTCTGAATAGACTCCAACTGCTTCGAGACTCGCGATGAGCAGCCCCACACAGTCGAGGCCCGTATCAGGGTTGCGTCCGTAAAGCCTGAAGGGCGTGCCCACAAAGCTGGCCGCCGCTTGCGCCAGCTTTTCCTGTAATGTCATCAGCTTGATCGGCCATATCGGGTAAGAAGATCATTGCCCGGCAAGAACGGTTCGCCTCGGAAATTTCGCGCATTTCCAAACCTGTTGGCGCATGTGGTTAGCGTGTGATCGCAGCCCAGACGGAGCTCAGCTTTGGCACCGGTCGGCGTGTCCTGCGACATCGGTCGATCCAGAGTGATCCAGGCACCCTCTTCGTCCATGATCGCAAAGACCAGCCCTGTTTGTGGGCCGTCGAGGAGGCGAATCTGACCATCGACAACGTCTTGACCGGGACCGGAGCTGAGCGCGATCCGATTGGTTGAAGGGTCGATATCCGTGATCGTCGTACGAGAGGTGAAGCGCGCTGATGAAAGCCCGCAACCCGGCCCGCAAAATTGCGCGCGGCAAGTTGGGCTGGTGCGAGGTACAAGATCCTGATCGAGGATGTATTTCGCTGACCGCAATTGGGCGCTGAAGCCGCGTTCATCGACTTCGATCTGGCCAATGCGGCCCGAATAGAGAACTTCGCTCTCCAATGTCTCCCAGTCCACAGCGCCTATGGCGATGCCAGCTTCGTCGTACAGCCCGGCCGCCATATCGTTTTCACTGATAGCGTCGTGGCTCAGAGCACCTTCAACTTCGGCACTGTCATCAGCAATCTCGGTGGTCATTCGGATCGCGGCGGGCTGCATGCCCGGCGCTGAGCGGTGCCGAATGCCGTTGAACACAAGATCGCGATCATGCGTGCTGAAGCCTAGCGTAACGCCGTCGCGCCGATGAATTCTCCAGAAAGTGGCGACATTGTCGAGCTCGCGGTCAAAGAAAACTCTCATTCCGGTGTCTCGCGCAGCTCAATGAGAGGGATGCTGGGCGCTTCACCCGCTGCGAAATTCACGCCAGAGATGTCGATCCTGTCTTCGGCGAATCGGACCGGGACATCGAAAAGAAAACCAGCGCGAATGGAGGCACCTTCAGCTGGTGCTTCGGTGAATGTGAGAATCCCTTTCTCGCCAAGCGACCAACCCGTCGCAAGCATGTTGTCAATGCTTACGATCAGCGTGTCTTCCCGGGGGCGAGTGATTGGCCGAACCTGTGGCTCATCGCCTGAGCCATAGGACTTCACGAGTTGGAAATCCGCTGTCGCTCCGTCCCCAATGGCAATCAGTTGGTCAGCCATGGTCGGCGTCCCCGTCATTTGATTGCTGCTGAAGTCGAAGGGGTCGCTAATCCTAAACCCGCGTGCAGGACCGCGCCGCGCTCGGAAGAATTCAATGAGTTGGGAAAGCTCAGGTTCTGAGCGAATGCCCGGGCCAACATCGAAGTT
>JBCBMN010000176.1:0-5208 GCA_039822745.1 Pseudomonadota bacterium | reverse complement strand
GCCTATCCCCCGGTGAGCGTGGAGGGCGAGGAGATTGAGATCATCGGCCGGGTTGTGTGGAAGAGCGGGCGGATTTAAGTCAGCCTCCATGACCGACACTCCCAAACTCCCCCCCATGCGCGCGGCTATCATTCCGGTGACGCCGTTGCAGCAGAACTGCTCGCTCATCTGGTGCACCGCCACAGGCAAAGCCGCGCTCACCGATCCGGGCGGCGATCTTGATCGGCTCAAGGCTGCGGTCGCCAAAGCGGGTGTCACGCTCGAGAAAATCCTGATCACCCACGGTCATCTCGATCATTGTGGGCAGGCGGGCATGCTTGCCGACGAACTGGGCCTGCCGATTGAGGGGCCGCATAAGGACGATCTGTTCTGGATTGAGCAGCTTGACAGCGACGGTGCGCGCTTCGGGATGGAGGCGGCCAGCTTCACCCCCACGCGCTGGCTGGAGCATGGCGACACGGTGACGGTGGGCGAACTCACGCTCGATGTCATTCACTGCCCCGGACACACGCCGGGCCATGTCGTGTTCGTCCATCAACCAAGCCGGTTTGCGATTGTAGGCGATGTCCTGTTTCAGGGGTCAATCGGTCGGACCGATTTCCCGCGTGGCAATCATCAGGACCTGATCGACAGCATCACCCAGCGCCTCTGGCCGCTGGGTGAGGATATCACTTTTATTCCAGGGCACGGACCCACCAGCACCTTTGGCCAGGAACGCAAGACCAACCAGTTCGTCAGCGATTACGCACTCAGCTAAGTCTGCTTGCAACGCGAGAGAAATTCGCTATAGCGCCTCGCTTTCCGTCACTACCGGGCCGGATTGACACGCAAGACCGCTTGCGTCGTCTTTTGCGGACCCTTATGGGCGGCAACCGAGACATCTGCGCGACACCGCGCAAACACACGAATTTTTGAGGAAGTGGCCCAGCCATGGCAGTCCCTAAGAGAAAAGTATCCCCGCATCGCCGCGGCAATCGCCGGGCGCACGATTCGCTGAAGGTTGAAGCCTTCCACGAATGCCCCAATTGTGGTGAGCTCAAGCGTCCGCACAATATGTGCGGTCACTGCGGCTATTATAACGGCCGCGAAGTGATGGTGCCCAAGGGCATCTGACCCTTACCATTTTGATTGAAGGAACAGACGCATGACTCTCCCGCGTATCGCGATTGATGCGATGGGAGGTGATGAAGGCGTGCGTGTTATGGTCGAAGGCGCCGCCCTCGCGCGCCGTGACCATGATGAATTCAAGTTCCTGCTGGTCGGCGATCAAAAACGGATCGAGAGCGCGCTCGACAATCACCCGGGCCTGCGCGGCGCTTCGGAAATCCTGCATTGCGAAGATGTGGTTGGCGGTGATGAGCAGCCGAGCAAGGCTATTCGTCGGGCCAAGACCACATCGATGGGGCTTGCGGTCAATGCCGTGAAGGTCGGCGATGCTGGCGCTGCTGTCAGCGCGGGCAATACCGGCGCTCTCATGGCAATGAGCAAGCTGGCGCTGCGGACCATGCCCGGTATCGATAGGCCCGCGCTGGCCGCGATCATGCCAACGCTGGAAGAGCATGATGTCATCATGCTGGATCTTGGCGCCAACACGGATGCGAATGCCCGCAATCTGGTGCAGTTCGCAGTGATGGGCGCGGCCTATTCACGCATCCTGTTTGGCTTTGAGCGGCCGCGTGTGCGCTTGCTCAATATCGGGACAGAGGACATCAAGGGCACCGATGCCCTGCGTGAAGCGGCGACGCACCTGCAGAGCGCAACCGAAAATGCCGATGGCGGACTGGCGCTCGACTTCGCGGGGTTCGTCGAATCCGACAAGATCAACCGCGGTGAGACTCATGTTGTCGTCACTGACGGGTTTTCCGGCAATATCGCTTTGAAAGCGATTGAAGGCTCCGCCCGGTTCGTGACTGACCTGTTGAAGCAGGCCTTCACAAGCTCGCTGCGTTCCAAGTTCGGCTTCCTGGTGTCGCGCCCGGCGACCGAATTGCTGCGCCACAATCTCGACCCGAACAATCACAATGGCGCCGTTTTCCTTGGCCTTAACGGCGTGATCGTGAAGAGCCATGGCAGCGCAACCGCCAATGGCGTTGCCAATGCGGTTGCCGTGACAGCCAGCCTGCTCAGCAATGCCCTGACCGAGAGGATCGCGCAGGACCTTGCTCAACTTGGCGGCGAGTGGGGTGATGCTGGCAACGGTGCATCACCGGCTGATGCCTCAGACAAAGATCAGACCGCGTGAGCCAGCCCGCTCTGGGCGCACGGGTGCTGGGGACGGGCTCGGCCCTCCCAAAGCGCGTCGTTACAAATGCAGAGCTGGCTGAACGGGTCGACACCTCGGATGAGTGGATCATCGCGCGCACCGGGATACGCCAGCGCTACATTGCAGGTGAGGGCGAGACCACGGCGACTCTGGCAACGTCTGCCGCGCTCGCTGCGCTTGAAGATGCCGGATTGGGACCTGCGGATATCGACCTGATCATTGTTGCGACAGCGACACCTGACAACACATTTCCAGCGACTGCCACGAAAGTTCAGAATGCGCTCGGCTGCAATGGCGGGATCGCGTTCGATGTCGCAGCGGTTTGCTCAGGTTTTCTTTACGCGATTGCAACTGCCGATTCGCTGCTCAGGACCGGTGCGGCCCGCCGCGCATTGGTGATTGGCGCGGAGACCTTTAGCCGAATTCTCGACTGGGAAGATCGTACGACATGCGTTCTGTTCGGCGATGGTGCGGGGGCGGTCGTCCTCGAAGCGCCGGCACCAGCTGGAGGCGATGCACCGCAATCCGGGATTATTGCGACCAAACTTCACGCAGACGGCGCTCAGCATGATTTGCTTTATGTTGATGGAGGCCCCTCGACAACGCAAACGGTCGGCCATGTGCGCATGAAGGGTCGCGAAGTGTTTCGGCATGCGGTGGTGAACCTTGCAGAGGTTCTCCACGAAGTGATTGAAAATGCTGATATTTCATCAAAAGATATCGACTGGGTTGTGCCCCATCAGGCGAACCAGCGTATTCTGGATGCGACGGCAAAGAAGCTTGGAATTCCGCTGGAAAAGATCGTTGTAACGGTGGATCAGCACGCAAACACCTCCGCAGCCTCCGTGCCCCTGGCGCTGGATGTCGCGCGCCGGGACGGGCGCATCAAGCAGGGCGATCTGGTCATGCTGGAGGCGATGGGCGGCGGTTTTACCTGGGGCGCCAGCCTTATCCGTATGTAGCATCGCGATTTTTCACTGATGACGTTTGTGCACAATAATGCGCATCGTCTCAGTGCGACGTTGCGAGACTCGCCTCAGAGTTGTATATTTATGCAACTCTTGGGTCGCGCCATAGAGAAAGGATCGCGTAATATGCGTTCAGTTGGCACTCTGACACGGGCCGACCTGGCCGAGACCATCAATCGCAAGATGGGTTTGAGCCGGGCGGAATCGCTTGAATTGGTCGAGGCGATTCTTGAACAGATGTGCGATGCTCTCGCGAAAGGCGAGAACGTCAAGGTGTCCGGCTTTGGCAGTTTCGTGCTGCGGGACAAGAATGAGCGCGTCGGTCGCAACCCTAAGACGGGCGTCGAAGTTCCCATCACACCGCGCCGGGTGATGACTTTCCGCGCTAGCCAGCTTTTGAAAGAGCAGATAGCGAACGGCGGATAGTCTATCCCTCGATCTGGGGCTGATTGGGGCCTCGGCTTATACATCGAATGAGACATGGCAGAATTTGAAGACGGCAAAGACGACAGCGCTCTGCGTACGATCGGTGAAGTCAGCGAAGCGCTTCACATAAAGCCGCATGTTCTGCGTTATTGGGAACAGCAATTCTCGCTGCTCAATCCGCTCAAGCGGAGCGGGGGTCGTCGGTATTACAGGCCCGAAGATGTGGCGCTGGTTGAAGATATCAATCGGCTGGTCAATGAAGAGGGCTACACGCTCAAAGGGGCCGAAGCTGTTCTGCGATCAAGCGGCCAGCCCGGCTTGGACCGGCGCAAAGGAGACCGGCGTTCGGGCGATCGGCGCGCTGCGGGCTCTGGCAAACGCGCACCCGCGCCAGAAGCTCAGCCCGCCAAAGCCGAGACCAAGGATCTATCCGAGACGATTGCCGGCCTGAAAGCGGTAAGGGCCCGGCTCGCCAAGGCGATTGAGGCTTAATCTGACAGGCTCTCGGCCTATTCCGCCGCAATCAATTCAGCTTCGCCCAGATCCACACTGACGAGGCGTGAGACGCCTTTTTCGGCCATGGTCACGCCGAACAGGCGGTGCATGCGGCTCATGGTGACGGCGTTGTGCGTCACGATCAGATAGCGGGTCTTTGTGGTGCGAACCATGGAGTCGAGCAGGTCGCAGAACCGCTCTACATTGGCATCGTCGAGCGGCGCATCGACCTCGTCGAGAACGCAAATTGGGGCCGGATTGGTCAGGAACAGCGCAAAGATCAGCGCAGTCGCGGTCAGAGCCTGCTCGCCGCCCGAAAGGAGCGAGAGCGATTGCAGACGCTTGCCGGGCGGCTGGGCAAAGATTTCAAGGCCGGCTTCGAGCGGATCATCACTGTCGATCAGTGCGAGATGCGCCTGCCCCCCCTGGAACAGGCGTGGGTAAAGTTCCTGAAAGTGCGCATTGACCTGATCAAACGCAGCGCGCAGCCGCTCGCGACCCTCACGATTGAGATTGCCGATTGATCCGCGCAGCCGGGCGACCGCCTCGGTAAGCTCGGCCTGTTCTGAGGCATTTGTGCCGTGCTCTTCCTCGATCCGCGCGAGTTCCTCGGCAGCGACAAGGTTTACAGGGCCAATGCGTTCGCGGCTGGCGGTCAGCCGGTCCAGTTCTTCGCTCTCGGCACTTGCATGCGAAATGTCGTCTTCGCTGAACTCGAACCGCTCAGTCAGCAGCGGGGGAGGACACTGGAACCGCTCGCCCGAGATGCGCGCCATTTCGCTGCGCCGGGCCTCTTGGCTCTCTGCGCGCGCGGCCAGCGTGGCTCTGCCTTCGCGGGCCACGGCCAGAGCCTCATTGGTGTTGGCCAGCGCAGCATTGGCGGCCTGCCCTTTGGCTTCGCATTCATTGAGTGCGGCTTGCGCTTTCTCAAGCTCCTCGGTCAGGCGTTTGCGCACCGCGTCGCCCTGCTCGATCTCCGCGATAAGCGAAGCGGGCTTGGCTGCCATGATGGCGCTTTCTTCTTCGATCTCCTCAAGCCGGCGGCCCGCCTGTGCG
>JBCBMN010000175.1:0-5309 GCA_039822745.1 Pseudomonadota bacterium | reverse complement strand
CCAGCTTGCCTGGTCAGCGCGTGGTGGACTCGGTGACGCAGGTGACCTCGGTGCAATCGCTCAACCGGGTGCCTGCGCAAGATGGCCACTTCAAACTGCAGCAGAGCATCGGCATCATGCTCCAGATCAAAGGCAAAAGTGGCGGAAAGGGAGAGGGTCATGTGAGCACCAACGCAGCCACGTTTTGCGGTTCCGTGCAATCGAAAAATTCGCGCGACTTTACGACAAAATAATGCGCATTTATGCTTCCTTTTTGCACCCTAGGCGAAGAAAACACGTTTGAATAACAAAGGTGCGTCTATGCGAATCTCACGGATGACTACTCTCGCCGCCGCGTTGTTTTTTTGCGCTACACCGCTTGTCGCTCAGGACAAGAGTGACGCGGAACCTGAAGTTCAAAAGGTTCTCGACTTTGGAGGCATGCGGCCTGACGATCTGGTTGCCGAGTTCGAAAGCAGTAACGGGCGCTGGTATCGCGAACCGTGCACCTTCGGTGTACCTTTATTGGCAGCGCTGGAGGAGGCGTGGCCTGAGCGACGTTCAGTCCGCCGGGTATCGCTGTTGGCGCAGTCATATTGCGCGGCGGATGAAAGGCGCTTTGAGGACGGTGAGGATACGATCAGGGAACTGCGCGAGCTGGACGCTGACAAGAGCTATCCTTTCGTCACGTTGTTCATCGCGACTCAAGGCAAAGAGGCGCAATTGGCGCTTGATCTGCTGAGTTGGCTGGATGCTGAATCGGCAAAAGATGTAAGTCCCAACCGGCTTTGGCGCGCGGCTTCGATGATCGCCAATGAGGGGCGCGAAGCAGAGATGGAAGACCAGTCTCTCGCATGGTTTGAGAGCGGTCTGATCGATTCGTTTGACGTCAAAGTTCGGTCCGGCCTTGCCTATCGTGCGCTAAGCGCTGCTATGCGCAAGGATAAAAATGACGCCGTACCCATGCTGCTGGAGGAGATCACCAATCCAATCTCCTATATCAGCCTGCTGACAGAGCGGAAGTATGAGCCAATTTGGCCTCAGATCGAAGAACGCGCCGGGGCCAATCTTGAAACTGTCGGGGAGTTGTACGTCACCGCGCAGCGGCGAAAATTGAGCGAGAATGAAGAGGACGGTCAGCAGCTTGGGAGTTTGGTGCGAGCGCTTCATTATAATGGCGAATTCGAAGCCGTCATCGCGCTGGTCGATGAATGGCTGGAGCGCGAAGATGCTAATGGCAAAAGTCGCGACGGGCCAATCGACGAAGATTTAGCCTGGGGTATGAACCTTCAGGCCTATGCTTACGATGCGCTGGGCCGAGTTGAAGAAGGCGATGCGGTTTTTGATCGGCTCGCGCAGATCGATCCGGAAGGAAAGAACTGGCTTGTCAGCTTCGTCATAAACCGATCCTCGCGCTTGGTGGGCTTTGGTCGATATGAGGTAGGGCTCGAAGCTTCCAGATTAGCGCGCAGCCAGCCCGGTTCAACCTATGCCGAAATGATCGTGGCCAAGAATCACGCTTGCGCGCTCAATGCACTTGGCCGTGCGGATGAGGCCGAAGCAGAGCTGGTCTTCATGCGGGAGAACAAGGACGCATCCTATAGCTTGCTGGGCCTTGCTCTGCTCTGCCACGGATTGCGCGATGAAGCGGCTGCGGTTCTGCTGGAGGGTTTGCGTGACGTAAGCACAAGGGACGCCGTGATCGGCGATCTGCAACCGCCTAGCACCGAGCTGTTCTACACCCAGTCAATGCTACCCATGAAATCCGAACTGCTCGATGAATATCCCGAACTGGCCGAGGAATTTGCAAAGCACGCCCGTATCCTGCCAGAAAAGTTCACCCCACGCGCTGCCTTGCTGCGTGCTAAGCTGGAACTGCCGGAGTGGGAGCGGCCCTAAGGCGCCCGCAATTTTCCTACTGGCGCAGCAATCGCTATGCGGGTCCTTGCCGGGCGACCCGCGCGCGCCTGCGTTTGCCTATATGGAAAAGCGAAACCGAGTTGGGAAAGTGTCAACTTCGCAAGTTTTGACTAAACAAATGGTTTGAAAGGAAAATAAGCGGATTTTAGGCTCAATCAGCCCGTTTCATGTGTCAACTTTGTCAAGCGTTTCGGGTTAAGCAGTTTGCACGAAACCAAACAGGTCATGCGCGTCGGCATCTTCGACTGTGACCTTGGCAATATCGCCGGGAGCCAGCGTCTCGGGCACGTTGCGTAGGAAGACAGCGCCGTCGATCTCAGGTGCATCGGCCTGCGTCCTGCCATTGGCGCCGATGTCGCCATCCTCGTCGGGCTCGCCAACCTCGTCGATGATGACAGGCAGGGTTTGGCCGATTTTGGCCTGAAGCTTGGCCGCGGAGATCCGCTCGGTCACTTCCATCAGGCGGGCATAGCGCTCTTCCTTGATGGCTTCGGGAACGGGATCGGGCAGGGCGTTCGCAGAGGCGCCTTCGACAGGCTCGAAACGGAACGCGCCGACCCGGTCCAACTGCGCTTCCTCGAGCCATTCGAGGAGATATTCGAAGTCTTCCTCGCGCTCTCCGGGGAAGCCGACAACGAAGGAGGAGCGGATCGCGATGTCAGGGCAGATGGCGCGCCAGTTCTTGAGCCGCTCAAGCACTTTCGCCTCATTGGCCGGGCGGCGCATCAGTTTGAGAACGTGCGGGCTCGCATGCTGAAACGGGATGTCGAGATAGGGTGTGAGCAGCCCCTCGGCCATCAACGGGATGACATGATCAACATGCGGATAGGGATAGACATAGTGCAGGCGAACCCAGGGCGGCGTTCCATTCCCGGTGTCGAGCTGGCCCAGTTCGCGGGCAAGATCGGTCATGTGGGCGCGAACCTCGCGACCCTTCCATTGGCGTGGATCGTGGCGGGTATCGACGCCGTAAGCAGAGGTGTCCTGACTGATCACCAGCAATTCGCGGGTGCCTGCGGCCACCAGTTTCTCGGCCTCGCGCAGGACAGCGTCGATCCGGCGGCTGGCGAGCTGGCCGCGCAGGCTGGGGATGATGCAGAAGGAGCAGGAGTGATTGCAGCCCTCGGAAATCTTGAGATAGCTGTAATGGCGCGGGGTGAGCTTCACATCAGGCTGCGGGATCAGGTCGACAAACGGGCCCTGGCTTGGCGGCGCGTGTTCATGGACAGCCTCAACCACTTGCTCATATTGGTGCGCTCCGGTGACGGCGAGCACTTGCGGGTGGGCGGCGCGGATCGCATCAGCTTCGTCGCCCATGCAGCCGGTGACGATCACGCGGCCATTCTCCGCAATGGCTTCGCCGATGGCGGCAAGGCTCTCTTCCTTGGCGCTGTCGAGGAAGCCGCAAGTGTTGACGAGGACGACGTCCGCGCCTTCGTAATCCGGGCTCATCGCATAGCCATCGGCGCGCAGGCGCGTGAGAATACGCTCGCTATCGACCAACGCCTTGGGACAGCCGAGCGAGACCATGCCGACGCGCTTTTGATCGGGAAGAGTGGTGCTGGAGTTCATGATGGGCGCGCCCCTACACCGGAAGACGGTGATGCGCTAGGAGGTTGTGGTGCAGATAGAGATAACCAAAGGTCAGCACGATGACACCACATTGGTCATCAGAGGGGATGGCTCCATTGCTCGATTTAGGTTTCCCAAGAAGGGGCCGATCCCTCATGATGCGGTGCATTTCGTCGTCGAAAGCGAATTGGAAATGAAGCGCGGGTTCTGGGGCCTTGTTGCTGACGGGATGGATCCAGAAGCGGTGGGCACGATGGCGGCTGCTGCGGGCCATGCAAGCGCCAACCGGGCAGCAGCGCCCGACGATAGCATCGTCGAACTGCTGCAGGCAGAGCGACTGGTCGAATGTTTTGAAGCTGAGAGCTGGAGCGGCGACGCCGACGACGAAGGCATTATGGCAATGGCCGAAGCGGGCTGGAGTGCTTCTTACGTCCCGGCACCGGAGGAGGTGCGGGAAAAGACTGGCGCGATCCGGGCCGGGATCATGGCCTTCTCGCAAGAGTGGCGCGATGTGGCAGTTGGCGCATCAATGACGCTGAATTGGAAGGAATGATACAATGAACGATTTTGCACTTCTGCCCGTGCTGTCTGGCGCGGCGGCATTCTTTCTGGTGGGCATGGTCTGGTACGGAGCTTTGTTCGGCAAAGCCTGGCAAAAGGCCGCCGGGATGAGCGAAGAGCAGGTCCAATCAGGCAATATGGCGCTGATCTTTGGCCTGTGTTTCGTGTGCGAGGTGCTCATCGCGGCGGTGCTGTGGCACTTGCTCGAGCGCACCAATCCGGCCCCGCATGTGGTGATGATGATGGCGGTTGGTTTTGCAGGCGGGGTGATGATCCCGGCGATTGGGATCAACTATCTGTTCCAGCGCAAACCCTTGTCGCTGTTCCTCATCGATGGCGGGCACTTCCTGTTCGGCATGGCCGCGATGGGCGGGGTGTTCGTGCTGTTTCGTTAGTCGCCGCCAGGTTTGCCGTTTGCGTTGCCGTTCCCATTGGAAGGGACGATTTCGACGACGACATCGCCTTTCTGGAGGACCTGGCATTCATCTTCCCAATAGCCGATCGCGCGTCCATTGCGGTAGATGCGCAGGCCTCGTCCACCTGAGGAAAGTTCAGTGATCGGGTTGCCGCATTCGTCTTCGTCCACCTCGCGTTCGACCAGTTGTACGCGGCCCGACACGGAGGCGAGATCGGCGAGATAGTCGGCAATATGCGCGCCTTGAGCAGAGCCGGCGAGCAGCAGGCCGGTAAAGCGCACGGGGTTGATGACATTGTTTGCCCCCGCTTGGCGAGCGAGCAATTCGTTGTCCTCAGCGCGCACAACCACGCTGATCGGCACTTTGGGCGCGAGGTGTCGCACGGTCAGCACAATCAGAATGGAGGTGTCATCACGGCCCGCTGAAACGAGAACCGAACTGGCTGTCTCAATCCGCACTGCCCGCAGAGTATCGTCGCGCGAAGCATCGCCCGGCAGGATGGCGACGCCCAGCTTTTCGGCAGTGGCAAGCCGCTCCTCGCTTGGATCGACAACCACGATCTTGCTCGCATCGGTGCCGCGCTGGATCAGTTCCTCGACGCTTTGCGAGCCTGAGACGCCAAAGCCGAGGACCACAACGTGATCGGTGAGTTTCTCCTGGATGCGCGCCATGCGCCACTTCTCCCAGCTTCGTTTGATGATGAAATTATACGCGGTGCCCACGAATATGAAGAACACGAGGAACCGGATGGGCGTGACGATCACCGCTTCCTTGAAACGCGCGGCTTCGGTCACCGGGGCAATGTCGCCAAAGCCGGTGGTGGTGATCGAAATCATGGTGAAATAGAACAGGTCGAGCAGG
>JBCBMN010000174.1:0-5325 GCA_039822745.1 Pseudomonadota bacterium | reverse complement strand
GAAGGCGTCCGCTGCGTCATCCGTGTGCCGATCCGCCAGAGGCAGCAGTTTCAGATTAGGCAATAAGGCGTATTATAGTGGTTGGCTTGACCCGAAGAAAAGTGCCTGACTGATCGCGGCGCGAACCGTTTTTTCCTGAAACGGCTTGGTTATCAGGTATGTCGGTTCCGGTCTGTCGCCTGTCAGAAGCCGTTCGGGATAGGCGGTGATGAAGATGACCGGCACGCTGCCAATGGCCAATATGTCGTCGACGGCGTCTAGCCCCGAAGACCCATCAGCCAATTGAATGTCCGCTAGAACGAGTCCGGGTTGAGCCTTTTCGACCGTCTCAACCGCTTGCGTGCGTGTTGCCGCTGTCCCGCACACTTCATGGCCAAGCCCCGTAACGAGGTCTTCCAACTGCATTGAGATAAGCGGTTCGTCCTCGATTATGAGCACCGAAGTCGCCTGCTCTCTATCAATTTCAGACACGGCCTCAGCTACCAGAGCTTCAACCTCTTCGGTCGAAACGTCCATGATTTGGCCAGCTTGCGATGGCGAAAAATCCTCGAGCGTCGTCAGCAACAACGCCTGTCGGTTCAGCGGGGTGATCGCTCCGAGCTTTGCCTGGGCTCCCGCTTCATGCACTCCTGTAATCGTTTGACCGGTGCCGCTGGGCGCTGCGTCAAGAAAGGCGCTTTCCCAGACTTTGTGGAACGCGCGGTACAAAGGTATCCGCCCGCCCTCTAAAGACTGCTTGAGCTCTTCATCCTCCAGCACGGCTTCCAGCGTCGCGCGAACAAAAGCGTCGCCGGTACTCTGCGAACCGCTAAGCGCGCGGGCATAGCGGCGTAAAAAGGGAAGGTTGACAGCGACTTGTTGCCCCAAAGCCATGTTTGCATCTCATTCAGTTTAGCGTTCGAATCGTGGCTTCGAGGCCATAGCCTCTTCAAACACGTCCGTCGCCCCTTGGCCAAACTGGGGTGCGGGACAAGCCGAAGAGCGCGCGGTTCTCGGGAGACGAAGATCGTGTGGCGCGCGCCGGTCCCTGCAAAGTCCAGTGCTTGCAAAAAAAGTTGCGGGGGACGGGAACCGGTCTTCAAGCCAGACATTTTGTTACTGTCACCGCCGAGACCCCCCTCCCGTCCAAGCGGCTGGTGATACGATCCCGAAAGGCCTCCACTCTTCCCGAGTGGAGGCCTTTTTTATTCAGGATGGCTGGCAGCCAAAAAGTCCATGCTATGAAAGAGCCTTTTCGTAGATCGCGTATTCGCGGTTGATCTGGCTGTCGATCGTATCCGCAATGGCGACCATTCCCTGGTTGTCCTCAAGGATCCATCCAATCTCACCGCGCTTCGAGCCATATTTGGACGAAGCTTCGCGCCGGATCGTGCTGATCATCATGAAGGCCAATTGGCTAGCGAGACGGGTGTTGTGCATTTCCTTAAGCACACCCATCAGCGGCACACGCATTCCCGAGCCTACCGGTTTTCTCAACCAACGCAGCATCGTCAGCCAACCGAACGGGAAGAGCTTTCCTCTAATCTTGGCAAGTGGATGATTGACGTCAGGGAACGTGAGCATGAACGCGACGGGGCGCCCGTCGACTTCCGCGATCATATTCAGTTCTTCGTGGATCAGCGGCTTTAGTTTCTTGCCCGCGTAAGCGACTTCTGCGGGGCTGAAGGGAACAAAACCCCAGTTATCCGACCATGCGTCGTTGAGAATGGACAGTACAATCTCAACTTCTTCGTCCCAACGCTTTTTGACCACCCGGCGCACCGTGATGCGCTTGTTGCGCTCACCAGACTTTACTATCCGTTGCACCAGTGGCGGGAAATCGTGGCTCACATCAAGGTCGTAGGTGTAAAGGGTCTTGGCGCGTTGAAATCCCGCTTGCTCGATCCATGCCGCGTAGTGTTCCGGATGATGGCCCATCATGATCATCGGTGCGTGATCTTGCCCTTTGATCAACAATCCGGGTTCCTCCCAGATCGACATGGAAATGGGGCCAAGGACGCGATCCATGCCTTCATCCCGAAGCCACCTTTGCGCTTCGTTGAGCAAAGCGCGAGCCACCTCTTCGTCTTCGGCGTCGAAATAGCCGAAAAATCCAGTTCCCGGTCCAAACCCTTGCGAAGCGGGAGTTTCAAGAGCGAGCTCGTCTATCTGAGCGGAGATGCGACCGACTGGCACGCCTTCTCGCCAGGCTATGAAAAGCTGTGTGCGCGCGTGGCCGAAGAAGGGGTTCTTCGAGGGGTCGATGAGTTCGAGTTGCTCCGACCGAAGCTGGGGAACGGAATGCGGTAACCTCGCTGCAAAGGAACGACCCAGATCCACAAACGCGCCGCGGCCCTTCTTGTCATTGACCGGTCGAACTACGATCTGTGCACCCGAATGTGAAGCTGTCACGCAGTGAGCCCCGTATTGTTTTACATCAAAGCGTCTCTTGGATGGCAACGGTAGCGGGTGCAAGCTGGTAGAGCGATTTTCCCGATGACTGAGTGCAGCAAAGTGCAATTGGCAATGCGATCCATTCTAGGATAAAGGCGGCCACGGCCGAGTTTAACTTTATGAACATGCAATCCTCCTCTATTTCGGCGACTGACGCCGTGACCCGCGCGTCGCGCGTCGATTTCCAGACGACCGATGACAAGGCGATGCTTCGCGCCGTGCGGACGATCACCAACGATCTCGGCACTGCGCGGGGTCGCGTCTATTGGCCTGATATGTTGCTTTCGGCCGCGGTCGGATACGCCGCCATCGCCACCGCGATTCTAGCCAACAGTCTTTGGGTCGCGCTGATTGCGGGACTGGTGGGAACGCTGGCGCTTTATCGCGCGATGATGTTCATCCACGAGCTGACGCATATTCATCGTGACGCTCTTCCCGGCTTTCGGACCGCTTGGAACCTATTGGTTGGCATCCCCTTGCTCACGCCGAGCTTCATGTACGAAGGCGTCCACACGATCCATCACAAGCGGACGCAGTATGGAACGGTTGAGGATCCCGAGTACCTGCCTCTGGCGCTGATGAAGCCGTGGAGTTTGCCGCTATTCGTGATTGTGGCGCTGCTCGCTCCCCTCGCCTTGATTGTCCGTGCGGCCGTCCTCGTGCCGTTGGGGGCTTTGTTTCCGGCCATTCGCCAGTTGACGTGGAGCCGTTTCTCTTCGCTTTCAATCAACCCCGATTTTCGCCGCAAGCCGCCTACGGGCGATTTAGCAAAGCGGGTCGTCTGGCAGGAGGCCGGGGTCTTTATCTGGGCTATCGCTCTTTTGGCGAGCACGCAGTTTCTCGGCTGGCGGCCTCTATTGATCGCCCTCGCGATCCTCTCTTGCACTGCGGTGCTCAATCAGTTGCGAACCTTGGTCGCGCATCTGTGGGAGAATGAAGGCGAGCCGATGACCGTGACCGCGCAATTCCTGGACAGCGTGAATGTGCCTCCCCCTGGAGTGGCCGCTGAGATTTGGGCTCCCGTGGGTCTGCGGTATCACGCCTTGCACCACCTCATGCCATCTATGCCGTATCACGATCTGCCTGAGGCTCATCGCCGGCTTAACCGGGAGCTTGGGTCAGGCTCGACGTATGAAAGCGCCAATCACCCCGGCATGCTGAACTTGGTGGCGCGTATCGCGCGGAGCACGATGCTCTCTCGCTCGTAAGGCGGTGATGGTTGCGCTCTAGTCCAAGAAGTGGATCATCGCGCAGCGGCGTTCAGCTGGAAAACCGTTGTCTGCCTCGACAGCTAGCTCTCCCGCCAAGCGTGGATGCGCATCAAGCGCAGTGACTTCTTCAAACCCCAAGCGAGCGTAAAAGGGCGCGTTCCAAGCAAGGTCGCGGAACGTTGTGAGTGTCACGGCGCGGAAGCCGGTGTTGCGCGCGTCGATCAAACAGGCACGCACCAATCCCGCTCCGATTCCGCGCTCTTGATAGCGTGGGTCGACGTCCATTTCCCAAATGTGAAGTTCGCGCCGAAACGGCTCGGAAACGAGAAATCCAGCCGGCTCCTCCCCGACATGGGCGATCAGGCTATGTCCCTTGCGAATAAGCCGGCGAAATTCTTCGGGCGAGCGCGTTTCGTCAAGATCTGCCGTGCTGAAAGCCGGATCCTTCGCAAACAGCACCGCAGCTGCACTTTCGATTGGGGGCATGCGACTGGCGTCTTCCGGACGCGCCAAGCGCAGGGTCCAGTCGCTCATTCCTCGGTCCGTATCAGGACGGTTTCTCCGACCAACAGGAAAAGGAGGAAAGGCGCCCACGCGGCCAAAAAGGGCGGGTAGCCCCCGAACGATCCCATGGCGAGAGCCGCGTTATCGACAACGAAATAGGCGAAGCCCAATCCCATGCCGATAACCACTCGCACAAAAAGCTGTCCCGACCGCGCAAGCCCAAAGGCCGCGATCGAACCAAGCAGCGGCATCAGCAAAGCCGACAGTGGTCCGGCCAAGCGGTGCCACCATTTGGCTTTGAGCTCTGAAGTTCGACGACCAAGCGTTTCGAACGCATCAATCGTCTTGCTCAGTTCAAAGAAGCCTTGTCCGTCGGGATCCGCCGACTGGATTTCGATCCTCTCAGGTGTCAATGATTCACCCACGACTATGTCTTCCAACTCCTCAACGGCCGCTTCCCCAACATCGAACATGACCGGATTCTCCAACGTCCAACCCGGATTGGCGTAGGTTGCTTGGTCCGCTTTTACGCGTTCGAGAATGAGACCTCCCGGCGCTCGCTTATACCAAGTGACGCCGTTGAGTTGAATGTCATTACCAGATCCAACTAGCGAGGACGCGGACAGGATGTTGTCGCCGTCGGTCAGGTAAACGTTGGCCCGAACGTTGCTCTCTTCCGGGATTTCGCCATATTCCACCGCCTCCCAAGCCTTGAGAGCGCTGTTTGCTCTGGTGACGACTCGCTCGTTAAAGCCAAAACTCAGCGCGGAAATGAACGCGGCTGTCAGAAGCAGCGGAGACAGCACTTGGTGTGCGGAAAGACCCGCCGCTTTCATCGCCACAACCTCCGAATTCTGATTGAGTGTCACAAGTGTAATGAGCGTCGCCAGCAGCACGGAGTACGGCAGAAAGCGTGAAATCAGCTGAGTCACTCTCAGCGTCACATAGCGCCAGATTTCGGCCTGTCCGTTGCCTTCGGGCGTCAGGATTTCCCCGGTGCGGCTGAGCAGATCGAGCATCATCAGCACCAGAACCAACATCACCAGAACCGCCAGTATTCGGACGACGAACATCTTTGCGAGGTAGAGCGTAAGAGTGCGCGAAGGGAAGAAATCGAACTGCATAGATGAGTAGGGTGGTGTCAGACCCTTTTTATTCGGCCGGCGCTATCTCGGTC
>JBCBMN010000173.1:0-5345 GCA_039822745.1 Pseudomonadota bacterium | reverse complement strand
CCGCGACGCCTGACAGAGTCGAGACGATCGAGGTCACCTGCCCGAAGGCGCCGTGCCCAAAGACGGGCCAAGCGCTGGTATTGGGATGGTGACCTCGATCGTCTCGACTCTGTCAGGCGTCGCGGTCCGTCCAGATGTTGCCATGACAGGCGAAGTCACCTTGCGTGGCCGCGTGCTCGCGATTGGCGGGCTCAAGGAAAAGCTCCTCGCGGCGCTTCGCGGGGGGATCAAGACTGTGCTGATCCCCGAAGAGAACGTCAAAGACCTCGCCGAGATACCCGACAACGTGAAGGAGGGGCTCGATATCATAGCTGTATCCCATGTTGATCAGGTGCTTGAACGCGCTCTTGTCGACATGCCCGCCGCGATTGAATGGAGCGAAGCGGACGACCTCGCTAGCCAGCCCGGGTCAGCATCTGGCGGTGGTTCATCAGGTTCGGACGTGCCAACCGCGCATTGATCGGTTAGGGCCTGCGGCAATAAAGGGGCGAGTCGGTTCAAAAGGGCTCAGAACTCTCCCCAGGTCGCAATCTGAGTGCTTGTGGTGAACCAATTTCGTCACAGAGGGGCGGATTTGCCTGAAAAACCGCAATTTCCCTAGTGATTTGCCTTTGACAGAGCTTTGAAAAAGGTCTCAATTTGACCGTTCTCGGGAAGGCGATTCACCGAAATTGAATTGATATGAATACAGAGGGGTTTCTGGAATGAATAAGAACGATCTGATCAGTGCGGTTGCCGAGTCTAGCGGGCTTTCAAAGAATGATGCGTCAAATGCAGTTGAAGGTGTATTCGATGCGATTACGAAGGCATTAGCGGGTGGCGACGAAGTACGTCTGGTCGGGTTTGGCACTTTTTCTGTTGCTAAGCGCAAAGCTTCGACCGGTCGTAACCCCCGTACTGGCGAGCCCATGAATATTCCTGCATCGACTCAACCCAAGTTTAAAGCTGGCAAGGGCCTGAAGGACGCGGTGAACTGATCTCATTTTCAAGGGCGTTGCGCTTTGCGCCAAAAGAAATTGACCCCGCCAGTCCTTTCGGATTGGCGGGATTTTTCTATGCTTACGCGGCTTGGTTTGCCGCTCGCCAGCGTGTCGCCAGTGTTACTGGCTGGTGTCGATCAGAGCCGTGGGCGCGCTCTTGGTTCGTGTGCTGATCTCCCATGTCAGCATTTCCCCGGTCGGCGTTGGGTTGGGCCCTTCATCAGTGTTGTTTGCTCTGATTTGCATCCCACCAGTCGTGAGGATGGTGAACGTCCCGTCGATGGTTGGGAAATTGGGCATGCCCTCTTCGCCATCCTTGCTCTCTTCGGGCGCTAGCGCTGACATTCCCGCCATGCCGGCAAGGCCTCCCATCATGGCGCCCATGGGATTGTCATCATTCTGAGCCGAGAAGCCGGGCGCATTCACCCGAACGATGTCCCCATCGCGCAGGAAAATCTGGACGAAGGGATTGGTGGAGGGGACTCCCTCAATCACCGGAAACATGAAGTCGTGGGTTAGCTTCCCGGACAGATTATAGGTCACTTCGAAGACGCCATCACCCTTGTCTTCGACACGCTCCCAACCTTTCTGACGCAGCAGGATTTGCGCAAATTTCGCGGTCGCTTCGGGGTCACTTGCGTCGATCCCGCCCAGCAGGGCAGACATTTGTTCCGCCTTTTGCGCGGCTTCGGCAGAGCGCATCTCTGCACCCGCTTCCCATGCAGCGCGCTGACCCTCAATCTCGTTACGGGTGCAATCGCGCTCATCAAATGTCCCGTCGACATAGCATGGCTCGGGCTCGAATTCCTTGGCACTCTCACCCGCTTGCGCGATCTGAGACAGACCGAGGAAAAAAATCTCTCCTTCATAGGTGAAAGAGAAGTCCTGATCCGGCCCCAGCATCAGCTCGGAGGTGAACTTACCCGGTGAAATGAAGCAGCCTGTGAGCAGCATTGAAAAACTGGCGAGCAGCGCAATTGCAACTGTGCGCATCTGGGATCTGTGTTCGGTGGGTGTGTTCATGTCGACTCTCCTCCCCAAATTCTCGGGTCTGTTCCTGTTATTCGCCTCGAGTTGCCGTTGCGTAAAGAGCGATCGCAGCGGCGTTGGACACGTTCAGGCTTTCAATATCCGATGTAATCGGCAGCCGGGCAAGAGTATCGCAATGTTGCGCGATATTGTGCCGCAGGCCTTCTCCCTCCGCTCCCAGCACCAAGGCCACGGGCCCTTGCGTCAGCGTTTCCGCCAGAGTTGCCTCAGCCTCACCTGCAAGGCCAATCCGCCAATACCCCGCCTCAGCCAACTCATCCAAGGCGCGCGCTAGATTGACCACACGAACCCAGGGAACGGTCTCAAGAGCACCGGAAGCCGATTTTGCCAGCACGCCTCCTTCAGGCGGGGCATGCCGGTCCTGCGTTACGATAGCGGCGGCTCCGAAGGCTGCGGCGGAGCGAAGGATGGCGCCGACATTGTGCGGGTCGGTCACCTGATCGAGGACAACCACTGGCTTAAGAGGATCGCCATCAGCGACTTCATCAAGAAACGGACCGTCCAGTGGCTCGCATTCTAGCACCAGCCCCTGATGCGGCGCATCCTTGGCCACGAGGCGAGCCAAGTCCTGCACCTCGGCATATTCGACCGGGAAGTCTGGCGGAAGCTCTCCACCAAGGGTTTCGATCCCTTCGCGAGTCGCCCAGAGTTTGCGGTGCTGGCGGTCCGGGTTCTTCAGCGCCGCTTCAACCGGGTGCCGGCCCCACAGGCGCACATGTCCCGACGTGGCGCGGCCAGACCCGCGTCCGCCCTTCATTCGCCCGGCTCGCCCGCGCAACGCCCGCTTTTTTTCACCCTTGGTCATTTGAGTCCCTGATATCCGAATTAAGTTCGCCCCCCTGCCAGCCGCCCCATTGACAGGCAAGGCTCGCTTCGCCAAAGGGCGCGTCTCGGCAAACGGAGCGGAGCGCAAATGCGCTGGTTTCCGATGCTCGATCGGGTCGCTTGTCGAAGCATCCCATCGCACTTTCGCGAGCAATCGTGTGGACAGGTGGCCGAGTGGTTAAAGGCAGCAGACTGTAAATCTGCCCGCGCAAGCGTACGCTGGTTCGAATCCAGCCCTGTCCACCACTACCCAATCGTCGCGAAATTCGCCTTACACTCACCGCGCACTGAAGAGTTACGCCGCTTTTCGGCTCTCTTTGCTGGCGAGTTCCATCAGCATGTCAGCGGTCATCGGGCGACCCACAAAGTACCCTTGGGCATAGTCGCAGTCGATCGAGCGCAGATAGTCGAGGCACCCTTGCTCCTCGATGCCTTCAGCAACAACCTTGAGGCCCAGTTGATGTGCGAGCTGAACGGTCGAGCGCACCAGCATCGCATCACCACGATCAACGTGGCAGTGTTGAACGAAGCTTCGGTCAATCTTGAGCTCTGAGATTGGCAGCTTCTTAAGATAGCTCAGCGTTGACTGGCCCGTGCCGTAATCGTCCATGGAAATGGAAATGCCCCGGTCTCTGAAACGGTTAAGTGCCGCAATGGAGGTTTCGGAATCTTCGAGTTCGGCAGATTCGGTTACTTCGAATGTCAATCGACTGGTTGGAACGCCCAGCTCAGAGATAAGCGCTTCAGCCCGTTTGAGGAAACTCTGCGAAGAGAGCAGGCGGGCCGAGATGTTGATCGCAGCGCCAAGCACCAGATCCTTTTCGCACCAGTTCAGCATGTCCTCAATGGTTCGCCGGATCACGAACAGGGTCAGTTCCTCAATCCGTCCGCTCTCTTCGGCGAGCGGGATGAAGCTGTCGGGCGAGAGCATTCCCTTTTCAGGATGCTCCCACCTGACCAGTGCTTCTGCGCAAGTGATCTGATTACCGCGCAGATCCAGCTTCGGCTGATAATAGACTTTGGCATGCCCATCAGTCAGCGCAGTGTCGAGCTCTCCCATAAGCGAGACGGCTTGCTCAAGCTGCTCTTGCCGATCATGCTCATGCAGACGCCAATGCTCGCCAGCGCGAAGGGCAGCACTTGCAGCATGTGCTGCGTTCACAATCGCCTTTTCATGGTGAGCATGCGCAAGTCCGAAGGTCAGATTGACATCGACACGCCGTCCGGAAATCTCAATCGGGCTGCGCATCACGGCGCGAAGGCCGGCGAGCAGTTCCTCCAGCTCCGACATCGACATCGCGGTCTGCCATGACAGGACACGATCATCGGTCCGGCAGATCGGCGTGTCACAGCCCGAGACCTCAAGGCGCTCAACGATGCGCCTGAGCAGGATCGCCATCTCGTTACGACCTAGAACCGCTTTGAGCGTGTCAAACTCGCTCATCATTGCCGCAACAACGAACTGGGCTTCGCTTTGTGCGAGCTTTGCCTGCAGCGCGTAGTGGTTGGGAAGTCCACTTTCCCTATCGATCTGGCGGCCCTCGACGATGGTCCGCCGCACGATCCAGAGGCTGCGGATTGCGCTCGAAACCGTCAACAAGGCCAATGCCGGAACAACCTCAAACCAGATCAACAGCAAGCTTTGTGAAAAATGGGCCACTGCGAGGATAACGACCACACCGCTGATTGCGCGCAGGGTGACAAGCAGGTGCGTCTGCGCGCTCAGCACGATCCAAGCGAGGAAAACGGTCAAAAAGAGCGGCAATTCCCAAGAGCCATAAAGGGGAGTGCCCTTCAACAGCGTTTCGGCGGCCAAAGCCTGGACGACTACGCCGGGGATGACGCCGTGGCTTGGCACAGCGTAGCGGTCGAACACCTCAATCGCTGTTGCGCCGATCAGGACGTCCTTTCCCGCGAGGGCGCTCCGGTCGAAATCGCCGCGCTCAATGTCAATGAAGCTGTGGCGCGGAATAGTGTTGGGATCGATAGCAAAGTCTATCGGATAGCTCTCTCCGGCTAAGCCAGAGCGTTGCGCGACGAAGGCTGAAAGGGAGGGGCGCGGTACCCCGGATGTAATCGTCCCGAGCGGCATCCTGCGAACAAAGCCATCCGCGTCATGCGCGATCGAGACCGATGCGAGCTGCGTGTGTTCGCGAAACCGGCCAATCGGAAGCGAGTCCAGTTTTCGCGTCTCTCCAAAGCTTGCTGCCTGCGAGAAGGTGGGCAGGATAACCGGCGTATCGATGACGCTCAGTGACAGAGCAAATTCGCGGTCGCCCACTTCGGTCGAAGCGCTTGAGAAATCGACATCAAAGCTGATCGATTGGACGTCGGCAGAGTGCAGCTGTTCGATCACCTTGGCATAATGCTCGCGTGACCAGGGCCACTGGTTGATTGCGTCGATACTGGCTGCGTCCATCTCGACGACGTGGATTTGCCCGCTTGCCGCCCGGGGAGCAACTTCGAATTTGGCGAATTGAAGCAGGTTCT
>JBCBMN010000172.1:0-5509 GCA_039822745.1 Pseudomonadota bacterium | reverse complement strand
GGCTCGCCGCCATTGGCTGCCTGTGCGCGCAGTTCCTCCATGACGAGGTAGTATTTGTCGAACTTGAACGTCCCGCGCGCCGGGCGCGGCGCCATGTAATCAGCGTGATGGACGACAAATACTACCTCGTCATGGAGGAACTGCGCGCACAGGCAGCCAATGGCGGCGAGCCGATCGCCGAGCACGCGCCCGACCCCATGCCGCGCGAATGGCTCGAGGCGGTGCATGATCCCTCTTACGTCGATGAGGTGTTCTGCGCCCAAGTCCCGCGTGACAAGGAGCGGCGCATTGGCTTCCCCGTCACCACTCGCATTCGCGACCGTGTGCGGCATACCAATGGAGGGACTTGGCTCGCCGCACAGCTCGCCAAACGCCACGGCTTTGCCGCCAACAGCGCAGCGGGCAGCCATCACGCTCTGGCCGATACAGGCGCGGGCTATTGCGTGTTCAACGATCTCGCTGTCGCCTCCAACCGCCTGATTGCCGAAAGGGATGCCAAGCGCATCCTGATCGTCGATCTCGATGTGCATCAGGGCGACGGCACGGCCAGCCTTACCGCAGGGCGCGAAGACATCATCACGCTCTCAATCCATGCCGAGAAGAACTTCCCCGTGCGAAAGGCGCGCTCTGATATCGACATCGGATTGCCAGACGCTGTCGATGACGCGGGATATATGAAGGTGCTCGCGGAAACCCTGCCACGCGCGCTCGATGACATCAGCCCCGACTTTGTGTTCTATCAGGCAGGCGTTGACCCGCATGTGCATGACAAGCTTGGACGCCTCGCACTCAGCGATGAAGGACTGCTCCAGCGCGACCGCTTTATGATTGAAGAGGCGCGTGGGCGCAGACTTCCCATCGCCTCAGCGCTTGGCGGCGGATATGGCGATGACCAACGCGAAGTGGCATCGCGGCACGCCCGCTCCATGCTGGCTATGGCCAGAGCCAATGCACAATTTGAACCTCCCCAAGTACGCCCCCTCCCGCAGACGATCCGAGAGTGCTAGGGCGCGGGTCTCGATCCCACAGGAGCATCCCGGACATGGCTAACCTCGAAACCGATTACCTCATCATTGGCGCTGGCGCCGTTGGCCTCGCTTTCGTTGATACGCTGCTGGATGAGGACCCGGATTGCCGGATCACGATCATCGACAAGCATGCAAAGCCCGGCGGCCACTGGAACGATGCCTATCCTTTTGTGGCGCTGCACCAGCCGAGCGCAACTTACGGGGTCAACTCGATGGAGCTGTGCCCGGACCGGCGCGACACCACCGGGCACAATGCCGGCATGTTCCCGCTCGCTCCGCATGCAGAGATCCTCGCCTATTACAGCAAGCTGATGAATGACCGCCTGATCCCCAGCGGGCGCGTCGATTATCATCCAATGACCGAATATGTCAGCGGCGAGGGAAAGCTGCACACTGCCAAAGGCATTCTGTCAGGTGAAGAACACGCCATCACGGTCAAGCGCAAGCTGGTTGACGGAACCTTCTTCAAGACCTCCGTGCCCTCCACGCACACTCCGGCTTTCGAGATTGCAGAAGGTACGCGCTTTGCCATTCCTGGCGACCTGCCAGCGCTTTGGAAGGACACTTCGGATCTTCCCGACAATTACGTCATCATCGGCGGCGGGAAGACCGCGATGGACACCGGCGTCTGGCTGCTTGAAGCAGGTGTGCCCGCTGACAAGATCGGATGGGTCCGCCCGCGCGACAGCTGGATGTTCAACCGCAAACTGCTGCAACCCGCCTACCACGAAATCGAGGGGCTCATAAAGTTCCAGACCGACCTTGTCGAAGCAGCAAACGGAGCCGAGACCGGCGAGGAAATGTTCGAGGAACTGGGCAAGCGCGGCACGATGCTGAGGCTGGATGAGAGCGTCATGCCCAAAATGTTCCACTTCGCCGTGATCTCGGAGGGTGAAGTGGAACTGCTGCGTCAGATCACCAGCGTCTATCGTCAGGGCCATGTCACGAAGATCGAAGCGGGCGCGATGCACTTTGCCTCGGAGACGGTGACGCTTCCCGAAAAGACGCTTTTCATCAATTGCACCGCAACCGCCGTGCCCTTCTCGGTTCGCGATGAGACCAAGCCCTTCTTTGACGGCGATACGATTACACTCCAGATCGTGCAGGCGCCCTTCGTGCCTTACAGCGCAGCGCTCGCAGCCTTTATCGAGGCCAATTTCGAGACCGACGAAGAAAAGAACGCGCTCTGCCCGACAGCACCGCTGACAGACAGCACGGCGACCTATCCCTATGCCGTGCTCAGCAATCTGATCAGCACCGCGATCCTTGCCGGCAATGAGAAGGTCAACGCCTGGAATGCCAAGAGCCGTCTGCACCCCACCGGTCCCGCCGTTGCGCGCATGATGGAAGAAGGCGATGCGCGCCTGATGAAGCTGGCGGGAATCGGCGATGTGATCAAATCTAACATGCCCGGCGTCATGAAGCTGGGCATGGCTGCTAAGGCCATTCACGAAACGTCCGAACCGGGCTGGAAAGCGAATTGATACGCAGGACGGGAACCAAGGCGTTCACTTGCGCGCTACCAATCGTGTAGTAGGATAGAGCGATGAAGCGACGCGATCTTCTTAAAGCAACAGTGGCAGCGGGCGCTGCGCTGGTTCCGCCTGTCCGTCTGGCGGCACAGCCGGCCAAGGGCTCTGCACGCGACCGGGCGCTGTTCAAGATTGCCAGCGACGAACTGGCGCGCGCCGGTGATGCCATCTGGAAGCGCGATATTGTCGGGATTGCCGATTACGGCCTGCATTCCGCGCATAAGAGGTTCCACTTCGTCAATCTGGGCCTGCAGGAAGTGCGCAGCTTCCATGTCAGCCACGGCGCGGGTTCCGATCCCGAGCATGATGGCTGGCTCAACAATTTCTCCAATGCCGTAGGCTCTAACGCGACATCGCGCGGGGCCTATGTGACATGGGAATGGTATCAGGGCCGCTATGGCACTTCGGTGCGCTTGGGCGGGCTGGACCCCACCAATGAAGCCGCCCTGCGCCGCTACATCGTCATGCACCGCGCCAAATATGCCGAGCCTGAACATCTGGCGCGCTGGGGGCGGATGGGCCGTTCGAATGGCTGCTTCGCCATGGGAGAGGAAGACTTTCGGGTAGCGCTTAACGAATTGTCCGGCGGCCGGTTGCTGTTTGCTGACTCGATCGGACTGCAGGAAGATGGCAGCATCGCGATGCGCGGCGATCTGGAAGCGTTGCAGCCAAAGCGGCCAACGCTCACGCAGCGCTACGTGCCGGGAGCGTTCTAGCGCTTGCGAGCTTATCCGCCGGCGAGCGGGTTGTTTTCAATCACGATCACTTCATCATCGCTCACCGTGGCACGGTTTTCCTGCCGCGGCTGATCAAGGCTGGCGAGCACTGGCGCATCGCGATCGTATATGTCCCTGAAGGTGGTCAACTCGCCTTCAAGGTTCGTGCCCATGGTGAAATAGGTGATGTAGGCCGGGATTGTCTTGTCCTCGCGCAGCATCACCTTGGTATATTTGCCCGAGGTCGAGATTTCGACAACCTCATCCTTGGTCGCGCCTTTGCCCAGGATCGCAATCAACATGGCCACTTCCAGCGCTTTCTCCGTGCGGATGCAGCCATGGCTCAATGCACGCATGTTCTTGGTAAACATCCAGCGGGTTGGCGTGTCGTGGAAGAAGATCGCATGCGGATTGGGCATTTCCAGTTTCATAACGCCCAGCGAATTGCCCGGCCCCGGTTGCTGGACCACGGTGACCCAGCCATTTGCCCCTTTGGTCGCCTTATAGCCGTTCTTCTTGGCATAGACCGGATCGTTGAGAACACGCTCGCCCAGGCCTTCGCCTTTGACGATGGATTGCGGCACGGTCCAGGTCGGGTTGAACACCACGCCCGAGACGTCCTCTGACAATTGCGGCGTCGCAGTGCGCCCCGGCTTGCCGACAATCGTCTTGTAATCGAAGGTCTTTGCTCCGGCGCGCAGACGCAGCTGGAATTCCGGCACATTGGTGATGAGGTGAATGGTGCCCAGATCGCGCGGCAGCCAGCGCCAGCGGTCCATATTGGCGCGGATCAGTTTACTCTTCGCTTCATCCTCGGGCGCCGTGACAGCCAATTCATCCCGCAAGGCTACGTAGTCAGCGTGAACCGGGTGAAGGTCGCTCAGCACGCCCGCCACATCACCAGACACAGTCGCCTTGGAGAGCAGATCGCGCGTGCGGTAGCGATCTCGATCAGGATCAACGACAAACCATTGCGTGCGCGCTTTCATCGGGGTGCGGCCGTCACGAATATCCTCGACCAGCCAGACAAAGTTCTTGGAAGCCAGCCGATCCAGCTCAACGCTGGGGCCGGATTGGACAGAGACCCGCAGCGCCTGCAAATCGTAATCCGCCGGGTCGAGGCCTTCAGCATCAATCCCTTCGATAAAGCCGATCAAGGCCTGAGCCGCTTCGATTGTCCAAGGCTCAACTGCGGGACCGGCGGGCGTCAGATCGGCCTGATCCACCGGATTGGAGATCATGACCGGGAAGGCTTCGTCAAAGCTCTGGGCGTCCTGCTCTGTCTGCTCTGTCTGCTCTAGCTGTTCGCCATCGCTTGGGGCGGGCTGGAGCGATGAGGGCAACAGATTTTCGGGCTGTGCAGCCATCGTTTTGGCCGGTGTCTCGACCGGTGTGGTCTCTTCGGCAACTTGCTGCGTTTCCTGAGCCGTTGCGGAAACAGACGTTAAAACAAGTGCTCCTCCTGCGCCCAGGATAAGCTGTTTCCAGCTGCCCGAGCGATGCTTGCCTGCCCGTTCGCCAGTAAATGTGTGCATTGTCGCCTCTTTAGCCTTGTCCGGGCTGCGCCTACGCAGCCACCCCTGCTCCGGATGTAAGCATACCCCTGCTCACCCCTGTCTATCAACCATGATCGCTTTCGCTGCGATGAACCCGGCATAGGCGCTCATGGCAAAGGATGAGGCCCTCAACAGATGGGAGGTGACGCCTCCTTGCCTTACGCCTAAGGGCCTGCGGACCATGATCGCAGCCGACACCCCCCTCAATCGCCTTGCTCCCTTTGCTGCGGCGGCTGCGGGCGTAGGGTTCCTGTCGCTGATGGATGCTTTCATGAAAGAGGCCGCGCTTGTCTCGGGCGCTTATAGCGTCACCGTTCTGCGCGCCCTGATCGGTGCAGCGATCATTGCGCCAGTCTGGTTGGTACGGCGACGCAGCTGGCCCAGCGTTTCAGCTCTCAAACTGCATACCGAGCGCGGCATTATCTCGGCCTTTATGGCGCTGAGTTTCTTCTACGCGATCACCACTATGCCACTCGCCGAAGCCATCGCGATCAGTTTTATCGCTCCGATTGTTGCGCTCTATTTCGCGCGGGTTCTGTTGGGAGAGGAAATCCGCCGCAGCGCATACCTTGCCAGTATTTTGGGCTTTGTCGGCACGCTGGTGATCGTGGGCGGGCAAATGGGCTTTGGAGATACCGATGGCTCTGCGGTTTCCGACCAATATCTCTACGGTCTGA
>JBCBMN010000171.1:0-5584 GCA_039822745.1 Pseudomonadota bacterium | reverse complement strand
TTGCCAGTCTGGCTGAACTGGAAGGTGAAATTGATGATCACAATCGGAGCGAGCGCGCCCGCGAATATGGCAGCAACTTGGGTTGGAAATGGCGGCTTGCAGGCAAGAGCGCGCTCGCTTCAGCAGGGCTTTATACCCCTGCACATCTGGCAGGCGTAAGCTGGCCATGGCGCAAAGAGCAAAGCCACACCATGCTGGTCGGCACAACTGGCACGGGCAAGACCGTCGCTCTCTTCGAGCTTCTATCCGAGATCAGGCAAAGGGGCGAACGCGCGGTCATCTTTGACCTGACCGGCGCCTTTATCGAGACCTTCTTTGATCCTGGGCGCGACATCATTTTGAACCCTTTGGATACGCGCTGTCCTAGCTGGAGCGTCTTCGATGATTGCACTTCCAGGGCAGAGTTCCATTCAGCAGCGGAGTCCCTTGTGCCCCATGATGGCGGCGGCTCCGAACAGTTCTGGGTGCTCGCCGCTCGCACTCTCTTTGTCGAAACATGCATGAAATTGAAGGAGGCTGGGCGCGGCAGTAATGCGTCGCTTGCCGATGAACTGATGAATGCAGATCTGTCCGATCTACACCGCCTGGTTGAAGACACTATGGCCGGACCGATCAGCACGCCGGCTGCTGCTCGCATGGCGGAATCGGTGCGCGCGGTTTTCAATGTGAACGCCAAAGCGATGCAGATGCTGCCCCAGACAGGGGAGGCCTTTTCGGTACGCCAATGGGTCAACGGTGAAGGTAAGCCGGGCTCCTTTCTGTTCTTGTCCGCACGCTATGTCGACATGAGCGTGCTCTCGCAACTGCTGACACTTTGGATCGATACCGCGATCAATACGCTCATGACGGGGCGCCGCACGCGCGATCTGAAGCTGTGGTTTCTGATCGATGAGCTGGGCGCATTGCATCGCCTGCCCTCGCTTGAGAAAGGTCTACAAACCGCGCGCAACTTTGGCGGCGCTATCGTCACAGGCGTCCACACCTTCGCTAAGCTTAAAGAGGTCTATGGCGAGAACATGGCGATGACCTTGTCCTCGCTTGCGAGGACCAAACTGATCCTTGCGACCGCCGACCGAGAGACCGCCACATGGTGCTCCGATATCATTGGTCACCGCGAGGTGCGCGAAATGGAAGAAGGCTACAGCTATGGCTACAATAATGCGCGCGATGCGGTCAGCCTGACCCCGCGTCGGCAGGTTGTCCCGCTGCTTCTGCCCGATGAATTTATGGGCCTTCCCAGCCTTGAAGGCTTTATCAAGTTCCCGGATGGATTTCCGGCTGCCCCTATTTCTTTGCAGCCTCAAGATTGGCCGCGCTTGGTCGAAGGATTCATTCCGCGCGAGGACGCTGAAGGACCACCGGCAAACTCCAAGACGGACGCTCCGAACGGCAATGACGAGAGTTCTGAAGGAGCCGCGTCGGATGGCGGTGATGAAGGCGATCCGCTCAAGATGAAGGAAGCCGAGGACCAGAAGAACGAACCAACCAAGCAGCGCAAAGGCAAGCCTCGAGTGCGCGGTAAGAGAGCCAAGAATGGCAAGGGAGAGCGTTTTAAGTCTCGCTCCAAATCAAACCTTAAAGAAGCCGTCGAAGCTCCGCTCGAAGGTAAAGAAGCAGCCGCTCAAGTAAGGTCGCAAGGCGAGCTGCCATTGCAAGAACGGAAGAGTGAGGAGCGTGTGGCAGACGCTTCCAAACAGGCTCCCTCTCGCAGCGATCGACCCGATCCCGAGGCTGCACAGCGCGAAGGCGATGAGCGCGCCAAGACGGACAAGGCGCTTCAGGAGGAACAACAGCGCGCACTCCTTGGCGGGGCGGCGCGTGAGGAATATGGTCACGATCTCGGAGACTTTGACGCAGAGATGTGAAGGCGATGAACGGGGAGCATTGAGGGGCTGGATTATATGAGGCCTGCCCATGCTCTCTGTTGCCAATGTCCGCTCTTCGTCAGCGGCGGCCAACTATTTTGCGTCTGACAATTACTACGCCAAGGCTGATGCGGATCGCTCGGGCGAATGGCTCGGAGAAGGGGCCAAACGGCTTGGCTTGGAAGGCAAGGTAGAAGCCAAAGCCTTTGATGTTCTGCTGCGCGGTGAGCTTCCGGATGGAACGCAAGTCGGGAACCAAGGCCAAGCTCATAGGCCGGGCACCGATCTCACATTTTCCGTGCCCAAGAGCTGGTCGCTCCTGGCGCTCGTTGGCAAGGACGAGCGTATCATCACCGCCTACCGCGAGGCTGTCGTAGAAGCGCTTCAATGGGCAGAGAAAAACGTCTCTGAAACCCGCATCATGGCCAAAGGTAAGGTGCAGACCCAGAAAACAGGCAATCTCGCTATTGGACTTTTTCAGCACGACACCAATCGCAACCAAGAGCCCAATCTGCACTTCCACGCGGTCATTGCCAATGTGACCCAAGGCAAGGATGGCAAATGGCGAACGCTCAAGAACGACCGGCTTTGGCAGCTTAACACCACGCTCAATTCTATCGCGATGGCGCGCTTTCGTGTGGAGGTTGAAAAGCTCGGCTATGAAACCGGACCAATTCTCAAGCATGGCAATTTTGAAGCGCGCGGGATTTCACGAGAGGATGTCATGGCCTTCTCTTCGAGACGCAAAGAAGTGCTCGCAGCGAGGCAAGGCCCAGGGCTTGAAGCCGGGCGGATCGCTGCGCTCGACACCCGTTCAGCGAAAGCGCCGATCGAGGATCGCGATACGCTTGGCGGCATGTGGCAAGAGACAGCGCAGTCCATTGGGCTCGATCTAAATCCTATCGTCGAGCGCGCGAGATTGCGCCCCATCATGCCGGAGAAACCACACTCAGGCTTTGCGACGCTGGTTGAACGGGGCCGCGCTTGGCTTGCGAAGTTTGCGAGCCATGTTCGAGGGGAAGTACAAGATCCATTAGTGCCATCATCGGTGCTTAAACAGGGCAAGCAGACGATTGCAGCCGCGCAGGCCGTTGCCTCAGCCGTGCGCCATTTGTCGCAGCGCGAGGCCGCATTTGAACGCGAAGCGCTCTACAAGGCGGCTCTCGATTTTGGGCTGCCAACAACGATCGGAGCAATCGAAACGCGGACCCGCGCGCTCATTAATTCCGGGCATCTTGTAGTCGGACGCGGCGAGCACAAAGGCTGGCTCGCTTCACGCGAAGCGATTGAGACCGAGCAACGGATCATCGCCGCGGTTGAAACAGGAAAAGGAGAAGTTAAGCCCGATCTGCGCGGTGAGGAGGCTGAGACCCGTGTCCAGGCCTCAGCCGAAATAGGGCACGGGTTTAGACTGAATGAGGGGCAGCTCTCCGCCGCACGTCTGATCCTGACTTCATCGGATCGAACGGTCGCGGTCCAAGGTGTGGCAGGCGCTGGAAAGAGCAGCGTGCTTGCGCCTGTCGCCAAAGTGCTTGGTGAAGAGGGGCGCCCCGTCATCGGCCTCGCGATCCAGAACACCCTCGTTCAGATGCTGGAGCGCGACACAGGAATTGAATCCCAAACGCTTGCTCGTTTCCTGGGTGGCTGGAAGCCTCTTCTGGATGATCCTGCCAGTCGCACTCTTAAATCTGAAGCCAAGCAAGCGCTTGGAGGCAGCGTGCTTATTCTGGACGAGGCATCGATGGTCGCCAACAGCGACAAGGAAAAGCTCGTGAAGCTCGCCAATCTGGCCGGTGTCCATCGGCTGGTCCTTATGGGTGATCGCAAACAGCTCGGCGCTGTCGATGCAGGTAAGCCCTTCGCGCTCCTGCAAAAGGCCGGCATTGCGCAGGCCAATATGACCACCAATCTGCGTGCTCGTGATCCCATTGTTCACGAGGCCCAAGCCGCTGCGCAGAAAGGTGATGTGCGAACCGCCCTTTCCAAGCTTAAGAGCCATACGATTGAGGATAAGGGCGATGGCGCGATCGTAGCGGCCGAGCAGTGGCTTTCGCTGAAGCCAGAAGACCGCGAGCGCACATCTATTTATGCGTCGGGACGCCGTATTCGTTCTGCTGTCAATGAGGCAGTGCAGACAGGTCTTATTGCAAGCGGTCAGATCGGGCCGGAGAAGGTTCAGTTGACGGTGCTCGACCGTGTGAACACCACGCATGAAGAGCTGCGCCATATCGCAGCCTACAAGATAGGTCGCATTCTGGAGGTTTCAAGGAGGCAAAAGGCACTTGGCCTTATGCCGGGACAATATCGCGTCGTAGGCAGCGATCCGAAGCGCAAAAGGGTCACGCTACAAAATGCTCGCGGAAAGGCATTCAGCTTTGATCCTGCGCGACTAAGGGCTGCCAAGGCCAATGACAGTCTGGCTCTTTTCAAAGACCGAAAGCTCGAAATTCACAAAGGCGACAAAATTCGCTGGACGCGCAACGACCATAAGCGCGGACTGTTCAACGCCGATCGAGCAAAAGTGATTGCGATAGACAAGGGCAAGGTGACCATTGAGACATCTAAGGGTGAGGAGGTTACGCTTGGGAAAGACGATCCGATGCTCAAGCGCATCGATCTGGCCTATGCGCTCAATGCTCATATGGCGCAGGGCCTTACCTCTGATCGCGGGATTGCCGTCATGGACAGTCGCGAGCGCAATCTGTCGAACCAGAAGACATTCTTGGTGACCGTAACCCGGCTGCGCGATCATCTGACTTTGGTGTTGGACAACACGCAAAGTCTGACTGCAGCAGTTGCTCGAAACAAGGGCGAGAAAGCCTCAGCGCTCGAGGTGACATCGCGCCTAAAGGCAGCAGCAACCAAGGGCGCCGATGTTCAGCAGCAGGCTATGGGCGAGAGCAAAGAGGGCAAAGAACTGGAGCGGACTAAGAGCAAAGCGCTTGATCGGGGGATTTAATGATGCCCTATTGGCTGCAATTCTAAAAAGCCCTGCTTGGTTTCGATGCAGATGAAGGGTTCCGAATTACAATTTAAACAGGCGGGACAGCGACGATTGAAGAACCTCTTAGTTTTCTCAGCAGAACCACCATGGCCCAAGTGTCTCGCGCGCAGTAGGACTTCAGGGCGTCAGCTATCGCTTCACGTCTTCCGTCGGAAGTCTCGCTGGAAATGGCCTCATCGTAAGCTGAGACCGCTTCTCCCCCACTCTTTACCTCGAGAGCGCCATAGTCGAGTTCGTTCGCCAAGGTTGGCAACACGCTCTTGATCGACCAACTGCCCCGTTGGTCGCGATGATAATAGTGCTTTTCAGCCACGACCTTCAGGTCAACTAGGCGATCAGCCAAACTCGACAAGCGCTCTGCATGATCAGGAGCAGCTTCAGCAAGCTCTCTAAGGCACCGGCGCTCGAAGGAGGCGTTCCATGCCACCACCGCGCCTTGCGCTGGCAGTTTCGCTAGAGCGGCCGCACAAGCTTGCCGAGGATCGTTGCCGCTTAGGTCTAGAAATTCGTGGTGCGTTACCTGCCCATCTTCAGATTGAACATGGGCCGAGAACTGAAATGGTACTTGCTGATATGGCCTCGTCCCCACCCAGCGCGGTATGGCCATGTTGCATGTTTCAAAGTCTAGATGGATCAGTGGGAACTGCCAACCATCAGTCTCTACAACGATGCTCTCCACATCATGGAACGGCTCATTGGAAACCGTTGCGTGCCG
>JBCBMN010000170.1:0-5605 GCA_039822745.1 Pseudomonadota bacterium | reverse complement strand
TCAGGCGGTCATGCAATTGCTCGCCCGACCCGAAGTGATCAACGCAATCCTGTCGCTTGCGATGGGGGTCATGGGCCGAAACCAGATCCAAGTCGGCAATTATGCCGTCCCCGCACAGCAGCTCGCAAGCGTCGCGATGGGCACCCAATACTCAGGCGGTTACGATGACGAGTACACCGAACATCTGGGCATCACCGATGAAGAGGTGATCCAGGAGCTTTATGCGGCAACAGAGGCTGATCATCCCTTCGGACAGGCGATTATTGGGCACTTTGATGACGCAGACTATTCGCACTCAGACGAACACTTCGCCGAGGAATCGGGCGATGGCTTCGACATGTTCGGCACCACGCATGATGCAATTGCCGAAGGTGCAGAGGCTTACGGCGATCAAGCGGAAGACCTGTGGCACAGCGACGATGGCAGGGACGATTGGGTCGATGATGACGAATGGGACCGCGATCTCGAATGGGATGAAGCGGACCCCGACGAGCAAGAGGGCGAACACTCGGATTGGGAGTCCGCCCAATGACCGACATCGCTCAACTCATCGAACTCTCGCAAAACGCTGATCCGGAAGCACTGGTGCGTGCGGCCCTTGAAAAGGACGGCATGCCCGAAAGCCGCAAACAGCTGCTTGAAATGCTCTTGGCGCAGCCGACCATCGACGCGGAAGAAGTCGATCAGGAAGACGCTTTCATCGAGGATACCGGCGCTGAAATGGAAGAGGTCGGCGCGCTTGTCCAGCAGGTCCGGGCACAACAAGCCCTGCTACACGATATCGCCGAGGCAATCGGCGCCTGCCCAACCTGCTTCGGCGCCGACGAGGATTGCGTCGACTGCGCAGGCACCGGAGCGCCCGGCGCTTTCCTCCCCCAACGCGAAAACTTCGCATTCTTTGTGCGTCCGGCGCTGGAACGCGTGAACCGAGAGCGAGCTCGCCGTCCGCGCCGCGCCAACCCGCATTCATCAAATTAGCAAAGGAGTAAGATGATGAATACTGAGACTTATGATGCGCACTATGCGCCGGATACCGAGGACGTCGAATTCGATTTTCCAATGGATGATCTGCTGGATGACGACGATGATCCCGACTTTGACGATATCGAGTTCTACGAGAGCGAAGATCCTTACGATCTCGGCGACGAAGAGCTCGAAATGGACGAAGACCTTGAGATGTATGAAGGTGAAAGCGATGCCGAGTTCATCCGTCGCATCCGCAACCGGCGCAAGAGGCGCCGTGACGCACGTCGCCGCAAACGCGACGCACGGATGAGAGCCCCTCTCATGAGGAACAGGCAGTACTTCCAGCGGCAGCTGAAAGGCTATGTCAAACAGACCCAGCTCAAGGCATCGCTGAAAGAGGTAGGCAAGGACATTGCCCGCAACACGGGACGGATCAACGCCAACCGCAGCCGGATTTCGACCAACGCCTCCCGTATCAACACGGCCAATCGCATAAACCGCAAGCAAGGCAGCGAGATTGCAACGATCCGCAAGGGTATGGAGCAACAGCAGCAAATGGCGCTGTTGATGACGCTGCTCGATAGCGGGAAGAAGACCTACGAGGTTTCCAAGGTAACCCAGGACAAGGACGGCAACATCACCGAGGTCGAGCTCGACGAAAAGGGTGACCAGCTGATCAAGCTTCTTCCGCTTCTGACAAGCTCGAGCGGCGGTGGTTCCGGCAATTTGATGAGCAATCCGCTCATGCTGCTGGTCCTGGCCGGCGGCCTCAACAATTGAGGAGGGTGAGATGGAATTCACCAGCTTCATTCCCGGCTATGTCATAGCCACGCGCAAGAACCTGCCGCGAAATGAGGCTCTGAAAGCTGCTCTTCTGGGAGCCGCTTTCTCGGAGGGCAATCTCGTGAACGGCATTGTCTTCTCGGAGATCTTCGCGCGCCGGGCTGCCGACGAGCAAGAGCCGGAACCAGAGCCTGCTGCAGATGCCGCGGACGAGCCAGCACCTGACCCGGAGCCGTCAGATGACGGCAAAGGTGACGATGGCGGTTCGGACCAAGGCAAAGGCAGCTGCGATCAGGCCGCCTCTGATGATAACCAGGGCGCTCAGGCCGTGGCGGGTGCGGTGAAGGATGCCAGTCCTCCTCCACCCGCGCCAAAACCGGATCAGAAGGCCTCTCCCAAACGCACGGCCAAGCCAAAGTAACGAAGGCAGGCCACGCAAACCGGTCGGGGGCCAGTGATGCGCGATCATCGCGGCCCCCTGCCCTTTCCAATTCATCAAGCGAGGAAGCGAGCGTCCCGTGGCGACACGCATGGATCCCCAATTGTTCGAGGAGCTCGCCCGAGGCGATGACGAGGCAGAAATCGATGCTATCATCCGCCTGTGGCCGAACCGCGCTCCCCCCGAACAGGTGCGCATCGTGAGCCGCTTTGGCGACATCGCCACCTGCCGCATGAAGCGCGGCGATATCATCGCGGTCCGGCAGCATCCCTCGACACGCAGCCTGAAAGCATCGCGTAGGCTGAACAATGACACCTGTACATGCGGTTCCACTGGAGACAGCGAATACGCTACCGCTTCATTCACAGACGCTACAGAACGATCCGAAAGCGCCAAGCGCCGTAGACCTCGCGCGCGGGAAACCGGGCGCGGCGTCGTGATCGGCGTGGTCGATTACGGCTGCGACTTCGCTCACAAGGCGTTTCGCAATTCCGACGGCACCACCCGCCTTCTCAAACTGTGGGATCAGCGTCCCGATCCCGGGGGCGATCAATCCGTTTCGCCTTACGACCGGGGCCGCGTTTTTGAGCGCGACGCCATCAACGAGGCGCTGGGCCGAAACAACCCATACGAAGCGCTGGATTACCATCCTGCGCCTGAAGGCCGCAAAGCCGCGCGCAAAGGTGCCCATGGCACGCATGTGCTTGATATCGCAGCGGGCAATGGTAGCGGCATCGCCCCGCGCGGAATGGCTCCGAAGGCCGATATCATCTTCGTCCATGTCGCATCCGGCGACACAGGGGGATTGCACAATTTTGGAGATTCCGTCGGGGTCCTCGAAGCGATTGATTTCATCACACGCGAAGCCGGAGACAGGCCATGCGTGATCAACATCTCCATGGGACGACATGGCGGGCCGCATGACGGATCGACGCTGGCCGAACAGGCGATTGACACCCTTTTGACGCGGCGCAAAGGGCTGTTCCTGGTCCAAAGCGCGGGCAACTATTTTGGCCGCTCCATCCATGCCTCGGGCACCTTGCGAGAGGGCGCGAGCACGAGGCTCGGTTGGCAAGTCTACAACACCTCGCGCGTCGGGTCGGAACTGGAAATCTGGTATCCGGGCGCCGATGCAGCTCGCGTCGAGATCAAGGATCCAAAGGCCGAAATCAGCCTTCGCCTCGCGCCCGGAGATCGCAAGGAAATCCGTAACCTTGACGGCGGACTGGTCGGAAGAGCCTATGCGCGCATCGGCGATCCGGGCAATGCAGACAACCATATCGACATATTCCTCTATCGCGGAGCGCCGACCGGCCAGTGGAGCGTGACGGTGACCGGAGAGGATGTCTCTGATGGTCGTTGGCATGCGTGGATCGAAAGGATCGGCGGGACAAGGCAGCCACGCTTCACGCGCGGCCCTGTCAGCGATGCAGTGACTTGCGGGACAATCGCCCACGCCCGCAATGCCATCCAGGTCGCAGCGCACAACGATCGTCGACCGCCCCGCATGGCCAGCTTTTCGAGCGCGGGTCCGTCGCGTGATGGCCGTGATCTTCCCATGATCGCTGCGCCCGGCGTCAAAATCCTCGCCGCCCGATCCGCCATTCCAGGCCGCACAAACTCACACGAAGAGGCCACTCGCAAAAGCGGCACCTCGATGGCGGCCCCATATGTCTCGGGCCTTGTCGCCCTGATGCTCGAAGCAGCGCCGGATGCCTCCCAGAAAGTCATTCGCAGACTGCTAGAACTGTCGGCGCGCCCGATGGGCGAAGATGACCGCACGGGTGTCGCTGCACATTGGGGGGCGGTGCGTCCACTGCGAGCGATCCGGTTCGCCCGGCGGTGGCAACGCAAACGGAGGCGACAGGCGCAAAGCCATGAGGAGCGCAATCACAATCCCTATGCGCCAACCAACATCAACCACAACGAGGACACTATGGAACAGACAACGCTCATCCCGGCTCCGATTTCGTCATCGGAATGGACGATCATTGCAAACTGGATCGGGCGCGGGCTCGTGCCAACCGACGGGACAGGAGCATTCAGGCCCGGCATCACGCCCGCCGATGCTGTGCCCCTCTCCCAAAGCCCGACCGCAGCCGCCAGCGCGATTGCACGCGCGCTCACCGCCTATGCTGCACGCTCTTTCAGCGGAACACCCTATCGATCAAGCAATCGCAGCGCCTTGCGGATACTCGCCGGCTCAATCCTGCCCGCTGTTCCGCCGACAGCATCGGAATGGCGCATGCTGGGCGAGTTCATGGAGCGCGAGACTACGCTCAACCGCACTACCAGCCGCACACGCTCGCTATTCGGGACGAATGATGCCGACAACAGGCGGGACATGGCGCATTTCCTCGCCTGCGCGCGGCTGCAATCCACCTTGGGAAGCACAATGGGCACCAATTACTGCAATTTCCCGGTGAATTCCCCCGATCCCGCGATCCAGATCCTCGCGCAGAGCCTTTCGAAGGTCGGCGCGCTTCTGGATTGGCCGCAGATCTCCCTCGACCAGCGCCGCGTCTATGTCATGTCAAAGCTGGTCACCACGTATGGATACAGCCGCGAAGCCGCAGCCGGAATTGTCGGCAATCTCGAAGCGGAGTCAGGCGTCATGCCCGAACGCGTCGAGGGGTCTGGCCGGGCAACGCCGCGCTACTCCAGGGATTGGAACGGACGCCGTGTGCGCCACACCGCCGCTGATATTCAAAACAGGTCGCGCCGCGCAAGGACAGGGCCACGCAGACCGGGCATTGGCCTTGCGCAATGGACCAGCGGGAACCGTCGTCGCGGCATGTATGCCTTCGCTCATGTCGGGATCGCACCGGGCGAATTCATTATCTACTTCATGGATCACCAGATCGCTTACCTGGTTCACGAACTCGCTACGTCCTACCGCCGATTGGATCGCCAGCTTCGTCGTCCGGGCGTCTCGGTCGATGATGCATCGGACGGCATGATCTACGACTTTGAACGGCCCGGCTCGATCCTTGAGCCCGATCCCAATCGCCCCGGTCGCAAGCGCCGTCGGCCACGCAGCGATCCGCAAGTCCAGGAAAAACTCCGCGAGCGAAGGCAACGCTCCCATCGTGCGTTGCGAGCCTATGACGCCACCGTTCCGCGCGGTTCCACCACTCCGCAAGCACCTCAAGGCGCCACCCGACCATCGGTCCCCGTGTCTTAAGCGCGCTGGTCCGAACCAGAAACAGGAGATTTACGATGAAACCGCGCGATTTTTTTTCAGGCGAAGCCCGTCGCCTCCCGGCAAGAATTCGGCCTGTTGAGCTGATCGAAGAGCTCGATCTGGAAAAGGTCGCCGATCGTGATGTCGAATATCTGTGCTTCGAAGGTGGCGGGGGAAAGGGCGTCATCTACCTAGGCGCAATCCGCGAACTCGAAGAGCGCAGAATCCTGACA
>JBCBMN010000169.1:0-5688 GCA_039822745.1 Pseudomonadota bacterium | reverse complement strand
TCTATGCGCTGTGCGTGTGGCCAGCGAATATCAATCACTTTGCGATGAATATGGGGCGCGAGGATGGTGGGCTGGGGCTGACCTATCACGTGCCACGCATGATGCTTCAACCTGTTCTGATCTGGCTCGCGCTTTGGGTTGGCGAGGTGCCGATGCCGGGCGCGAGTAAGGGAGTTCAGGTATGAACGGGACCCAAAAGGCTATCTAACGCTGCTCGACAAAGAAGGCGGCGGGCAAAACCATCTGACCCAGCCCATTTACCCGAGCGAGGCCGCGCGCGCTTTGGCGTTGGCTGACGCGCAAAAGGCAACGAATGGCGCTCTCACATGGACAGCGTACACAAGGCCGCAGATGCGCTCCACGCAGCCGGTCTCATTCAATTGTCCGGGAGGGGAAGAACTCGATCAGCGACGCGGTGCCTATCGAATTGCGCGCCGCTGATCGGTTCATCCCATGGCGTCAATTACGCCTTGGTAAGATGCTTCGAGATCTGGCCCGTCATCTTCATCATGTTGATCTCATCATTGCCGATCACAGCGCCCAGCTTCGCGTCAGGCACGATCGTGCGCTTGTCGCTTTCCTTCTGGAGGCCGTTGGCCTTGATGTAAGCCCAGACTTTCGAAGTCACTTCCGTGCGCGGCATTGGGCCTGCGCCCACAACCGCTTCGAGTTCGGCCGAAAGCTTGACCGGTGTCTGAAGTGCGTTTGCCATTTTATTTCTCCCTTATGGTTATGGCAGTTTATTCCGTGTCTTCATCGTCGAAGTCGAAGTCCTCATCGTCCTCTGGCGTGCCTGTGAACGGCGCGTAGAGCACCGCACACGAAGTCACGAACCCCTTGATCGAGGCGATGAGTTCTTCGCGCGTTGCCCCGGGCATAAGCGTCAGAGGCAAATCGGTTGCGAAGATTTGGAAAACGTAGTGGCGGGTTTCGCCCTCTGGTGGATCAGGCAAAAGCCATTCGGAATTGCCGACGGCGTTCTTGCCGCTGCGGGGCGGCGCCTCACCTTCAAGCAATTTGCCGCGCTGCCCGGCCAATCCCCAGACAAGCCACTGAGCCCGAGGAGCCACAGACATATCCGTCGCATCCTCGACAATGAGGACAAGCTCTTGACTGCCCGGAGGAGGCGCGTTCCATTCCAGCGGCGGAGCGACGGCATCCTCTTCCTGAGCCGAAAAGCAGGGATCAAGCTCTTCACCAGCATCGAATGCCGGACTGGTGAGCTTTAGTCCGCCACGCTCAAAGCTCCGCTTATCACCCAGAGAAGTGATCGCCAGGCCAGTATGCCGCGCGGCAGGAGGGAGAGCTGAAGAAAGCCAGTCAGGAAAATCTGTCATGATGTGAGTCGGTCCATTTGGGTCAGAACTAGTGAGATCGCCCGCCAAGCACGAGGCAGCGAGGCGTGATTTCAACGCTTTCCTGAGGAAAAACCGGGAAATCGAAGCCAAATCAGCGTTTTTCAGCGATTTTTGACAGTGCTGCGCAATCGGCCAGGTTTTTTTGAGTGCGTGATTGCAACCTGCTGAACTTTGTAGCAGTTTCTTGGGCCCACCTGTTGAATTGGAGCTTTGGCCATAATGTCTGCCGGTCGCATCACACTTTCCACTGTCCTTGCATTGTCTCTGGCTGCCTGCGGGGGGGACGGGACGACAACACCTCCGCCAACCGGAGGAGGGCCGACGCCAACACCCACACCGACGGGTGTGAGCGGTTGCCCGCTTTCGCAAGAGATAGAGTTTGCAGATGCTGTGCTGGACCAGTGGTATCTGTTCCCAGACCTGCTCGACAATTCGGTGAATGCGAACGCCTTCAGCGACCTGCAAGATTATCTTGATGCGCGCGTCGCACCGGCTCGTGCTCAGAACGTGGATCGCGGCTTTACCTTCGCGACGTCGATTGAAGAGGAAAACGAGCTGATCAATTCCGGTTCGAGCGCGGGCTTCGGCATCCTGCTCGCCTATGACACCGTGAATGATCGCGTCTTCCTGCTGGAAGCTTACGAGGCTGGCAACGGCTTCGGCTCAGGCATGGATCGCGGGACCGAACTGCTCGCAATCGGAGAGGTGGGGGGAGACCTCGTCACCGTCTCATCTCTTATGGCCTCTGGTGGTCCGCAAGCGGTGATCGATGCGCTTGGCCCGAGCGAGCCCGGCGTAAGCCGCACCATCCGGTTTGCGCAGGTCAACGGCACGGTGATTACCGCCGACGTGACGAAGTCCGAATTCTCGCTTGATCCGGTATCAGATAGGTACGGGGCGCTTGTGCTGAATGATGGCGGCAAGCAGGTCGGTTATCTGAATCTTCGCACATTCATAATCGGGACAGCGGATCGGGAGTTGCAAGACGCGTTTGAAAAATTCGCCGATGAAGGTATTACCGAATTTATTATCGACTTTCGCTATAACGGCGGTGGACTGGTGCGGATAGCGGACTTAATAGGTGACTTCTTAAGAGGCTCCAACACTGGCAATATCTGGAGCGAAACAGTGCTGCGGGCCAGCCAGTCTGAAAACAACGAAACCCGTCGATTCAGCGATCAAGCACGCTTCCAAATACCCGGCCAATTCGACGCCAATGGCAATCCTTTGTTCACGGACCTAGAACCCATCGGCTCTGTGGCTCCGACCAAGGTGGCGTTTATCGGGCGCGGTGGCACGGCATCGGCAAGTGAGCTCGTGATCAACTCTATGATCCCGTATCTTGGCAATGCCGACATTGCGCTTATCGGGACCAACACTTTCGGCAAGCCCGTTGGTCAGTTTGGATTTGACCTTAGTGAATGCGACTTGCGTGTTCGCGCGGTGACTTTCCAGACCAACAATGCGCAGGGTCAGGGCGAGTATTATTCCGGGCTCGCAAGTGTGATGCCAAATACGTGCAGCGCAGGTGACAATATCTTCCAGCCGCTGGGCGATCCTGCCGAAGACTCGGTTGCCACGGCACTCGATTTCCTTGCCGGTCGCTCCTGCACGGCCATTTCGGGTGGCGGCCTTCAGGCCCAAAGCGCCGGTGGCCGCGAGATACTGCAACCCGCGCAACCCAACGCCGCGCAAAGCCAGATCCCCGGTATCTATTAAGGCACCGCGCCAATCATGAAAGGGCGGCTCGTTTCAGCGCGAGCCGCCTATTCTGCCGCAATCCGCTCATCATCCAGCGTTTCGCCCAGAGCATAGGCAATCGCAGCGCCAATGACCTTTTCTGCCGGAGCCGGTTTGGCAATCAGTTCCGCATCAAGCTCCCGGACCTTTTCATCATGACGATCAAGGTCTCCGGAATGCAGGATGAAGGGTATTTCATGCTTGTCGAGCTCGCGCGCCGCTTCGAAACAGGTCCGCCCTTCCCCCAACGACACATCAAGCACGGCGACCGTGATCGCGTCATGGTGCTCTGAAATCAGCTCCAGCGCCTGTGCCACGGTGCTGCTGGCGAGAACGGTGCACCCCATATCCTGAGCGGCGAAGTCCAGATCCATCAGAATCAAGGGCTCATCTTCCAGCAGCAGAACCGTGCGAGGCATCTCAGAGTTATCATTGCTCATCATGCGGGCACCGTAATAGTCGCCGTCAGGCCAGTTTCTGACCAATCGCGCTGGATCTGTCCGCGCCCGGTGGCAAGCAGCCGGTCAACAATTGCGGTGCCGGTGCCAGCGACGATGTCCTTCGCATCGACGCCGGGTCCGCCTTTTTCGGTCCACGTGATGATCAGTGCGCGTCCATCTTCGGCCGGTTTCCAGTCAACACTCACCTTGCCCGCCTCGCTGGACCATGCACCATGCTTGGTCGCGTTGGCGGCAAGTTCATGCAAGATCAGGCCGACGATCGAGATGATGGTGAAAGGCATGCGAGCGCCAATGCCTGTCAGCAACAAACGTTCCGAATCGCGATCATAGGGCATTAATACTGCGCGGATTGCCTCGCCGATATCAATGCTGCCGGATGAGGCATCATCCAGCGTGGTCTCATAAGCGCGGCCCAAAGCCTGAATGCGCGAATTGATCTCTGCCGCCTCACCCTGAATGCCGCGCACTCTGCCCGTCACATTGACGATGCCTGAGATGACGGCGAACATGTTCTTCATCCGGTGCGAAAGCTCGCGCGCCATCTCTTTGGCATGGCGCTCCTCAGCGCGCGCGGCGCGGACATCAGACACGTCCCACTGGCTGCCGAAGAAATAGACGAGTTCGTCTTTGTCATTATAGATCGGGCCTAAGTGAAGGGCGTTCCAGAATGTCGTCCCGTTCTTGCGGTAATTGAGAAGTTCAACCACCACCACATCCTCATTCGCAATCGCTTCCCGGATGCGAGCAATGGGTTCAGGATCGGTTTTCGGGCCTTGCAGGAAGCGGCAATTGCGCCCGACAATTTCCTCTTCTGAATACCCAGTCAGCCGCCGAAAGGCTCGGTTGGCAAAGACGATCGGCACCTCGTCCTGATGGGGGTCGCACAGACAGATCGCCATGCGGGTCTGCGCCATGGCCTGTTCAAACAGAACACCCGAGGCACCGGAGAAATAATCTTCGGCATGGCCCAAGCGAAAGCGCTCAGGCGCATCGTCAAAGCGCATGTAGGCCTGATCCGCCACACTGGGTGGACGTTCGTCATCCGTGTTCACGAAAAACTGCCCCGCACAAATGCAGAGCCACCCGGCTGCAGAGCCGAAATGTGTGACATGGTGATCCCTCTCCTTGTCATCGCGCTAAATTATGGCCTGACTATCCCTTGCCACCACCGTTTTGGCAAGCAGTGATGACCTGCGATCATTACTCATGGCGCGTCAGGACCAGTAAAGGGCTGATCGCTGGTGTAAGCGCACCCGAAGAGTGTCGCATCGCCCAAGGCCACCGTCGCTGTGAACGGGTAGGAATTATCGCTCATCCCGTCGCCGCAATCACCAGGTGTCAGCGCCACCTGAACATCGCGCTCACCCAGCGTGCCGGAAAAGCCCAGACCGTTGTTCCCGGCAAACCGAGACGCAGCAAACACGCTTCCATCAATGTCTTCGGGGTGAGTGAAGCGCGCTGTGTACCGATCTTCTCCAACGGGTTTGATTTCCAAGCCCCAGAACGGTTCGGTTCCCATCAGCGTGATCGAAGCGGTTGGCTCGATCCCATCATAGACTGCGCCGCCGGCATCGATGCCATCGCTTTGCGCACAGGCGCTCAACGCACATGGAATGGCCAATGACAGAGCGAAAGCGGCGCGGTTCATCATGCTCTTCCCTTCAGCCAAAAGGCGGGCCCGATCAAGAGCCCGCCTCCATTCAATTCGTCACAGCCAATTGCCAGATCACTTCGGCATCAGCACGGTGTCGATCACGTGGATCAGACCGTTCGACGCTTCGACATCGGTGCTGGTCACGGTCGAGGTATTGCCCGCCGCATCGGTCAGGACAACCGCGCCGTCAACAACAGCTGCGGTGAAGGTTCCGCCGCCCACTGTGGTGACGGTGTAGCCTGCTTCACCCGCTTCTTCGATCGCAGCGGTCAGCGTTGCGGCATCAACCGCGCCTTCGACAACGTGGTATTGCAGGATCGCCGTGAGCGTCTCGACCTCTTCGGTGGTCAGCGTCTCAACTGTGCCTTCGGGCAGCTTTGCGAAAGCATCGTTGGTCGGCGCAAACACGGTGAACGGGCCTTCGCCGCTCAGCACGGTGCCCAGACCAGCCGCGGTGACAGCTGCGACGAGGGTT
>JBCBMN010000168.1:0-5761 GCA_039822745.1 Pseudomonadota bacterium | reverse complement strand
CCGCTGGTCTGCTCGGCGTTCAACGCGGACTTTGACGGTGACCAGATGGCGGTCCACGTGCCGCTGAGCCTTGAAGCACAGCTTGAAGCGCGCGTGCTGATGATGTCGACCAACAACATCCTCTCGCCCGCAAACGGTAAGCCGATTATCGTGCCTTCGCAGGACATGGTTCTGGGGATCTACTACCTCTCCATGGAGCGGCAGGAGAAGCACCCGGAATACCTCGAAAACGAAGACGGCACCCAAGAAGAGAAGCTGCCGCGCTTTGCCGATATGGCCGAAGTGCACCAGGCGCTCGAAACCAAGGCGGTCACGCTCCACACCAAGATCCTCGCCCGCGTTCCGCAGGCCGATGAGGATGGCAATGTGGTGATGAAGCGCTTTGTCACGACGCCGGGCCGCATGCTGATCGGCGAGTGTCTGCCGAAGAACCACAAGGTGCCTTACGACATCATCAACCGCCTGCTCACCAAGCGTGAGATTGGCGACGTGATCGATCAGGTCTACCGTCACACCGGTCAGAAAGACACGGTGCTGTTTGCTGATGCTATCATGACGCTGGGCTTCCGCCATGCGTTCAAGGCCGGCATTTCCTTCGGTAAGGACGACATGATCATCCCCGAAGCCAAGGAAGGTCTGGTGGCCGAGACCAAGGCGCTCGTCACCGATTACGAGCAGCAATATCAGGACGGCCTCATCACCCAGCAGGAAAAGTACAACAAGGTGATCGACGCCTGGGCCAAGTGTGGTGACCAAGTGGCCGACGCGATGATGGCGCGCATTAAGGCGACCCCGATCGATCCGGAGACAGGCAAGGAAGCCCAGATCAACTCGATCTACATGATGAGCCACTCAGGTGCGCGTGGTTCGCCAGCGCAGATGAAGCAGCTTGCCGGTATGCGCGGCCTGATGGCCAAGCCTTCGGGTGAGATCATCGAGAACCCGATCATCTCGAACTTTAAGGAAGGCCTCAACGTTCTTGAGTACTTCAACTCGACCCACGGCGCTCGTAAGGGCCTCGCGGACACCGCGTTGAAGACCGCGAACTCCGGTTACCTCACCCGCCGTCTGGTTGACGTTTCGCAAGACTGCGTGATCGTCGAAGAGGACTGCAAGACGACCAACGCGCTCGAAATGCGCGCGATCGTTCAGGGTGGTTCGGTTATCGCTTCGCTGGGTGAGCGTATTCTGGGCCGTACCGTGGCAGAGGACATCGTCAACGCCTCGACAGGCGAAGTGATTGTCGCTGCAGGCACGCTGGTTGATGAGCCGATGGTGAAAGTGATCGAAGAGGCCGAAGTTCAGTCGGCCAAGATCCGTTCGCCGCTGGTTTGCGAGGCTGAACAGGGCGTTTGCGGGACCTGTTACGGTCGTGATCTTGCACGTGGTACTCCGGTGAACATCGGTGAAGCTGTTGGCGTTATCGCTGCACAGTCGATTGGTGAACCGGGCACGCAGCTGACCATGCGTACCTTCCACATTGGTGGTGCAGCGCAGCTCAACGAAACTTCGCATCTGGAATCGATTTCGGATGGTAAGGTCGAACTGCGCGATATGCCGACCATTACCGACAAGAAGGGCAACATCCTGTCGCTTGCTCGTAATGGTGAGATCGCGGTGATCGATGCCGAGGGCCGTGAGCGCGAAATGCATAAGGTTCCTTACGGTACCGTCATCAAGTTCGAGGACGGTGCGAAGGTCAAGGAAGGCGATCGTCTGGCTGAGTGGGATCCGTTCACTTTGCCGATCATCACCGAGCAATCGGGTTTGGTGAAGTATCAGGATCTGGTCGAGGGCACGACGCTTGAAGAGCAGACCGATGATGCAACCGGTATCGCTCAGCGTGTCGTTACCGAAAACCGCGCTACAGGCCGCAAGAAGAAGGAGGAGCTGCGTCCGCGTCTCACCCTTCTTGGTGAAGGTCAGACCGATGCCGACGAAACCGAAGCTCAGCGTTACATGTTGGCGCCGGGCACCACGCTTTCGGTAGAAGACGGCCAGGAAGTGGCGGCAGGTGACATCCTTGCGCGTGCTTCGCGTGAGGCGGCCAAGACCCGTGACATCACCGGAGGTCTTCCGCGTGTGGCTGAACTCTTCGAAGCGCGCCTGCCAAAGGATAACGCGATCATCGCCAAAATCTCGGGCAAGATTGAATTTGTTCGCGAATACAAGGCGAAGCGCAAGATTGCGATCATTCCCGAGGAAGGAGATCCGGTCGAGTACCTGATCCCCAAGACCAAGGTGATCGACGTGCAGGAAGGCGACTATGTTAAGAAGGGCGACACGCTCATCTCCGGTTCGCCCAACCCGCACGACATCCTTGAGGTTCTGGGCGTTGAGGCTTTGGCTGAGTATCTCGTCAACGAGATTCAGGAAGTTTACCGACTGCAGGGCGTGAAGATCAACGACAAGCACATCGAGGTGATCGTTCGCCAGATGCTGCAGAAGGTTGAGATTACCAAAGGTGGCGACACCACTCTGCTGCCGGGCGAACAGGTCGATCTGGCTGAGATGCTCGAGTACAATGCCAAGCTGGGCAAGGGTAAGGAGCCTGCTGAAGGCAACCCAATCCTGCTCGGTATCACCAAGGCTTCGCTCCAGACCCGCAGCTTTATCTCCGCGGCTTCGTTCCAGGAGACCACGCGTGTGCTCACGCAGGCTTCGGTTGAGGGCAAGAAGGACACGCTCATCGGTCTGAAAGAGAACGTGATCGTGGGTCGTCTGATTCCGGCTGGCACGGGTGCGGGCATGAACCGTATGCGCGTCACCGCTTCGAGCCGCGACGCTGCTCTTAAGGCGCAGTGGAAGAAGCAGCAGGATGCTCTGGCGGCCGCAGGCGCGGTTGAGGAAGAACCCGCCGCGGATGCGATCTCGTCTGAGGCAGCCATGAAGGCTGCCATGGGCGGCGGTGCACCGACCCCCGATGAAGGCTCAGCGGCCGAATAAGAGTCGGTCAAAGACTGGCAAAGAAAAGCCCCGCCGGAGCATCACGCTTCGGCGGGGCTTTCTCTTTTCTGCGGCACCACGGGCCCCCAATTGATGAAAGGCACGCCTCGTTGGGCGAGCAGGGCCCTTTGTTTAGCGCTTCTTCTTCTTGCGGCTATTTTTGCGCAGCTTGAGTTGTTCAGGATCGGGGATCACCTCGCGTAACTCAGCGATCACGTCGTCAGCCGGAATGAAGAGCACCTCATTGGCGAGAGGATCATCGCGATTAAGGAAGCGTACGCTACCGCTCGAAGGCAGGTAATAGCCTTGATAGCGGTATGGCAGTCGCAACCACATGGTGAAGCCGTCATTGCCGCGTTGCTTCGCCTGAAGCGCAGCGTGGAGCATGATGGAATCGATGCCCGAAGACAGGTCGCCTGAGGCAAAGATGGTCCACATGCCATCATCATTGGCCTCTTTGGACATCATCTTCGACTTCTTCTCGACCCGCCATGTATTCTTTGTGCGCCCCTCAAAATCGCTGACATCTGCGTAGGACTGAACGAGCGAGAACAACGATTCATTGTCCGTATCCTTCTGAAGCTTCACCGCGAGTCTTTCATCATAGCGCTGCTGCCACATTTCATCGGGTGATTTGGTCAGCGAACCGAACACTTCCTCCTCACTGGCACCTTCGCGCAGGCGGCGATTGACTTCCATGATGGCGCCAAAGCTGGGTTCGACCCATTGCGAGCGGGCAGCAAAATTGCGGCGTGCGATGGCAACATCGCCTTCATCAGCCAGTTTGACGATATCGTAGAGGTCCAGCACTTCGATCGTGCGCGCTGCATCGTCCTCAGGCTTACCCTCGGCCCTGCGCGACGCGAGGTTACCGCGGGCAAAGGCCGCCCTTTCATTGGCCCGGTCCCACTCACCCGCCAGCGCGAAGCTGAGCGCTGAGCGCGCATAAATGCCAGACATGATGTCATCGGGATTGATACCCTCAATCACATCGATCAAAGCCTCGCGCTTCTGTGCGGCGTCAGAGAAGCGCCCTACCTGCTCCAGCCGGCTCGCATAGGTGTTCAGAAAACTCGGAAGAATTCGGGCGCTGGCGGCGAATTTGCGTTCCGCTGCGGGTGGGAAATCCTGATTGAAATCGCCAAAATCGTTGACGATCCCCATCGGCACAAAGCTGTATTGCATGCCGTCAATCGGCGCGAGTGCAACGTCGCGCGCTTGGGCGGGATTACCCATGCGCAAGTGGGCTTCGGCTTCGATCTTGGTGAAGGACAGGCCCATTGTACGATCGAAATAAGCATTGCCAACGAGGGCTGCTGCAATCGCTTCCTCGCGCGCCCGGGCGACATCTTCCAGCGCTGCTGCTGGGTTCTTGGCTTCGATCTGATGCAGCGCCCGCGCCAGAATCAACGGGATGCGCCGCACCGCATTTCCCTCTGCTTTCTCGCCATCAATCAGCTGCGAGCAGGCATCGACACCTTCTTCGGCGAACAGTCGTTTGCTGGGATCAGGCTCTTCGGGAGCAGGGGCGAAAAGGCCAAGCAGGGTAACTGCGCCCAGGAAGCGGGCAAAGCTCTCTCCCCCCGTCATGTTGTTGGGTTCACCATCGCAGCGCAGATAGAGCGAGCCCTGCTTCTTGTCGTCAGACTGCGCCAGTGCCTGTGATGGCAGGCTGAGTGAGAGCGCGCTTGCACCCAGCGCCAACGCGGCGATCGTCTTTTTCATGAGTATCCCCCGGACTGCTTTGTCTTTTTTGCCCTTGTTGCCTCAAGCACTCTCGCAAAATTCTGATACAATTCAACCGCAGATATCGCGAATCCGAGGAAAGTGCGTGCACTGCCTTTTCGCTATTGCGAATGAGTTGCGTTAATGGCATTGAGTGAATCGGACGCCACTTTTCAGGAACCTCTTCGCCCGATGCCCAACACACCGCGCTTTTCCGCCCAAGGGGCCGCCTCCGCTGCCTTAGCCATTTCCGCATTGAAAGAGCCGCCCCGGATTTCGTCCCATGGGGCAATTGCGGCGCGGTTTCTCTATTCCTTGCGATTGATTGCGCTCCATGAGCGAGCCGGCCGAGACCCCGTTCCAGAATTGGCGGTCCGGCTTGGCGGAGTGGACATCGCGGCAAAGGCGCTTGCGCTCAGTCAGGCGATTACCTCGACTTGGCCCGAGAACATTCATGTGTCGCGCTTTTGCTGCCAGTTCTTGACCCATGATGAAGCCACAATCGCGAGCCTGATAGACCGCGCAAGCCAGCGCGACCGGCCCGGCTTCGAAGAACATGTGGCAGGCCTGATCCGGCCCGAACGCATCCACCGATTGTGGGATGGCGTGCTGGCTCTCGTCGCAGCGGAGGCGCATGCTGCTTGAACCGCTTGCGGGGGATGACGCTGCTGTCTAACGGGGGCGACATCATGAGCATAACCCGTTTCGCCCCATCGCCCACAGGCCGCCTGCATGTCGGCAATATCCGTACCGCGCTTCACAACTGGATGTTGGCGCAGAACTCGGGCGGCGAATTCGTTCTGCGCATCGACGACACCGATGCGGCGCGTTCCAAAGAGGAATATGTCGAGGCGATCCGCGCGGACCTTTCATGGCTGGGTATCGGCTGGACCCGCGAAGAGCGTCAGTCGGCCCGCCTCGATCGCTACGAAGCGGCGTTCGAAAAATTGCGCGCAGCGGGCCGGATATACCCTGCCTATGAAACGCAGCAGGAGCTGGAGCTGAAGCGCAAAGTCTTGCTGCGCGCTCATCCCCGCTCAGCGCCAAGGCGGCGCGATCATAGATCGGCGGGAGCCCCCGGCCCAGCAAG
>JBCBMN010000167.1:0-5776 GCA_039822745.1 Pseudomonadota bacterium | reverse complement strand
TCGGGTTCGGGTTCGGGTTCGGGTTCGGGTTCGGGTTCGGGTTCGGGTTCGGGTTCGGGTTCGGGTTCGGGTTCGGGTTCGGGATTTTGCCCCTTTGCCGCCAGGTCAATCGCCGAAGCAGCTGGCGCTGGGGAAACCGGCACACCATGAGCAACCTGCTCCGGCTCGCCCAAACGTGCCGCTTCCCGCCGCATTTCCGAGGCCAGAAACAGAGCCTTCTCGCGCGCCTCTGTCAGCTCGGCAAAGGCAGAGATCCGCATGTTGGCGCTGTTGAGTTCAGCCCGCCGCGCAGCGTAAGCGGCGTGGATCGCATCACGGTCGCGCGTCTCAGAAAGGCCAAGCGCGGACCATGGCCAAGTATCCGACACCTTCGAGCGAGGAGCTTTAGTGCCCAACGCTCTCCCCACGCTCTAGCCCTGATAACTCCAATTGCTCATCAATCTGCGCGATCAGACGTTCGAGCCCTTCTTCGGTGTCACTCTCAGCGCGCGCAACCAAGACGTCCTGCGTGTTCGAGGCGCGCAGCAGCCACCATCCATCAGCGGTGTTCACGCGCACGCCGTCGGTTGCGTTGACCTCCTGCACGTCCGGACCCGGATTGGTCGTGAGCCGCTCGGTCACTTCGTCAATCGCCGGGAACTTGCGGCTCTCATCCACCTGAAAGCGCATTTCCGGCGTGTTGAGCATGGGGGGGATCGCTGATTTCAGCTCGGTCACTGATTTCCCGAGTCGCGCCGAAGCCGCCAACAGCCTGACTCCGGCATAAAGCGCATCGTCAAAACCGTAATAAGTGTCCGCGAAGAAAACGTGCCCGCTCATTTCACCAGCGAGCGGCGAACCTGTTTCCTTCATTTTGGACTTAATCAGCGAGTGTCCGGTCTTCCACATCAGCGGCTGACCGCCATGGGCTGCAACGTGGTCAAACAGCGCGCGGCTGGCCTTCACATCGGCGATAATCGTGGCGTTTGGGCGATCATTGAGCAGGTCTTCGGCATAAATCATCAGAAGCTGATCGCCCCAGATCACTCTGCCCTCGCCGTCAATAGCGCCAATCCGATCCCCATCGCCATCGAAAGCTACTCCGAAATCGAGCTGCTTCTCCGCGACGAGCGCGCGTAAATCGGCAAGATTGGCTTCCACTGTTGGATCAGGATGGTGGTTTGGAAAATGTCCGTCGACTTCGGTAAAAAGCAAATGGTGCTCCCCGGGGAGCTTGGCAGCGAGAGCCTCGAGAGCGGGACCGGCAGCGCCGTTTCCAGCATCCCAACCGACTCGGAGATCGGCGAGCGCACCGGCTTCTATTCCAGTGACCCCTTCGAGAATGCGCTCGACGTACTGGCTCAGGATGTCGCGTTTCGAGACCGCACCGACACCGTCAGTCCAGTCCGCAGAAGCAGCGACGGACCCGAGGTCCTGTATATCACTCCCGAAGAACGGGCGTCCTTCAAGTACCATTTTGAAGCCGTTGTAATCGGGGGGATTGTGGCTGCCAGTTATCTGAATGCCGCCATCAACCTGTTCATCTGAGGCCTCTGCGTAATAGAGCATGGGCGTCGCTCCCATGCCAATCCGCACAACGTTGCACCCTGCAGCGCTTAAACCTTCAACCAGAGCATGCTCCAGCATGGGCGAACTGACTCGACCGTCATAGCCGACCGCCACCGTTTTCGTGCCCGCTTCAGCCAGATCGCCACCAGACCGGCGAAGCATGCTGCCAAAGCTGCGGCCAATGGCGCGCGCGTCATCTGCGCTCAGGGTTTTGCCTATGACGCCGCGAATGTCATACTCGCGCAGAATGGTCGGATCGAACTGGTGTGCCATTGTTTTTGTCCCAATTGGTCTGGCTCAGAGAGGTCAAGAAGCCCGAAAAACCGCGTTTCACGGTTGCTTGAGCAACTCGATGGAAGTGGACGGCTTTTGTGTCAATTGTGCGATAGCTCGGGAAACTTACCTAGTCATCGCGAGGCTGACCGCCCGACGCGTTGACGCCCGGATTGGGCAATTCGTTTAAAAGCAAATCGCGCGCATCATTCGCCTCATGGACGGCGGCATTGGTGCCTCCACGATCGGGATGGACCAGCGCAATTAGCCTTTTGTGCGCTGCTATGATCTCGGTCCGCGAGGCCCGCTCTTCAACGCCCAAAAGTTTGCGCGCATTGAACAGCGCCTGTGCCCGGGTGGGCTTGGGGTTCAGCAATTCCCACGGCCATTTCCCCAAGGCCCAGCGGAATATGATGCAAACGACGACGAGGATCAGAGCAATGCGCAGCATGTCAGGCGATCTCCAGCATGTTTGCAGCCTTGGTAAACTCAGGCAGGTTGAGCGCCTTGATCAGCGTCCGCAGTTCTTGGCGCGCCACCAGGTGGCTTGTGCCGAGTTCCCCCAAATGCCCCTTGTCGAGCAATGTCAGACCTGAGGGAAAGAGCTCGCGATAAATCACACGCTCGGACAGTCCTTTAACGGCGCGGAAGCCCACACGCTGCGCCATATCGTACAAGGCCTTCTCAAGGCGCGCTTGGTTTCGCGCTTCGACAAAACCGGTCCGGTTGCGCACAACGATCCACTCCATCTCGGGCCGCTTGGCTTCAAGGGTTTGTCGGCTACGGCGCATGCGCGCTTCCCAGACAAGCTCGGCGAAGAAAGAGAGCTTCTTCACCTCGAATGTGTCGCCATCGACTTGTCCGATAAGGTCAAAGTCGACGAAACTGTCATTAAGCGGCGTAACCAGAGTGTCCGCATTTTCAACCGCAGTCCGCGCAAAGGGATCATCGCGCCCCGGATTGTCGACGATCAGGAAGTCGGCGTCTTTCTCCAGTCGTTTCATGACTTTAAGCAGTTTCTCAGGCGTACTGCCCTTGAACACTTCGGCCGCTGGCGTGGGCAGGTCGAGTTCGCGTTTCACCATCGTCTCAACACGGTTTTCAAGATATCGAAACGTGGTGCGCTGGCGCGGATCAAGATCAAGCATCGTCACCCGTGCGCCCATATAGGCGAGCGCCACGCCGACATGAACGGCAGTAGTTGATTTGCCGGTTCCGCCTTTTTCATTGGCAAAGACTATCCGGTGCGCGGGCCTTTCGGTCATAGGGTTGATTTCCTTTCGCATCGGATCACAGCATGCCTCTTAACAGAGGGCGTCGGCTTGTGAGAGAGTATTAACTTTGTTTAGTGTCGCAGGCGTACAATCGTAAAGGGGTGAGGCCGGTGCAAACCACAAGCACGCTTGAAGCGCTGCGCAAGGCTATTGGCAAATTGCGCGAAGGTGGCGAGACCATCGGGCTGGTTCCGACAATGGGCGCCCTACATGACGGGCATCTGACATTGGTCCGTCGTGCTCGCGAGGCGAGCGATCATGTTGTCGCTTCAATCTTTGTGAATCCGACGCAATTCGGACCCAATGAGGATCTCGATGCCTATCCCCGGCAGATGGAAACGGACGCCGCTATGCTCGAAGCAGAGGGGTGTGCGCTGCTTTGGGCGCCGGATGTTGATGCCATGTATCCGGCCGGGTTTGCATGCAGCATTAGCGTTTCCGGCGTGAGTGAGGGTTTGTGTGGCGCAAATCGCCCAGGCCACTTCGACGGCGTAGCGACAGTGGTGAACAAGCTGTTCAACCAAGTGCAGCCGGATATGGCGTTTTTCGGTGAAAAGGATTTCCAGCAGCTCGCCGTCATTCGCACTATGGCGCGCGATCTTGATCTGACACGTCCGCATGTCCACCAAATCATTGGCGTTGCGACGGTGCGCGAAGCTGATGGTTTGGCGATGTCGAGCCGAAACCGCTACCTTTCCGCTGAAGACCGCAAGGCGGCAGCAACGCTTCCCAAGGCGATGAGAGAGGCGATCGGGTCTATCGAAGGCGGCGGTGTTGTCGAGACAGCCCTTCGAACACTTGAAGGAGCGCTCCTCGCAGCAGGGTTCACAAGTATCGACTACGCCGTTCTCGCCGATGCCATGTCGCTTAGCCCGATTGAAAGCTTATCGGGAAACAGTGCCCGCCTCTTGGTCGCCGCCCGTATTGGCGGGACGCGCCTCATCGACAACATGGCGGTAGGATAAAGCAAATTCGCGATTGCGCTTGTCTGCGCACGGTGGCATTAGCGCCGCCTGCCTATTGGCTATGCCGCGAGCGGGTATAGCATAGTGGTAATGCACCAGCCTTCCAAGCTGTGTAGAGGGGTTCGATTCCCCTTACCCGCTCCAGTCACTCCCCAAACCTAGACCATCGTGCTTGTCCTTGGGAAAGCAAAATTACGGTTGTATTGTGCACTGCACCGTATAGCTGCGTCGCCATGCGTAGTCTCACCCACCTTGAGCGTCTCGAAGCCGAGAGCATCCACATTTTCCGCGAAGTTGTGGCCGAAGCCGAAAATCCGGTCATGCTTTATTCGGTCGGCAAGGACAGCTCCGTCATGCTGCACCTTGCGCGCAAGGCCTTCTATCCGGCACCTCCGCCCTTCCCGATGCTGCATGTCGCGTCGGGTTGGGATTTTCAGGCGCTGCTCGATCACCGGGACAAGACGGTCAAAGAGTACGGGCTTGAATTGATCATCGCGCAGAATGAGGACGCCGAGGAGCAGGGTATAAACCCGTTTGATACGGGCAGCGCGCTATACAGCCAGGCCCAGTTGACTGATCCGCTTAAGAAAGCGCTGACCAAGCATGGTTTTGACGCAGCCTTTGGCGGTGGCCGACGCGACGAGGAAAAAGCCCGCGCCAAGGAGCGTGTTTTCAGCTTCCGCACCGCCGCGCATCGCTGGGACCCGAAGAACCAGCGACCCGAGCTGTGGAACCTCTATAACACCAAGAAGAACAAGGACGAAAGCATCCGCGTCTTCCCGATCTCGAACTGGACCGAACTCGACATCTGGCAATATATCGCGCTCGAAAAGATCGACATCGTGCCGCTCTACATGTCGGAAAAACGCCCGACCGTGACGCGCGACGGGCTGATCCTCGTGGTCGATGATGATCGCTTCCGCTTTGAGCCGGGTGAGGAAGTGGTCGAACGCTCGGTCCGCTTCCGCACGCTGGGCTGTTACCCGCTCACCGGCGCGACTGAAAGCGAGGCGACCGACATGAACCTGATCATTCAGGAGATGCTGCTCGCAACCGGCTCGGAACGCCAAGGGCGCGCGATTGACAAAGGGCAATCCGCTTCGATGGAAGACAAGAAGCAAGAGGGGTATTTCTGATGAACGAGACCCCCTCCTTCCAGACCGACAAGCTGATCGCCGAAGACATCGATGCGTATCTCGATCAGCATCAACACAAGAGCCTGTTGCGCTTCATCACCTGCGGCAGCGTGGATGATGGCAAGTCAACGCTGATCGGGAGGCTGCTCTACGATTCGAAGATGATCTTCGAAGATCAACTCGCCGCCTTGGAGAGCGATAGCGCCAAACACGGCACACAAGGCGAAGAGATCGATTTCGCGCTGTTGGTCGATGGCCTTGCCGCCGAGCGCGAACAGGGCATCACCATCGACGTAGCCTATCGCTTTTTCACCACTGAAAAGCGCAAGTTCATCGTCGCGGACACTCCGGGGCATGAGCAATATACGCGCAATATGGTCACCGGCGCTTCGACCGCTGATCTTGCCATTATTCTTGTCGATGCTCGCAAGGGCGTGTTGCAACAGACGCGGCGGCACTCTTACATCACCCACCTGCTTGGCATTAAGCATCTGGTGCTGGCGGTGAACAAGATGGACCTGGTGGATTACAATCAGGGCACCTTTGACGAGATCGTCGCCGAATATCAGGACTTTGCCAG
>JBCBMN010000166.1:0-5785 GCA_039822745.1 Pseudomonadota bacterium | reverse complement strand
GAGGGTGGAGGCTTCCCCTGTGGTGCCACAAGGAACAAGCGCTGCACTGCCCTGCTCGATTTGCCAGTCGACAAGCTTGCGAAACGCCGCCTCGTCGAACGATCCGTCGCGAAAAGGAGTCACCAGAGCGGGAATCGATCCGCTGAACATTGCTTTATCCTCGCATCCATCAATTATCTTGCTTGAACACAACGCATCATTGCGCGAGTTCAAGACTCTCAAAGCGTTCAGCGCCTGATAAGGAGCCTTCCGGCATAATGTCCAGCATGGTCAGAAATTTGCGTTTTAAAGCTCTCTTCGGCGCCGCTCTTGGTGCATTGGCGTTCGCGCCCCCCTCTGCCGCGCAGATTGCCCCGGATACAGCCGGTGACAGCATGGTCGCGCGCCAACCGAGCGAAATGGATGCGGCGATCTCGAAATGGGAGCTGCTCCAGAAGAACAGCCAGCTTGGCTTCTTCGATTATTCGGGCTTTGCTCTGGCTTATCCCGATTTCCCGCGCATGAGCATCATCCGCACTCGCGCGGAGAATGCATTGGCCATCGAGGCGCCCGCGCGGGTTGACCTGCTGCGCTATTTCGACGCTCTGCCGCCCCTAACCAATCCTGCCAGAGCGCGCTATGCAGTCGCTCTTGCAGCAGACCAGCGGCCCGAAGCCTTTGATGTCGCACGTGCAGCATGGCGCGGCGGAAAGATGTCAGAAGGCGTCGAGCTAACGCTGGGCAGCCTCTATTCAGCACGCTTCACGCCTGAGGATCACGCGGCCCGGATGGACGCGCTTTTGTGGCAGGGAGACAGCGCTGCCGTCACCCGTCACATGCTCAATCTGGCCCCTGCTGACAAACCATTGGCCACTGCGCGTCTTTCGCTGATCACCGGGACGTCTCCGCAATCGGCCGGAATTGAGATCCCGACCGATGCTGGTCGCAATTCGGGTTACATCTTCAATCTGGTCCAGTTTCAGTCTCGAAGCCGCAGGTGGAACGAGGCTTCGTCGATTCTTGCCAATCGCGAGGCGTTCTCCGCGCCCGCTTTTGACCAAGAGCAGATGGTCGGCGCATTGCTGAGCGTAGCCAAGGAGGCAAGCGCGCCCGAGGCCATGCGGATCGCAAGCAGGATTGATGACCTGTTCGATGTCGGCACGGATATCTCGCAAGGCTCCTTCACCCTGCGTGACCGCTATACGGACCTGATGTGGCTGGGGGGCACCAAAGCGCTTTGGAACCTGCGTCTGGGGTCAAAGGCCGCTCCGCTGTTTGAACGGTATGGCAAGGCCGCAAGATCACCGCTGACCAAGGCCAAGGGCTTTTACTGGGCTGGTCGAGCTGCACGACAGGGTGGAGACGAAGCTGAAGCGGTCCGCCTGTTTGAGCTGGCGGCAGAATGGCCCGATTACTATTATGGGCAGCTCGCCCTTGGCGCGCTTGGCCGTCCAATGCCGGAGTTCGCCCCTTTGCCACCACTCGAAATCACCGCCGAGCAGCGAGCAGAATTTGAGGCACAGCCACTTTCAAGGGCCATGATCGCAATCGGCGAGAACCGCCGCAAATGGCAGACTGAGCGCCGCTTTTTCCAGGCCGTCGGCGATCATGCAGCAACACCCACTGAAATTCTGATGGCGAACGATTTGGCCGCGCGTCTGGACATGCCCGAAATGTCGGTCGTCCTGGGCTTCAAGGCAGGCGAGCTTGGGTACAAGGGTATCGAGCGCATCGGTTTTCCCACCATAGACACCCCGACAGTGCGAGACTGGGCGATGGTCCATGCGATCAGCCGTCAGGAGAGCGAGTTCGACCGCACCCGCATCAGCCATGCAGGCGCACGCGGCGTCATGCAGCTCATGCCTCGCACCGCGCGCGAACAGTCCGGCAAGTTGGGCAAGCGATATCTGCGCGCCAATCTGATTGAGCAGCCGCTCTACAATATCGAGCTTGGCGATGCGTATTTCCAGCGCATGCTCGCCTATTATGACGGGGCCTATCCGCTCGCCATCGGAGCTTACAATGCAGGGCCGGGGCGCGTGAACCAGTGGCTGCGACTCAACGGCGATCCGCGCAAGGGCGAGATTGACTGGGAAACCTGGGTTGAACGTATCCCGGCCAAGTTCGAAACCCGCTATTACATCATGCGCGTGCTGGGCAATGCGGTGACTTATTCGCACATGCATCAGGACAAAGCCGGATTGCCGCGGACCATCGACACTTTCCTGCGCTGACCCTAAATTACACGCATGGCTTCAAAACCCGGTCCACCGATTACCCCGCAAGGCATGGCTTCTCTCAAGGCGCGCTACGACCATTTGCTCGGCACTGAAAGGCCGGAGATTGTAGAGATCGTCAGCTGGGCGGCGGGCAATGGCGATCGCAGCGAGAACGGCGACTATCTCTATGGCCGCAAACGCATGCGCGAAATTGATCGGGAACTGGGCTATCTCGCGCGCCGGATGAAGGCCTGCCGCGTGGTCAATCCCGCCAATCAACCCGACAAGGCACGGATCTTCTTCGGCGCCACCGTTGAGCTCGCCGATGAGGACGATGAGCGGCAGATGGTGACGCTGGTCGGTGATGATGAGCAGGATGCCAGCAATGGACGGATTGGCTGGAACTCTCCCCTCGCCCGCGCGCTGAAGGGTGCGAGTGTCGGAGACCTTCGCACAGTGCGCCTGCCAGCAGGGGCAAAAGAGTGGGAAGTGATGGCGATCCGCTATGACTAGAACCCTGATCGCCGCCTTAGTTCTGCTGATTGCCCTGCCAGCAGCTGCGCGCGACAGTCTGGGCGTCTATTCGCAGTGGGCTGCCTTCCGCGATGTTGAGACCCCGCGCTGCTACGCTATCGCCTCCACAAAGTCAGATCGCACCCCGCAAGCCTATGTCAGTGTCGGAACCTGGCCTGCGCTCGACGTGCGCGGCCAGTTGCACATTCGCCTGTCACGTAGAGCTGCAAAACAAGGCAATGTCCGGCTGACGATTGGCAGCAAACGCTTCGATCTGTCCTCAAACGGGCAAGACGCATGGGCTGCGGACAAGGCCATGGACGCCGCCATCATCGCCGCCATGCGCTCAGCCACGCGGATGAGTGTGGGCGCCAGATCGGAGAGCGGCACTCGCTTCACCGACCGCTACTCGCTGGAAGGCGCGGCCACCGCCATGGATGCCGCAGTCGTAGGGTGTGCTGAACTGTAACCAGCCATCTGGTCAAATCGCGAAGTCGCGCCTATATGCGGCGCCAATCATGGCAGATACGGACCTCATGACTATCCCCGGGCAGGTCGACCCGGTACCCGTCGCGCGTGACATCACGCCGCGCGAGGATGGTCGCGTGGACCTTATTGGCCTTCCCCGCCCTCGCATTCGTGAACTGTTTGCCGAAGCAGGCTTGGACGCGCGTCAGGCCAAGCTGCGGTCCAAGCAAGTCTTTCACTGGCTCTATCATCGCGGCGTGACTGATTTCGAGGCGATGACCGATATCGCCAAGACGATGCGCCCCTGGCTGGCCGAACGCTTTGTCATCGGGCGACCCAATGTGGTGGAGGCGCAGCACAGTTCTGACGGGACGCGCAAGTGGCTGTTGCAAACCGATGATGGCCACGATTTCGAGATGGTCTTCATCCCCGATGAAACCCGCGGAACCTTGTGCGTTTCCAGTCAGGTCGGCTGCACGCTCAACTGCACCTTCTGTCACACCGGCACGATGCGGCTTGTGCGCAACCTCACCCCCGGCGAGATTGTCGGTCAGGTGATGCTGGCGCGTGACGCTCTGGGTGAGTGGCCCAAAGGGACGATGGCGGGCCTCGAAGGTGACCTCGACGAAGATGAAGAGGATGCCCTGAACGCTGCCGGTCACTACACTGCCGACGGCCGCTTGCTCACCAATATCGTGATGATGGGCATGGGCGAGCCGCTCTACAATTTTGACCATGTCCGCGACGCGCTGCACCTTGTCATGGATGGCGACGGGCTGGGCCTGTCGAAGCGACGCATCACGCTCTCCACCAGCGGTGTCATCCCGGCCATGGAGCGCGCGGGGCAGGAGATCGGCGTGAACCTCGCGGTTTCGCTCCACGCCGTGACCAAGGAAGTGCGTGACGAGATCGTGCCGCTCAACAAAAAATACGGGATCGAAGAGCTGCTTCAGGCCTGCGCCGACTATCCCGGAGCCTCCAATGCGCGGCGCATCACCTTTGAATATGTCATGCTCAAGGACAAGAATGATAGCGACGAAGACGCGCGCGAGCTTGTTCGCTTGCTCAAACAGTTCAATCTGCCCGCCAAGGTCAATCTGATCCCGTTCAACCCCTGGCCTGGCGCTGGGTATGAATGCTCTACGCCAGAGCGGATCAGGGCATTCAGTGACATCGTGTTTGAAGGCGGCATCAGCGCCCCGGTGCGCACTCCGCGTGGGCGCGATATTGATGCAGCCTGCGGTCAGCTGAAAACTGCTGCTCAGAAGAAAAGCCGGGCAGAGCGTGATCGGGAAGCCGCCGCTGCGCAAGCATCGGCCCAGTGAGCATACCCAAGTGAGCATCGACCCTGCCACCCTTGCTTTCTACACCGAGCGCGCGCCGCACTACACACACAGCTTTGCCCGCAGCCACTCACCCGCACTCGACGGATTTCTGGACCGGTTGGAGCCGGGAGCAGCGACGCTAGAGCTGGGATGCGGCGGTGGGCAGGATTCCGCCCGAATGCGCGAGCGTGGTTTTACCATCGACACGACGGACGGCGTGCCCGCCATGGTCAAGAAAGCGAATGAACGCTTTGATCTGGACGCGCGCACTATGCGCTTTGACGAGCTTGCCGAGCAATCTCGCTATGATGCGGTCTGGGCGCATGCGACGCTTCTCCACTGCCCGCGCGCTCAGATGCCCGACGTGCTGGCGCGCATTCACCGGGCTCTGAAACCGGGCGGATGGCACTTTGCCAGTTATAAGCTGGGCGATGGCGAGGGCCGCGACCTGTTGGGGCGGCTGCACAATTTTCCGACCGCCGATTGGCTGATCGTGAGATATGAGCAAGCCGGTTTCACATTCGAAGACAAACGCATCTATGCAGGCAAAAGCTCTGACGGCACCCAGCGCGACTGGATCGACCTCACTGTGAGGAAAGCTTGAAACGCGAAGTCACCGCTATCTGCACCGGAACCGCGCGGCCCTTCAATGGAGCAGAGACCAGCGCCATCGCCAAGCGTCCGCACGAAGGCGTGGTCCAATTGCTGCCCGATGGCTTCGCGCCCGATGAGCAAGCTGACCTTCGTGTGCATGGCGGACCGGAAAAGGCCGTGCATCTCTACCCGCTCGATCATCACGCATTTTGGCGGGAGTTGTTGGACGATCCGACAGCTATCGCTTTGCTGGATCAACCGGGATGCTTTGGATCAAATCTCGCTGTGAGCGATCTCACCGAGGGTGATGTCTTCATCGGTGACCGATTTCGCTTGGGCAGCCCAGAAACGGGCGCGGTGATCGAGATCAACCAACCGCGCCAGCCATGTTGGAAGGTCGATCATCGTTTTGGCGTCAAAGGCATGACCGCTCGCATTGTTTCTAGCGGGCGATCAGGCTGGTATTTTCGCGTCCTTGAGCCGGGAGACGTGGAGGCTGGCGACACACTCGAAAGGATCGAAGAAGGCAATCGCGACTGGAGCGTCTTGCGGGTGTTCACTGCTCTGATCCAAGGCAAGGCCTCACGCGAGGAATTGCTCGAACTGGCCGAATTGCCGGTACTCTCCCCGCAAATGCAGGCCAAGGCGATCAAACGGTTGGGTTGAGACAGCACCCTCACATTGAAG
>JBCBMN010000165.1:0-5914 GCA_039822745.1 Pseudomonadota bacterium | reverse complement strand
TATATAGCGCGCAAATTCAAGCACGACCTGCGGATCATCGCTGAACAATCGCCCGAAGCGCTGGCCGAACCCGAATAGCAGCACTGCGGTGGCAAGCCCCCAGACAATGCAAAAACCGCCCGCCCAGATCGCCGCTTCGCGCGCCCGGTCAAACTCCCTTGCGCCCCAGTTCTGGCCGACAATCGCGCCGATAGAGCCTGACAGCGCGAGCAAGGGGACAGTGACAAAGCTCTGCAAACGACCCGCCGCGCCAAAGGCGGCTACCGCATCCTGACCCTGTGCCGCGATAAGCCCTGTAAGGATCGCAAGGCCAATGGGGTTGATCGCGTTTGAGAATGCTGCCGGGCCTCCAACCCGCAGGATGGAGACCGCCGGGTCCACCAGACTGACATTGCGCAAGAGGCCCAGATTGATCGGTATCTGCGCGCTGCGCACCATGAAAATGGCAAAGACAAACCCGAACAGCCAGCCTGCAATCGTCGCATAGGCCGCACCGGTCATGCCCAGACCTTCAAACCCGAAAGCACCGATGATCAGGATCGGATCGAGGATCCAATTCACCACGGCAAAGGAGAGATTGATCAAACTGGCCTTGCGCGCCTCGCCCTGTGCGCGCAGCACACCGCTCAACCCCATGATCCCGATCTGCAATGGGAAACCCAGCGCAAAGGGAGCCATGTAATCCTTGATCAGCGGCAGCAGATGGGGCGAGGCATTCATCAGGCCGAACAGCGGGTTGATCAGCGCATAGACACCCAAACCGATGCCAATCCCGACAATCGCGGCAAAGACGAGCCCGAAATTGGCGCGGCGCGCGGCTTTGTCTGGATCACCTTCTCCCAGTGCGCGGCTGACCATGGAATTGATCCCGACCATGATGCCCACACCCAAAGATGCCAGCGCGATGGTGATCGGGAAGATGAAGGAGATCGCCGCCAGCGCATCACCGCCCAGCTTGCCGATGAAGTAGGCATCGACAAGACCAATCGACATGATCGCTGCCACGCCGATGATGCCGGGCAAGGTCTGGCCGATCAGATGCCCGGTGATCGGCCCGGTCGTGAGGCGGGCGATTTTCGGGGCTGGTTCTTGATCCGGCTGTGATGGGGATTGCGCGGTCATGCAGCAGCGCGCCTAGACCGGACATTGCGCACGCGCAAAGCAAATTCGCTTGGGGCCTGAACAGCACTGGTATCCGGGCTGGTACCTTGGGCCAGTTCAAATGCCGGGCGGGACGGCTTTTACCGCCTGACCAAAAAGCCCCGCGCAAAAACAGGGTCGCCCCGGCTTGCCCGATGCGATACGATGCTCACCAAGCTATCAACGAATGAGAGGATCGGCCCCAATGGCAACGCAGCTCAAACCCACCATCGAATGCAGCCCCGAAGAGTGGCAGGCCCGTCTGGACCTTGCCGCATGCTATCGCATCTTTGATCACATGGGTTGGTCGGAATCGATCTATAACCACATCTCTTTGAAAGTGCCGGGAGAGGAAGACACCTTCCTCATCAATCCGTTCGGCCTGCTCTATGACGAAGTGACCGCATCGAACCTCGTCAAGATTGATGTCGAGGGCAACAATGTCGGCCCGTCGCAATATATGGTCAACAAGGCCGGCTTCACTCAGCACGCCTACTTCCACAAGCATCTGGGAGCGCGCGCCGATGCCATCTGCCACGTTCACACCACGGCGACCATGGCAGTGTGCAGCCACAAGGACGGCCTGATGCCGACCAATTTTTATGCCTGCAGCTTCCAGAACCAGATTGGCTACCACGATTTCGAAGGCGTCACGGTGCGCGAGGAAGAGGGTGAACGTCTGGTCGAAAATCTCGGCGATCACACTATCCTGATGCTGCGCAATCACGGCCCGGTTGTGATGGACAAGACCATTCAGGGCATGTTCGTCAAAATGTGGTCGCTCCAACGCGCCTGTGAGATCCAGGTGGCCACGGCTGGCATGGGCAATCCTGAAGTCGTCCCGCAAGAAGTGGTCGATGTGCACCAGCGCGACCTTGCAGTCATGCAGAGCCAGGGCGGTGCAGGCGTGTTCGATTTCGAAGCGTGGAAACGCCGTATTTCGAAGATCGATGATGGCTGGAAGATGTAGAAGGTGTTCAGAAAAGGTAAAAGTTTTCTTAACTACATGCCCTCTTGTCACAACGCAGGAGGGAATACATGCCAGGACCACTTATTTTAATTCCGGTTGCAGTAATCGCGGCTCTTAAGGCTTACGTTATTGCGCATGGTGCGCATATTGCCGCGAGAGCTGCTGCGGCAGCGGCTCGGGAATATGTCAGCAGCCGCGATGCTGATCTGGCTGCCGAGGCGGCGCTTCAGGCGGGCGCTGCGGCCGCGACTGGTGATTTGGTGAGAGATTTCTTCGCATTCTCTTTCTGAACCGCCTATGAGCGCGCCGTAATGTCGCGCATGACCGTCAATGATCGCCCGGTCGAGTTCGATCTCGATCCGCGCACCCCGCTGCTTTACGCTTTGCGTGAGGCGGCAAACCTCACCGGCACCAAAAGCGGTGGCGGGGAGGAAGATTGCTCGTGCGGGGTGTGCATCGTGCTGGTCGATGGGGTGGCTCTGCGCTCCTGCCGGATCACTCTGGCAGAGGCCGAGGGACGCTTCATCACCACAATCGAAGGGCTGAGCGGGGATCGCACGCACCCGGTGCAACAGGCCATGGTTGCCGAGCAGGCAATCCAGTGCGGCTTTTGCACGCCGGGCATGGTGATTGCCGCTGCCGCTTTGATTGATCGCAACCCTGCTCCTTCGCGCGCCGAGATCGAAGCGGCTGTGCCCAATTTCTGTCGTTGCGGGGTCTATCCACGGCTGGTGCGCGCGATTGAGCGGGCAGGCCGGGTGGCGCAGCGCCAAGAGAGCATCAGTGCCGCCCCAGCCTCGCGCATTTCGCCCGAAGATGCTGCGGCGTCAGTGCCGGCCTTATCAGTCCCGGAAGAAGAGCAAGCCAACCGGGACTGAATTCGTTCGTTAGAACCGCGCGGTCGCCGCAAAGCGCGCGTTGAACGGAGCGCCGACAGTCGCCTGATGCGTCGAGTGCGAGTTCGGGAAGTACAGCGTGTCAGTCAGGTTCTCGATATTCACCTGAAGTCGGATATTGTCGGTCACGTCATAGAAGGCCGCCGCGTCAACGCGCGTGTAAGCGGGCAGGGTCGCGCGGGTCGTCACGCTGTCACCATTGGGCGTTGCATAAGTGGTGTTGCCATTAGTGGCGAAGCTGTCGCTCTGATGGGTCAGGCCAAAGCCAATGCCAAGCCGATCCGTCACGCTGACATTGTTCCAGATTGAGAACATGTTCTCCGGCAGCTCGCGCGGGCGCAGGCCGTCATTGCCAAAGTCATCCACCTGCACACCGTCGAGATAGCTGTAGCCAGCCGAGATGAACCAGCCCGGGAGGACCTGACCCTGCAATTGCACTTCGAAGCCCTGAATATTGCTGTCGATCACATCGAGCGTTTCAGGATTGTCGTCATTGGGTTGCGGTGAGCTTTGTTCGATGTCGAACACCGCCGCTGTCAGGCTCAGACCATCGACAAAGTCCCATTTGATACCGGCTTCCAGATTGGTGAAGGTGTCTGGGGCAGCGCGTCGCGATCACCGTTGATATTGGCGAACTGTTCACCCGAACGCGGCAGGAAACTCTCAGAATAGCTCGCATAGATCGAGACATTCTCGATCGGCTTGAAGATCAAGCCACCGCGCGGAGTGAATTCTTCGTCCACGCGGGTGCGAAGTTCGGCCAGCGGCACATTGTTCACGGCAATCTCAAACCGATCATAGCGTCCGCCAATCACGAGGTTGAGCCACTCGGTCAGCTTAATCTCATCCTGCACATAGGCGGAGAACACATCGATATCGACGCGTGTGTCGTCGTTGAGGCTCACAGCAGGGTCAAACGCGACGGTGGTTACATTGCCAGATGCGTTGACGCCAACGCCATTGCTGAAGTTCAGCGGGCGCTCGATCAGGAAGACTTCGTTGTCGTCATTGGTCTGGTCCCAGACGGGATTGATGCGGTTTTGATCCGATGACGTGTTGATGTACTCGCCGCCAAAGATCAGCGTGTGAGTGACCTCGCCGGTTTCAAATTCGCCAACCAGATTGCCTGACAAGATCAGGTTCTGGCGCTGTGTGGTGTCGATATATCCATCGGTTGTGACCTCATCCGGGGTCAGCAATTCGTTATAGCCCGAGGCATAGAAGTTTGAATACACCTTGTCATAGTCACCATAGAAGGCGGCAAAATTGCCCTTCAGGTTTTCGCTGAATTCATGGGTAAGATTGGCGCGCAGCAGATGCGCGTCGAGCTCGGTGAAATTCAGCTCCTCATCGCCAAAGGTGATGTCCTGGAACTCTTCGACCGGGCGGCCATCCGCGCCAGTGGGAATGCCACGATCAATGAAGCGGAAATGGTCGGCATATTCATAGGACAGGTCCAGCACTGTCGCTTCGCCCAGCTGGATGCGGCCGGTCGGGTTGATGCCGATCCGCTCACCGTCATAGAAATCGCGGTGATTGTCGAGGTTCTCATAAACCGCGTTGAGGCGTAGAGCGGCATTGTCACCGGCAGCAAAGTTGAGATCGCCCTGAATGATGTACTCGCCAAACGTGTCGATAGCGATCTGGCCGCCGCCAAAGGTCTCGCCCAGCGTGCCCTTCTTGGTCACGCGGTTGACGATGCCGCCTGTGCCGCCCCGCCCGAAGAGCAAAGCGTTGGGGCCGCGCAGGATTTCGACCTGCTCCAGATTATACAGCCCGCGATAATACTGAACATCGTCGCGCACGCCGTCGATGAAAAAGTCTGCTGTTGAACGGACACCGCGGAAGACGATGGCATCGCGGTGGCCTTCACCCTGCGAGTTGTTCACGCCCGGCGTATAGTCGACGATCTGGCCAATGCTGGTCCAGCCGCGTTCGAGTATTTCTTCCTGCGTGGTGATGGTGAGGCTCTGCGGCACATCGAGGATCGGGGTCGGCGTGCGCAGCGCGTTGATCTGGTTCGAATAGAGGACCTGCCCCTCAACAATGATATTGCCGTCTTCGTCGCGCTCTGGCGGTGCTCCTGCATCATCGGCCAGAGCAGGCGAGGCGACAAGCGCGCTGGTCAGCAGAAACGCTGCGCGCAGGGTTGTGTGTTTCATTTCAGTACCTTTTTACGTCCAAGTGGAAAGCGAGATTCGCTCCCTTCGATCCCCGCCAAGGCAGCTATTGCAACTTATTCGCAGTGGCAAGTGCTATTGCAACTAATTCGCGATTGAAGATCGGATGTGGCAAATTTGTCGCGTGCGGCGTAGAGGGGCGGCCAAAGCGAAACGGGAGAATCGGACGATGAAAGCAACGATCTGGCACAACCCCAAATGCGGTACTTCGCGCAAGACGCTGGCTATTCTTGACAACCTGTCAAAGGTCGATGTGACGGTGGTCGAATATCTCAAAGAGCCGCCCACGCGCGAAAAGCTGGCGCAGCTTTATGCCGATGCCGGGATCACGCCCAATGACGGCCTGCGCCTGCGCGGCACCGATGCCGAAGAACGCGGTCTGCCCGATGCCGACGCGGACGCGGTGCTCGATGCGATGGTGGCCGATCCGATCCTGATAAACCGCCCGCTGGTTGAAACCGAGAAAGGCGTTGCCTTGTGCCGCCCTCAGGATGAGGTGCTCAAGTTGCTCTGAACCCTCAGCGGTCCTTGGTCAGCTCGCTGTCGAGGGCAAGACCCTTCCAGCCGATTGCTGCCACGGCGAGGCACAGCGCGATGATCAGGCCAAAGGCCAGCCACACATTGCTGTTATAGAGCAGCACACCGACGGCGGGCGCGTAGATGAAGCTGGCCCCTGCGACGCTGGCGACAATCCCTGAGGCTTGGCCTTGTTCCGCGCGCGTGACGGC
>JBCBMN010000164.1:0-5946 GCA_039822745.1 Pseudomonadota bacterium | reverse complement strand
CAAGAAGCAAATCTGGACGCGCGTGAACTAGTTTCAAGAATCGAGACGCCTGTAAGTTGCGGCCCTTTTTGCGGTTCTATCAAGTCCGTTCGCTTTGACGTAAGGTAACGCAAGTGAACTCGCGAACCCTCGTCCTGCCGTGCATAGCCTTAGCCTTTGCGTTGCTTTGGGCACCGCTTGGTCAGCACGGTTTTCTGGTGGAACACTGGATGAAGGTGGGCGCCTTTATGGCCCCCTTTGTGTTGCTGGCGACGTTCGCTGCGCGGGACTTTGGCTCCCGCGCCTTTTACCGAGACCCACAGGTTCTAGCGGCGCTCTTGTTGGCGGCCTATATCGCGCACCAGGTTGAGGAACACTGGATAGACCTCACTGGCGCTCACTACGCTTTCTATTCTTACGTCAACGCTTTGCTGAGCGAGGTGACGAGAGCGCCCGAAGGAACCGAGTGGCTGAGCCCGGCTGCAATTTTTGTGATCAACACTTCGCTGGTTTGGCTCGTCGGTGCCCTTGCGATCGCGTTGGCTCACCGACGGTCCTTTCCGCTGCTGTGTATGGCGGCGATCACTCTGGTGAACGCGTTAAGCCATGTTGCGGCTGGTCTTGCCAAGGCTTCCTATAATCCAGGCTTGGCGACCTCGGTTCTGATCTTCTTACCCCTTGCGCTGTTTGTCTACCATGCAGAACGCAAGGCCGGAATTGGCCTAATTGCGCTGAGCGTCGTGTGGGCAGTCTTGGCGCATATTGTTATGGTTGGCGGATTGGTCGCCCTGCGCTTCACGCAAGTTTTTACAGAGCCTGTCTACTTTGCCGCATTGGTCGCGCTGTCGCTCTTGCCCGCCCTGCCTGTTGGAAACGGACGTGACGCGCTGATGGCGCCGTCCAACGATTAGGCGCGCGTCCTCTGTTGGCTGCCGCGATAAGCGCCCTGTTTTAGCGTTTCATAATCCGGGCCGGCAGACGAGCTCGGCCAGCTCCCTGATCTGCGCGGCGGTGAAAGGTGAGCTTGCGTCGGGCGCGATCGCCGCATCGCCCAGGCTGGCGGCGTAGATAAAGCGGGCGCGATGCAGCGCCTGATCTTCGGCAAGCCCGCTCGCCACCAGAAGATCGCGAAGATATCCAATGCGCAGCGCGTCAACCTTGCGCAGCTTCGTACGCGCTTTTGCGTCGATCTCGGCCCAGACGCGGATCGCTCGATCCAGATCAGGCCGTCCTACAAGCGCGCGGATCATCAGCCCGGGGAGGCGCTCAGCCTCGCGCTGTTCGCTTTCCATCTCGTGGATCGTTTCATCGGTCGTAAGCTCTTGCCAGCGGTCCAGCAAACGCGTCTCGAACGCGTGTATATCCTCAAAGTGCCAGTAGAAGCTGCCGCGTGAGACGCCGAGTTTTTCGGCCATCTTGGACGCTTTAAGCGCCCCCACGCCTTGGGTCGCCAGAGTTTTCAGACCGTGGTCAAGCCAGTCTTGTTCGGTGAGTCTCGCCATGCCCAACCATACACAAATGTATTGACGCGCGCGAGCCAAGACCTAAAACATACATCACTGTATGTTTTAGGAGTCGTGTGGTGCATAATGGACTGCTTTACGCCGCCGGGTTGCTGGGGGTCGTGATCTCGCTAATCCACGGATACCTTGGCGAGAAATTGGTGGTTGGGCCTAGCAAGGCACCAACTTTGCGCGCCAAGAGGGTTATGCGCGCGATTATGTTTCTAAGCGCGCTTTATTGGTTTGCGGCTGGCGCTCTTTTGTTGGCAACGCCTGATTTCCTTGCCCCATCTCAGCGCGCGCTGGCGGTCATTGTGGCTGCGTTCCTTTTCGCCACCGGCAGTTTGAGCAATCTTTGGGCGACGCGAGGCGGGCATATAGGCTGGGCGCTGTTGGCTTTTGCGACCGGGCTGGCCGTGGCGGGCGCATAACCGGCTGGCGCAAGAAGAGCAGCTTTTCGCGCGGCGGTGTGTTAGGGAACCCCCCGAAAGGTAGCGAAGATGTTGATCGATAAAGACTTTGGGCCCGCGACCGTGGGCTCATCCAGCGATAGGTCAGCCCAACCTCGCAAGACCGCCATCGTGATTGGCTCAGGCATTGGAGGCTTATCTTGCGCGATGCGCTTGCAGAGCCTTGGTTTTGACAGCCAGATCGTTGAGGCGCTCGATGCGCCGGGTGGGCGCGCTTATGTCCGGCGCGCTGATGGCTTTACCTTCGATATGGGGCCGACCGTGCTGACGGTGCCGCATTTCATCGAAGAGCTTTTCAGCCTTGAACGTGACAACGCCAAACTCGATGAGCCCGACTTTCCGCCCCATGTTCTGGGCGACGACGTGCGTGTTCGCACCGGCGTTTCGGGCGGCCCCAATACGGGCAGGTATGTGGACATCATCCCGATCCTGCCGTTCTATCGGATTTACTTCGACGATGGCACTTTCTTCGATTACGACGGTGATCCGATAAACACGCGCGAGCAGATCAAGCGGTTGGCGCCCGAAGATTTGGAAGGGTACGAGAAGTTCCACGAGCACGCCAGGGCGATCTTTGAACGCGGCTTTCTGGAACTGGGCTACACCTACTTTGAAAGCATCGGTTCGATGATGCGCGTGCTGCCCGATCTTTTGAAACTGGGCGCGGTCCGCTCTTTGTTCGGCTTGGTAAGCAAATATTTCAAGTCGGATAAGATGCGCCAAGTGTTCAGCTTTGAACCGCTGCTCGTTGGTGGCAACCCGCTTAAAGTCCCGGCGATCTACGCCATGATCCATTTTGTCGAGAAGACCTGGGGCATCCATTACGCCAAAGGCGGCACGGGAGCGCTGGTGGCTGCGATGGTGCGCAAATATGAGGAGCTGGGCGGGCGGTTGCATCTCAACGCCGAAGTGGCCCGGATCAATGTGGCAAAGTCTGACGGCAAACGCGTCGCCACCGGGGTAACGCTAAAGGACGGCCGGACGCTGGACGCCGATATCGTTGTCTCCAACGCCGACTACGCCACCACCTATCTGAAGCTGATCGACAAGACGCATCGCAAGATCAATCGCGACCGCGTGATCAATTTCCGCAAGCAATCCATGTCGCTCATGGTCATCTATTTCGGTTATGAGAAACGCGACGATGATCCTGAGCTGCGCCATCACAATATAATCCTCGGGCCGCGCTATGAAGCGCTCTTGAAAGAGATTTTCGATGACAAGGTGATGAGCCCCGATTTCTCGCAATATCTCCATATTCCGACGCTCACCGATCCCAGCATGGCGCCCGAGGGGCATCACGCCGCTTACACGTTGATACCCGTGCCGAACAATCAGTCCGGGATCGACTGGGCGGCTGAGGGTGAGCGGCTGTGTGATCGCGTCCTGACTTTTCTGAGCGAGCGCCAATACATACCGGACCTCAAAGTGCGGCTGAAGCATCTGAGCTTTGTGACTCCCGACTACTTTGAGCGCACTTTGCGCAGCCACGAGGGCAACGGGTTCGGTATGGAGCCCGTCCTGACCCAGACGGCGTTCTTCCGTCCGCACAACAAATCCGAGGATGTGGGCAATCTTTATCTGGTCGGGCAGGGCACCCAACCCGGCGGCGGCACGCCATCCGTTATGATGTCGGCCAAGATGACCGCGCGCGCGATTGCGAGGGATCTCGCGGTGGGAGCCTTCTGACTGCAGCGATCCCGACGGCAATAAGGGCCAGTCGTTCCGACGAAGTATTGTCCTCACAACGATGCGGATTCGCGTGGCGGCACAGCGTCCATGATCCGGCTCGCGCTTCCACAGCTGGTTGCGATGATCGAAGCTAAGTGTTGCGGCAATATCCCGAGCGGCAACCCAAGTGTCCGTGCGAAGCCCTTTGGGTTCGCTTACACTTTGCGTACCCTGATCCACTCGGCTAAGTCGCGGATTGTGTTTGCGGCGGCAACATACAAACCGGCCTTTCCATGCAAGAATCGATGTCAGGTGACAAATGATGGCCGGGTTTACGCTGACTCTTAAGGGATGATCGACGAGATCCGGGTTGGTCGAATTTCTCCATATCGCGTGAGATATGAGCGATCGACGATCCTGCCCGACTTATGAAGGAAATGGCACCATCATGGAGCGAGTCAGTCTTTTCCTTGGCGGGGCACGGTCGGGCAAGAGCCGCCTGGCGCTTGCCTTTGCGGAAGCGTTGCCCGGCCCGCACATTTTCGTCGCTACGGCGCAGGCCTTTGACAGTGAGATGAAGGACCGGATCGATCAGCATCGGCAGGATCGTGATGATCGGTGGCGCACAATTGAGGCTCCGCTTGAATTGGCCTCGGCTGTAGAAGAGGCTGGCTCTTCAAGCGTGCTGATCGATTGCTGCACACTTTGGCTTTCCAATGTCATGCTCGCAGAGCGTGATGTTGGAGATGAGGTGGAAAAGCTGCTTGCGACCATCCAATCCTCATCCGCTCAAATTGTGCTCGTGAGCAATGAGGTTGGTTCGGGAATTGTCCCTGGTAACAAGCTTGGCCGAGATTTTCGGGATGAGCAGGGGCGGCTCAATCAACAGCTCGCTGCGATGAGCGACCGAGTGGAATTGGTCGTGGCGGGCCTTCTTTTGCAGATCAAAGGCTGAGCGCTTCTGACAATCGGATCAGTGCGTTAGAATGGGGCATTCCAATCCGAAGAATTTGATTATCATCGGGAAAGCGCCGCACGGCAATGCCCCTACTCGCGAGTGTCTCCCACACTTCCTTCGCATCATGGACGCGCACGGATCGAAACAGGTCGGTTCCGCCCATTTCCTCGAACCCGACCTCCGCCAGAAGATTTGACAAATCCCCACAAGCCGCGCTGAGCCTTGCCCGCGTTGCGTTCTGCCACTCCAGATCCGCATAAGCCTGGGCACCTACCAAAAGCGCCGGTCCCGAGACGTCCCATCCTCCGAGTCTATCGCTTAATCTAGATAAGATCTCGGTTGGACCGAGCACCGCGCCCAATCGAACTCCGGCACGTCCGAAGAACTTTCCAAAAGAGCGCAGAACGATGAGCCCGTTGCGGCCAGCCATCGGGGACATGCTCTGCGCGGGCTCAAGATCAGCGTAGGCTTCATCTAGGATCAGCGAGCCGCCTCGGCCTGCAAGCTCAGAACGCGCGGCTTCGATTTGCTCGACTGGCCAGCGCGTTCCGTCCGGGTTGTTCGGATTGACGAGCACCACGACGTCTGCGCCATCAAGATGATCGAGCGGGTCGTTCACGGCCTTCACGTTGGCGCCCGCTGCACCCCAGCTTTCGGCGTGGTCCACGTAAGATCGACTTCGCAGAACAACAGTCTTAGCCGCAAGGATTGCGGGCAATTGCCGAATAACCAACTCTGTGCCGGGAACGGCACGGCAGTGCGCGCGGTCGCAGGCAAACGCTGTCGCCATCGCACTTTCGCACCTCTCTCGATCCATCGCCGATGGCAGTCTGGTCCACGCCTCCTCTGGGATGCGCGGCAAGGGATAGGGAAAGGGATTGATACCGGTGGAAAGATCAATCCACGGCAGTGGTGCATCGGGAAAAGCCGCTGCCATGGCGTCAATTTGGCCCCCGTGACCCTCGAGAAGCGATAGGTTGCCCATCAAAGCTCCCATCCCATACCTGCGAGCAGGATAGCCAGGCCCACTATGCTCAGGCGATAAAGCGACAAAGCTCGGCCGAGGTCGGCCATGGTCGGATCAGATGCCTCCCCGTTCAGCCACGGTTCTTCGGACCTGTTCGCGCCATACGATCGCGGACCAGACAACCGAATTTCAAGGGCTCCGGCCATGGCGCCCTCTGGCCACCCCGCGTTCGGTGAGCGATGGAACTTGGCGTCGCGGAACATCACCCTGATCGATTGGGTGGACCACGCGCACAATCCGAACAAAAAGCCAGTAAGCCTCGCCGGGATCAGATTGGCAATGTCATCGAGCCGAGCGGCGACTTTACCAAAGGCTTCGTAACGCTCGCTGCGATGGCCG
>JBCBMN010000163.1:0-5974 GCA_039822745.1 Pseudomonadota bacterium | reverse complement strand
GCGAGGCTGGCATCCCCGTCACTTTCGCCGCGCTCGAAAGCATCGCTAAGGAAATGCCTCTCAAAGAGCAGATCGAGACGATGCGCGCCGAAAATGATAACGGCGCCAACATCGTCGCGCAGATCGCGTTGCGTGGAAACGGCATCATGATGGCATGGCAAGGGACGGTGAACCCCTTCGCTTTCCGCCCGAGCTGGAACACGATCAAGGATCTTTCGTGGGAAGAGCAAAAGGCGAAACTGCTCGATCCCGCGTTTAAAAAGCAACTTTTGTCCGAGGCCAATGACTATTCGGAAGCGCCGATGGACATTATCGGCGTCGTCATGGTCATCACCCAGGGCTGGGCTTTGCAATATGAGATGGACCCTGACTTCGATTACGAACCCGATGCCAGCGCCAGCGTCAATGAACGCGCCCGCGCCGCCGGTGTGGACCCGCAAGAATATGCCTATGACATGCTGTGCGCCGACGACGCGACCGGATTTATCTACCTGCCGATCCTGAATTATGCGGAGGGCAACCTCGATTTCCTCCATCCGCTGCAACACTCTGATGACACGGTGAACTCGTTATCGGATGGCGGCGCGCATTGCGGCACGATCTGCGATGCAGCCTCGCCCACATTCATGCTCGAACACTGGGTTCGGGATCGCAAGCGGGGGGAGCGGATAACGCTGGAGAACGCGATCAAGCGCCAGTGCCGAGACACTGCGGTTCTCTATGGCCTCGAAGATCGCGGGGTGATTGCGCCGGGCTATCTAGCGGATATCAATGTGATCGATATGGACGCGCTCAAGCTGGGCCGCCCATGGCTCGAATTTGACCTGCCCGCCGGCGGCAAGCGGCTACTGCAAAAAGCGACCGGCTATGTCGCGACGATCAAGAACGGCGTGGTGACTTTCGAGAACGGCGTGTGGACCGGCGAAACACCCGGCGGCCTGGTGCGTGGACCACAACGCGCCGAGCTGGCAGAAGCGGCGGAGTGATTGGGTGAGCGCGGGCTGAAAGGCGACATTCGGCTTGCGACCCAGTTGCGGACGTTAAGTTTAGATGACATATAGCGCCGTGTGGCTGTTCATGACGCGACCGAGATGAAAAGGCTAGCGCGCGAGCGTTTCAGCGTCGCTCTGATGAGCGATACCAAGTGGCGAAAGCTATTCGGTGCCGTCCAGCAACTTGGCCCCGGTCAAATGATTGTGAAGTTCATCGATTTGGAAGAGCCGCGCCGAATGCGGTTTCCACCTTCGTTCGCATGTCCGAAGGCATTCATGGATACGATTGAATTTGGGCCAGTTGAGCTATGTGCGATCGAGTGGCTTGAGCTTCCTATCGATTTGGAGCCGATAGTCCGCCCGATCGGAAAATTTCCACTTGAGACGACTCCAATTGGGACGCGCGTTATCGGTTATCAGCCCTGAGCAAGCTAACGTCCCCTCCCACCCGCAAAGTCGGAAGCGGCAAACTATTCGCCCAATGCCAAAACCAGATGTGAACCCCATCTCTCAAGGCTCGATAACGATCCCCTGCGCCGGGTTCACGCTGCCGCCGACCATTTCGAGATAGGTCGTGCGCGCCGCTTCGAGGCCGGGTTTGCGCTCGATTGTTACAGCATCGCCCACCGCATCGAGAAAACCCATCCACGCTGCCGCGGCCATCTTGCCGCCTTCGACATGTCCGTGCTCCTTGAAGAACGCTTCAAAATGCGACGGCGCAAAGAACAGTTCTGGCTTGGGTCCGGGCAGTTTGTCGCCTCCACCAAAGGTGCCGCCGCGATCATCAATGTGCGTTGCGCCCACAAGGCAGGAATATTTGAGATTGTCGGTGTAGTGGTTGTGCAGGCCCGCCAGCAGCTTGGAATTGCCCGCGAAATCGACCGTTACCGTAGGCACATTGGCAAGACTGGTGAGATCGTCATACGCGACCACTTCGTCATAAAGGCCGGTGCCCGTCACGAAATCGACATTGCCCGCTGACGTCAGGCCGATGCGCTTAATCTCGGGCGAGCTTTGCTGGGCAACGCTGGCAAGGCCCATGGAAGTCTTGGACGAAGCGCTGGTCATGACGACCTGCCCTGCCCCGAACCAATTACGGCCGCACATGAAGTATTCGATGATGAAGCCGGTCTTAAACAGCGGACCATAGATCATCCGCTCCGCCTCACGCGACGGATCATGCTCGGGATCGGCGGCGAGGCGCGTGTATTGGTTGTAGACCGGGCTCATCGGCTGGCGGTATTCGGTCATGTCCGAAAAGCCGCCGGGATGGACCTTGCCCGGCACCACGTCGAGGTGCGTGCCCATCGGCAGATAGCCATAAACCCGCTCACCCACCGCAATAGCGTCCGAGTTGCTTTCGATCACAACCGCGTGGCCCCACATGGGAACGATACCGAGGCCTTCGGGCGCTTCGGTTTTCGGGGGGAAGAAGTCCCAATACATGAATCCATCGCCCACCACGGCGTAGGTGATGTTGTTGGCGGTGACCGAAAAGCTTTCAACCTTCAGGCGAACCGCGCCGTCGGCAAGCGGTGCGGTTTCAGCCTCGATCAGCGTGGCGTTATCGAGAGCATCCTTGCGGACGTGAACTTGTTGCAGGGTCATGGTGGGCATCCTCCTCTTATGAGGGTAGGCCTACTCTATCAGGTCTCCGTTTCCCAGCAGGTTTTGGCAATCGAGGGGCGTTGCTCGGTCGTGGCCATCCATGCGGTGAGGGTGTCGCATTGCGCGATGCCAACCTGCCCTTGCGGTGTCAGTTGAAGCCCGCGCATCACCGGATAGAGAAACACATCAGCCAGTGTAAACTCGCCACTCGCTGTCCACGCGCCATCATGAGTCAGTTCTGCTTCGACAAAGCCAATCGCGCGACTGATATTGGGAAGCGCGCGGTCAATCTTCTCGCGGTCAAGATCAAACCCGGCGACGCGGTGCATGATCCACGGCATGACCAGCCCGTGCTCGAAAAGCGGGAAGAGGTAATTGTTGGCGATGGCTACCCATTTATCCATCACCGCGCGTGCAGCTGGGTCCGATGGCTGAAGCGCGCCGCCATTGTGCGCATTGTCGAGATACTGCGCGATGGCGACGCTCTCGATCAGCTCCAGCCCATCGACTTCGACAACAGGCACTTTGCTGAAAGGATGGCGATTTTGCGGGCTTTGCGCAGGGGTGGCGATGGTCTCGCAAGAAAGCCCCGCTTCCTCCGCCGTAATCTGGACAATGCGCGTATAGGTCGAAATGACCGTGCCAAAGATGCGGACCTGAGCGGTCATGGCCAAGGTCCGGCAGCGCCTAGACCCGCATCGGCATCAGCACATAGAGCGCTGGCGAGCCTTCGTCCTTGCGGATCAGCGTCGGTGCACCTGCGTCGGCGAGGTGCAGTTCAACCGTGTCGCTGTCGATCTGATGCAGGATGTCCTTCAGGTAATTGGCGTTAAAGCCGATCTCGAACCCTTCAGAGCTGTACTCCGCTTCCAGTTCCTCGGCCGCATTGCCGTTGTCCGGCGAGGTAACCGAGAGGATCACCTTGTCCTTGTCCAGCCCCATCTTCACCGCGCGGGTTTTCTCAGTGGCGATGGTCGCGACGCGGTCCACCCCTTCAAAGAAAAGCCGCGGATCGACTTTCAAAAGCTTGTCATTGCCCGTCGGGATGACGCGGTTGTAATCGGGGAAGGTGCCATCGATCAGCTTGCTGGTGAGGACCACCCCGCCCTCTCCCGCGATGGTGAAGCGGATCTTGCTGGCCGACAGGTCAATCAGAACTTTGCCGTCCACTTCATCGATCAGCTTGCGGATTTCGCCGACCGCTTTGCGCGGCACGATAACGTCGGGCATGCCGTCCGCGCCTTCGGGACGGTCAATCGTGAAGCGCGCCAGCCGGTGTCCATCGGTCGCCGCCGCCTTGAGAACGGGCTCTTCCTCATCGGTTACGTGCAGGAAGATACCGTTCAGATAATAGCGCGTCTCTTCAGTCGAGATCGCAAAACGGGTGCGGTCGATCAGCTCGGCAAGCTGCTTGGCCGGCATCTCGAACGAAGTCGGCAGGTCGCCTTCGACAATCACCGGGAAATCATCGCGCGGCAGGGTCGGCAATTTGAAGTTCGCACGGCCTGAACGGATTTCCAAGCGGTTGTCCGACGCATCGAGTGACACCTGCGAGCCTTCTTTCAGCTTGCGGATAATGTCGTTCAAAAGGTGGGCTGAGACCGTGATCGCCCCGGGGGTTTCCACTTTGCTGGCAGAGACCATCTCGACAATCTGAAGATCAAGGTCGGTCGCCATCACCTTGAGGGTGCCATCTTCCGCAGCGTCGATCAGTACGTTGGAGAGGATCGGGATCGTGTTGCGGCGCTCCACCACGGATTGAACATGGGACATGCACCGCAGGAGCGTTGCGCGTTCGATGGTAGCCTTCATGAGCCTTGACCCTTACTTTGCCGATATTTCAGCCTCCTTGCGCGGAATCGCACCGGGACGCTGCCGTAAACCTCACGAAAACCTTAGCGAAGGCGTGCGCATGGGCAAGACGGAGTGTTCGCCTAGGCAAAGTCGATTGGGGATAAGGAAGCCGGCCTCGCGGCTTTTACACAGCTTTGGGTGCCCGAGTGGCGAGTTGGCGCACCGCTTCAGCCTGCACGCTTGCCCGCACCCGTCTTACCCCACCATCGCCATTCCGCCATTCACATGGATTGTCTCACCGGTGACGTAACCCGCCTCGCGGCTCGCAAGGAAGGCGGCAGCCGCCCCGATATCCGCGCCCTCGCCCATCTTGCCCATCGGAATGCGCGCATTGATCGCAGCGGCCTGCTTCTCATCAAGCGCAGTCGTCATCGCGGTGCGGATGAAGCCGGGGGCAAGGCAGTTGGCGGTGATCCCGCGGCTGGCGACTTCCTGGGCAAAGCTCTTGGTCATGCCCGTCAGCCCGGCTTTGGCCGCGCAATAGTTCATCTGGCCCGGATTGCCGGTGTGGCCCACAACGCTGGTGATATTGATGATCCGGCCAAAGCGGGCTTTCATCATCGGGCGGGCAGAGGCGCGCATCAGGCGGAAGGACGCCTCGAGATTGATCGAGATCACTTGATCCCATTCCTCATCCTTCATCCGCATCGCCAGATTGTCGCGCGTGATGCCAGCATTGTTGATGAGGATATCGATCCCGCCAAGCGTATCGAGCGTTGCCGGGATAAGCTCCTCAACCTGCGTGCTGTCAGACAGGTTACACGTGATCTCCACATGGTCGCCATGGTCAGCTGCGCCCACCTCTTCGTTGAGCTGTTCGCGAAACACGTGAAGCTTGTCACCGTTGGAGCCTGAAAGTGCCACGCGCGCGCCTTGCGATGCCAGAGCGGTCGCAATTGCCGAACCAATGCCGCCCGATGCGCCGGTGACCAGCGCGTTCATTCCTGCAAGTGAAAACATTATGCGATCTCCTTGGCGAAGGTTTCGAGCTCTTCCATCGTGATAAGGCTGGCTGTGTCCGCCTCGCCCGCAATCTTCTTGATCATCGGGGTGAGCACCTTGCCGCCCAGTTCGACAAATTGCGTAATGCCATCCGCGTGCATTGCGCCGACACTCTCACGCCAGCGCACCCGGCCTGTGACCTGATCGACGAGCAATTTGCCCTCTTCTGCACCGCTGGTGACCTTGGCTCGGTGACATTGGCGTAGAGCGGCACGCTCGGATCAGCAGGAGACGTCTCAGCCAGCGCCTGTGCCATGCGTTCAGCCGCCGGACCCATCAACGAGCAGTGGAACGGAGCAGACACAGGCAGCTTGATCCCACGCTTGATCCCATGCTCCTTTACCAAAGCAATCGCGCGGTCGATCGCGCCAGCATGGCCTGAGAGAACAACCTGGCCCGGATCATTGTCATTGGCGTCTTCGCACTCTTCGCCTTCGTCAGCCTCCGCGGCGAGAGCTCTGGCTTTCTATATATCCGCGCCCAGCTGCGCCGCGATCGCGCAGATGGACAGCGGAACC
>JBCBMN010000162.1:0-5981 GCA_039822745.1 Pseudomonadota bacterium | reverse complement strand
GGGCCGGGCCATGTGATCGGCCTGCACCATCAACAAATGCAACATCGGGTCAAGTGCATTGTATCGCATCCCCGGATATTGCTGCAGTTGATCCAGGAAATGGTCGGGAAGAGAGGATTCGAACCTCCGGCCCCCGCCTCCCGAAGACGGTGCTCTACCAGGCTGAGCTACTTCCCGACTCAAGGCGCGAGGCGTGTGGCCGCGCGCGGTAGGGGCGGGCCTATAGGTGTGGATAGCCAAGGTGGCAAGCGGGGAGTTGTCCACTGGCTTTCTGACTTGTCCACACAAGTCCACAGACTGTCTCGAGTGTTATCTAAACGCCTATACACCACCATGCCGTAGCGCATTCGACATCATGCGATTCTGGTTTCTATTACGTTTGGATGGTCCAGCAACTTGATCTATTCCATCCAAAATTGGTTGAACCTAACCATCCGGAAAACCATTACCTGCGCTTGATGCGGAAGATTTGGGAGCAGGGTGATGAACGGATCGACCGCACCGGGATCGGCACACGCTCGATCTTCGGCGCGCAATTGCGGTTCAAGCTGCTCGACGGAGCCATGCCGTTGCTCACCACAAAGCGGGTCTATTGGAAGACAGCCACGCGCGAGATGCTGTGGTTCCTCACCGGCGACACCAATATCCGCCCGCTGGTGCTGCAAGGCGTGAAGATCTGGAATGAATGGCCGCACGCAAATTACGTCAAGGAAACGGGCGATGAGATTGCGCTTGATGATTTCGTTGCCCGGATTGCCGAGGATGAAGCCTTCGCAAAGCGTTGGGGCGACCTTGGCCCTGTTTATGGCAAGCAATGGGTGGACTGGCCGACCTATCGCTATCGCAAGGATGGCCTTTATGAGCCGGGCGAGGGGATCAATCAGGTCGCCCAAGTGGTCGAGAGCCTGAAGAACAATCCCGGCAGTCGCCGCCACATCATCGAAGGCTGGAACGTGGCCGAGCTTGACCGGATGGCGCTGCCGCCGTGTCACAAGACCTATCAGTTTCACGTGGCCGGCCAGGAAAATGGGAAAGGCCGGCTCAATTGCCTGCTCTATCAGCGTTCCTGCGATGTCGCCCTGGGTCTGCCGTTCAACCTGTGGTCAGCGGCGCTTCTGACGCGGATGATGGCGCAGCAGACGGGTCTGGAGCCGGGCGAACTGGTGTGGATGGGAGGCGATACGCATCTCTATCTCAATCACGCCCATCTGATCGACGAACAACTGACTCGCACGCCCCAAGGTACGCCGGTTTTGGAAATCACTCGAAAGCCCGAAACAATTTTCGACTACCAAATCGAGGATTTTGTGGTCCATGATTACGCGCCACTGCCTCCGATCAAGGCCCCTGTTGCGGTGTGATGGGCGCCGCTTGACCGCCCTATTTTGCTGACATACGCCTCCTGCTGAACGCACTCATTGGGAGAGCTCAATTATGGCCGATCCGGCCGATCCATCCCCGCTTTCGGGAGACAACCGCCCCGCGCTGGCGCTGCATGTCCCTGAGCCCAAATTCCGCCCCGGCGACACAGCCGATTTCTCCGATATCGACATTGGTGCGCCCGGAGCAGTCCCGCGCCCCGACGAAAGCTGCGCGCCCGGTGACATGAAGGACCTCGCCTATGGTCTTGTCCGGGTGCTGGGCGATGATAACAAGGCGCACGGGGCATGGGACCCGAAGCTTGATCCCGATACGCTGCGCACCATGCTGGGCCATATGGCGATGGTCCGCGCTTTCGATGAACGCATGTTTCGCGGGCAGCGTCAGGGCAAGACCAGCTTCTACATGAAGTGCACCGGAGAAGAGGCGACCAGCGTTGCCGCTTCGATGGCGCTGGCGAGCGATGACATGGTCTTCCCCAGCTATCGCCAACAGGGCGTGCTGATTGCGCGCGGCTATCCGCTGATCGAGATGATCAACCAGATTTACTCGAACAAGGGCGACAAGCTGAAAGGCCGCCAACTGCCGATCATGTATTCGAGCCGCGAGCACAGCTTTTTCAGCATTTCGGGCAACCTGGCGACACAAACCCCGCAGGCCGTAGGCTGGGCGATGGCCAGCGCAATCAAGGGTGACAGCCGGATCGCGGCAACATGGGTGGGCGAAGGTTCAACCGCAGAGGGTGACTTCCACTCCGCCTGCACCTTTGCGACCGTTTACAACGCGCCGGTCATCCTCAATGTGATCAACAATCAATGGGCGATTTCGAGCTTTAGCGGGTTCGCAGGCGCGGAGCGTACCACCTTTGCCGCGCGCGCTCTGGGCTATGGGCTTGCAGGGCTGCGTGTGGACGGCAATGACGCGCTCGCCTGCTTCGCAGCGCAGCAATGGGCTGCCAACCGCGCGCGCGCCAATCAAGGGCCGACGCTGATCGAATACTTCACCTATCGCGCCGAAGGGCACTCCACCTCGGATGATCCCTCAGGTTATCGCAGCGCGCAGGAACGCGAGGAATGGCCGCTGGGCGATCCGGTGACGCGCCTAAAAGATCACCTCATCACCATTGGCGAGTGGGATGAGGATCGTCAGGCCGCGATGGACAAGGCGTGCGCCGAAGAGGTCAAGGCCACCACCAAGGAAGCCGAAAAGAACGGCATTCTGGGCCACGGCATGCATCACCCGTTCCGCACCATGTTCGAAGACGTGTTCGAGGAACTGCCCTGGCACCTGCAAGAGCAGGCCAAGCAGGCGACCAGCGAACGCATCACCAAGTTCGGCGACGAGAGGCCATACGAATGAGCGCCGAGACCCAAACCGCAGCCCCGGTTGAAGCGGGCACAGAGCGCCGGATCAACATGATCGAGGCTATCAACGAAGCGCTCGACGTGATGCTTGAGCGCGACGATGATGTGATCGTCATGGGCGAGGATGTCGGCTATTTTGGCGGCGTGTTCCGCTGCACTGCCGGTCTCCAGGCCAAACATGGCAAGACCCGCGTGTTCGATACTCCGATCAATGAATGCGGCATTATCGGGGTTGCGGTGGGCATGGGCGCGTACGGCCTGCGTCCAGTCCCGGAAATTCAGTTTGCCGACTATATCTATCCCGGCCTTGACCAGCTGATCTCCGAAGCCGCGCGTTTGCGCTATCGCTCAGCCACCGAATATATCGCGCCGATGACGGTGCGCTCGCCCTTTGGCGGCGGGATTTTCGGCGGGCAGACGCACTCGCAATCACCTGAAAGCCTGTTCACTCATGTTGCGGGGCTGAAAACGGTGATCCCGGCAACGCCCTATGATGCCAAGGGGTTGTTGATCAGCTGCATCGAAGACAATGATCCGGTGATCTTCTTTGAGCCCAAGCGGATCTATAACGGGCCGTTCTCGGGCTATTACGACAGGCCGGTTGAGCCGTGGAAGAACCGCAAGGACAGCGTGGTGCCCGAAGGCTACTACAAAATCCCGCTCGGCAAAGCGCGCCACGTGACCGAGGGCGATCAGGTCACGGTTCTGGCTTACGGCACGATGGTCCACGTTGCCGAAGCGGTGTGCGAGGCCAAGGGGATTGAAGCCGATATTCTCGACCTGCGCACGCTTGTCCCGCTCGACATCGAGGCGATTGAGGCGTCGGTGAAGAAGACGGGCAAATGCCTGATCGTGCACGAAGCGACCCGGACAAGCGGCTTTGGCGCGGAACTGTCGGCGCTGGTGACGGAACGGTGCTTCTACCACCTTGAAGCGCCTGTGGAGCGGGTCACTGGCTTTGACACGCCGTACCCGCACAGCCTGGAATGGGCGTATTTTCCGGGCCCGGTGCGGATTGGCGAGGCGCTCGATTCAATTTTGAAGGATTAACTTGAGGGCGGGCTTCGATCCGGGAAAGGCGCTTTCCTACACGCAGGTTCGCATGGCACTGAGACAATGCAAGAGGCCGCAAAATTTCGCGACTATGTTGGATAAGTGTCAACTTCGGTTTTTAAGGTATTCATACGCAGAAACAGAGGGATAGGGTGAAAATGCATCGTGACGCTGTGTCAACTTTGTCAACTTCGCTCCATCTCTTTTGCGATCCACTCGCAGGTTTCGCGTTCCAGAGGATGATCTGAAACGATGGCAAAATTCACTTTCAACATGCCCGATGTGGGCGAAGGCGTAGCCGAGGCGGAGATCGTCGAATGGCACGTAAAGGTCGGCGATAGCGTCGAGGAGGACCAGCGCCTCGTTGACGTGATGACCGACAAGGCGACGATCGACATTGAAAGCCCGGTTACTGGCACTGTGCTCGAAGTGGCGGGCGATCTGGGTGACACGATTGCGGTTGGCTCCATGCTGCTGGTGATCGAGGTTGAGGGCGAGGAGGCTGAAGAAGCGCCAGCAGAGGATGCTGCACCAAAGGCTGCGCCTGCCCCCACAGTGGAGGCTGCCCCAGAACCTGCGCCAGAACCGGCAGCCGCACCTGCGCCAGCGCCTGAACCCGCGCCGACACCAACTCCCGCGCAGGTTGCCAGTGGTGAGAAGGTGCTCGCCAGCCCCGCCGTGCGCAAACGTGCGAAGGATCTCGGCATTGATCTTGGCGAAGTGAAGCCCGCTGCCGATGGCCGCGTGCGCCACGCCGACCTCGACCAGTTCCTCGCTTACAATGCGGGCGGTGGCTTCAGCCCTGCTGCCGCGACGCGCGAAGATCAGGCGATCAAGGTCATCGGCCTCAGAAAGCGCATCGCTCAGAATATGAGCGCCTCCAAGCGTCACATCCCGCACTTTACCTATGTCGAGGAATGCGACGTCACCGAATTGGAGCGGATGCGCGGCGATCTGAACGGTGCGCGCGGTGCCAAGCCCAAGCTGACCCTGCTGCCGCTGCTGATCACCGCGATCTGCAAGACGTTGCCCGATTATCCGATGATCAATGCCCGCTATGATGATGAGGCCAATGTGGTCACCCGCCATGGCTCGGTGCATCTCGGCATGGCGACGCAGACAGATAATGGCCTGATCGTGCCAGTCATCCGCGACGCGCAAAGCCGCAATCTGTGGCAACTGGCTGCGGAGATTGGCAGGCTCGCCAACGCCGCACGCGATGGCTCGGCCAAGTCGGAGGAACTTTCAGGTTCAACCCTGACGATCACCTCGCTCGGGCCGTTGGGCGGGGTGGCGACCACTCCGGTCATCAACCGGCCTGAAGTGGCGATCATCGGTCCCAACCGCATCATCGAACGCCCCATGTTCGTGACCGGACCTGACGGCGCAGAGCGGATCGAGAAGCGCAAGCTGATGAACATCTCGATCTCCTGCGATCACCGCGTGGTCGATGGCTATGACGCGGCCAGCTTCATTCAGGACATCAAGAAGCTGATCGAAACCCCGGTTTTGCTGCTGTCGGATTGAGGTGTAGGTTTTCGGATTGGGAGAGATGGAGATGAATAGCAATCCGACATTCGACGCTTACATCGATAAGGCGCAATGTTTCGCACAGCCAATCCTGAGGCACTTGCGCGAAGTGGCTGGCAGGGCTGAACCCGAAGCGACAGAAGAAACGCGATGGGGGGTGCCGTACTGGATCCTGGAAGGGCGCCAGCTGTGCGGTATGGCAGCTTTCAAGCAACACTGCGCCTTCATCATTCAAGACGAAGGCGGCGGGGAGGCCATGGGCGATCTTGGGCGGATCACCGCGATGACCGATCTACCTGATGACGAGGCGTTGATCGCGCTGCTCCGGGACAAGGCTGCGCGCATCCGCTCTGGCGAAGACGCAGCGGCCGCAAAGAGCAAGGCGGCAGCGCCCAAGCCAGCCTTAGAGACACCGTCCGACTTGGCGGCCGCCATTGCAGCAAAGCCGGGTGCGCAAGCGGTCTTTGATGCCTTCACCGACGCGCAGAGACGCGATTACATCGAATGGATTACCTCGGCCAAGCGCGAGGCGACGCGTGAAAAGAGGATTGCGGAAGCCGCGCAATGGATCAGCCAAGGCAAGCGGCGAAACTGGAAATATGAGAAGTGCTAAGGTTTTTTGAGAAAGGCCAAAAAAGGTGGCTGAGGCTTGTT
>JBCBMN010000161.1:0-5999 GCA_039822745.1 Pseudomonadota bacterium | reverse complement strand
AGGGCAAATTGGCAGGTCTTCTGCGCCGCTATCACTAAACAGGTGCTGTGGCGGCTGTTCGGGCGTTTTGACTAGGGCGCTCGAACGCCGCCACTGCCCCGCCACCAGCCATGCGCGCCTTGGCCTGTGGCAACGTCAGTGTAGCGGGCGTTGACAAGGTCGATGGTCAGGCCTCCATGCTCTTGCAGAAAGCGCTTGTCAGCTCGCAGCCAGCGCGGTTGGCACGAACGTGGAAGATAGCGCGAGGCGACCACGATATCGGCTTGATCGCAGGCGGCTGCCAAAGCGCGCTCTTCGATAAAGTCATTGTTGCGCGCCATGAGCATGGTCCACTCACGCCCGCCGCGTGCAAGCGTGATGATGCAGAATTCCGGCGAACACCGCGCGCCTTGCCATTCATCGATCGGAATCGGTTCCGCCGTGACGCTGGCAAGTTCGAGCAAATTGTCCCGCGCATAGCTGGACCGCGTATCGCGCAAGGAAAGCAACCGCCCATCGCCCAAAGTAATGCCGACATGCCGTCCATCTCGCCCAATCAGCACATCGGGGATGGGGGTAAGGAGCAGCAAGACTGAACCCAAAGCGGCAGGAATGAAGCCAAGCAGCCGTGCCTTGTTTTGCCAGAGCGCCAGCCACAAGCCTCCCGCCACAAATAGGGCAATAGTCCAAGGCCCCATTTGTGGCATCAGTTTCACGGCGCCCGGTTGCGAAGATGTGAAATGCGCAAGACCCAGAAGTGCTTCGAGCGAGATACCCACACACCACCAGACCGGCGCACCCAACCCGACAGTGTCGAGGAGCAAAGCAAACGCGATCAAGGGCATGGAGACAAATGTGACCAAGGGAATCGCCAACACATTGGCCAAAGCGCCATAAACACCGGCACGGTGAAAGTGGAACATGACGACAGGCATCAGCGCGATCTCAATCACCAAACCGGTGACGAAAAGCATCGCGATCTGTCGCCCCACTCGCTTTGCCCAAGGCTCGTCGCGGGCCTTCAGAAATGCGCGGACAGGGGACGAAGTGTGAAGCGCGACAATCGCCAGAACAGCGCTGAAGCTCATCTGGAAACTCGGGCCGACCACGCTCTCCGGCCACAAGAGCAGCACAACAATTGCCGCAACCGCCACCATGCGTAAAGACAATGCTTCCCGCCCCATCGCCAAGGCACCCAGAACCAACATCGCAGCCACACAGGCGCGCACAGTCGGGACTTGCGCGCCGGTTAAGAGGGTATAGCCAATCCCCGAAAGCGCGCCCACGGCCGCCGCGGCAAGAGGCAGCCGAACGCGCAAAGCAATGGCAGGAAGCAGCGCCAGAAATTTGATGACGAGGAAATAGGTCGCGGCGATCACGGCGCTGACGTGAAGGCCGCTGATTGCGAGCAGATGCGTCAATCCAGCATCGCGCATGGCGTCCGCATCATCTTGTGAAATCGCACCGCGATCACCGCTTGCAAAAGCTGCGGCAATCGATCCTGGCGATCCGCTCAGCTGCGAGCGCACGTGGCTTGAGATGGCTCTTTGAAGCGCGGCGAGCGAGCTTTCACCGCCGGAAACTTGCACATCTTCGATCTTGCCAACCACGCTACCGGTTGCAGCAAAACCCTGAAACCAGGCGGCGCGCGCAAAGTCATAGGCTCCGGGCAGCATCGGGCTCGCCGGCGGCATCAGCCGCACGCGCATTCGCACGCTCGCCCCTTCCTGGAGCACGTCGCTGAGGTCGGAACCATAAAGATGCTTGACCCGCCGCACTTCCTCAATCGGAACGTTGACCCTGATCTTGCGCCCCTGACCTTGCGCTGCATCTCGCACCGCCATGACGAGCCTGATGCGCCCTTCGGACGGTTGATCCTGACGCTGGAGAACATGACCTTGCACGCGCTGAACGACAGGTCGTTCGATCGGCTGTGCGCCGACCATTTCAGAGCGCATCCAGATGACAGCCACACCTGCCGCAAAGACCAATGCGCACGCAATCACTGCGCTGCGCAGATGCCCACGATCAGCATCCGCCCCCGTTCTCGTTGGCCACAAAGATAGCGCAGTCAGCGCCAGGAGGATGCATCCCCCAATCACACTGGCCCATTGCCAAGGTGTCTTGAGCGCGAACCATGTTAGGATGCCGCAAGCGAAAAAGACCGCAAGCCAAGGTGCCCGGTCAAACCCGGCTAGCGCAAGAAATGCCTCGGATCGCGCGGCAATTGCTCTGCCAGCGCTGGACAATCCACCACCCCTTTGCCACAGGCGCGGCTGTCCGGCTTTTTCTAAGTCGTCAGGGTCACTTCCACCAGCGCTCAGACCGCTTGTGGCCGTGTCTCCCATAGGTATGATCGGCGTATCGGCCACTGGCCCCCTTCCCCCCTTCTCGGGCTCGGCAGGACGATGCAATTGAATAGGAAATAACGCCTTATGGCAAGCCCAGCATCCACTCCGGTCGTCACCCGGTTTGCTCCGTCCCCCACTGGTTTCTTGCATATTGGCGGCGCGCGAACCGCTTTGTTCAACTGGCTTTACGCCCGCCATCACGGTGGCCGTGCGCTGCTACGTATCGAGGATACGGACAAAAAGCGCTCCACGCAGGAGGCAATTGACGCAATTCTGGACGGGCTTGATTGGCTCGGGCTCGACTATGACGAAGCCCCTACGTTCCAGTCTCAGCGCGCCGGACGCCATGCCGAAGTTGCGCACAAACTGCTCGAAACAGGCCATGCCTATAAGTGCTTTGCAACAAGCGAGGAGCTGGAAGAAATGCGCGCTCAGCAACGGGCGAACAAGCAGCCCATGCGCTATGACGGGCGCTGGCGTGACCGCGATCCCAGCGAGGCGTCTGCTGATGCACCTTACACTGTGCGCCTTAAGACCCCGCTGGAGGGTGAGACGACAATCATGGACGAGGTGCAGGGTGAGGTCTCCGTCGCCAATGCAGAACTGGATGATTACATCATTCTGCGAGCCGACGGGACACCAACTTACATGCTCGCAGTGGTTGTCGATGATCATGACATGGGTGTCACGCATGTCATTCGCGGCGATGACCATCTCAACAACGCTTTCCGCCAATTGCCGATCTATCGCGCGATGGACGCGATTGAAGGCGGATGGCCTGACCCGATCTATGCGCATATTCCGCTGATCCATGGTGCGGATGGAGCCAAACTCTCCAAGCGTCATGGAGCACTTGGCGTAGAGGCCTATCGCGATGAGATGGGGATATTGTCCGAGGCGCTGTTCAACTATCTGCTGCGCCTTGGCTGGGGCCATGGTGACCGCGAAGAGATCACTCGTACAGAAGCGGTTGAATTGTTTGATCTTGGCGGGGTGGGAAAAAGCCCTTCCCGCTTCGATATAAAGAAGCTCGAGAACCTCAATGGTCACTATATCCGCGAGGCCGATGATCAGACTTTGGTCGAACAGGTCATGCAACGGTTAGGGGCAAATGCGGATGCAGGCCTGTTGCTAGCAGCCATGCCCGTCCTAAAGCCCCGCGCGAAGAACCTCGATGAAATCACTGAAGGGGCGGGATTTCTTTTTGCCAAGCGCCCCCTGGAAATGACCGACAAAGCGGCAAAACTGCTTGATGATGACGGCCGTGCGCGACTGGCGCTGGTTTCTGCTGCACTTGCGAAGGAAAATAACTGGACAATTGAAGCTCTCGAAGCCACTACGAAGGCGCTCGCGGAGGCACAGGGATTGGGTCTTGGCAAGTTTGCGCAACCAATGCGCGCAGCACTCACTGGGACGACAACATCGCCCGGAATTTTCGACGTTCTGGCCCTCTTGGGCCGGGATGAAGCCCTCGCACGGCTCGACGCACAAGCGGCGTAAGAGCTCCCCGAAGCGAAGGCAGGATAGGGATAGGACAGGAGACACACCTTGGCAGACAAGCACGCGACGCTCGAATTTGACGGGAAGACCACCGAATTCCCCGTCCTTTCAGGCAGCACTGGCCCCGATGTGGTCGATATCCGCAAGCTCTATGGAGCCACCGGTGCTTTCACCTTCGATCCCGGATATAAGTCGACGGCCAGCTGCGAAAGCGCTCTGACTTATATCGATGGCAATGAAGGCGTGTTGCTGCATCGCGGCTATCCAATCGGACAGCTTGCGGAACATTCGAGCTTCATGGAAGTCAGCTACCTGCTGCTCAATGGCGAACTGCCCAGCCAACAAGAGCTGGATGATTTCAGTTACACCATCACGCGGCACACGATGCTGCACGATCAACTGACCACGTTCTATCAGGGTTTCCGCCGTGACGCGCACCCGATGGCAATCATGTGCGGTGTCGTGGGCGCTCTGTCGGCGTTCTACCATGACAGCACTGACATCGCCGATCCTGAGCACCGCAAGATCAGTTCACACCGTCTGATCGCCAAAATGCCAACTATCGCTGCGATGGCTTACAAATATGCCGTGGGCCAGCCCTTCATGCAGCCCGATAACTCGCTGAGCTACACTGGCAACTTCCTGCGCATGACCTTTGGCGTGCCTGCAGAAGAGTATGAAGTGCACCCAGCGATTGAAAAGGCGATGGACCGGATCTTCATCCTCCACGCCGATCACGAACAGAACGCATCGACCTCAACTGTCCGTCTGGCCGGTTCTTCGGGCGCCAATCCGTTTGCCTGCACCGCAGCGGGTATCGCCTGCCTTTGGGGCCCTGCGCACGGTGGCGCGAACGAAGCGGCCCTCAATATGCTGCAGGAAATCGGATCGCCAGACCGCATTCCGCATTATATTGAGCGCGCCAAGGACAAGAGCGATCCGTTCCGTCTGATGGGCTTTGGTCACCGCGTTTATAAGAACTACGATCCGCGCGCGACCGTTATGCAGCAGACTCTGCGTGAAGTCTTCGACGCGCTGAAGGTTGATGATCCCGTGTTCGAGACCGCTCTGCGTCTTGAAGAACTGGCGCTGAACGATGACTATTTCATCGAGAAGAAGCTGTTCCCCAATGTCGATTTCTACTCGGGCATCATCCTGTCATCGATCGGCTTCCCAACCACCATGTTCACGGCGCTGTTCGCGCTGGCGCGCACGGTTGGCTGGGTTGCTCAGTGGAACGAGATGATCTCTGATCCAGGCCAGGTCATTGGTCGCCCACGTCAGCTCTACACCGGGCCGACGCAGCGTGACTACGTGCCGGTCAGCGAGCGCTGATAGCAGAGCACTTTGCTTTGATGATCGAGGGCCATTGCCGATGAAACTGCTTGTGCGGATCATCGCGATGGCCCTCATTGCATTTGGCGTCATGTGGTCGCTTCAGGGCCTCGGCATCCTGATGTGGCCTCCGCAAAGCATGATGCTCGCTCAGCGTGAGTGGGGCCTGTATGGCGCGATAACAGCGGGGATCGGTGTACTGCTCTTCGCCCTATCAGCCCGCTTTGGACGGCGCGGCTGAGCTACTTACTGCTGTCCATCGGCAGGGTGAGCCGGAAGGTTGCCCCCTCTTCCCCCACATTGGCGACATCCAGCGTGCCGTCCATGGCTTCTGCCAGACGCGAAGAGATGTAGAGGCCCAGGCCGGAACCTCCATCATTGTCACGGCCCAAGCGTTCGAACTTGTCGAAAATATGGGCCACCTGGTCTTCATCCACACCGGGCCCCTCATCACTGACCGTCACCACTACCATGCCGATGTCGGGCAGCCTGTCAGCGCGCACTGTTACCAAGCTGTTTTCAGGTGAATATGCGATGGCATTGCCGATCAGATTGATCAGGATCTGGAGCACCCGGCGGAATTCTCCGACAGCAACGAATGCGTTGTCCCGGATGGGCAGTAGCAATTCGATATTCTTAGCCCGCGCCCGCACCCCAAGGATTCCCGCCGCCCGTCTGGCTGCATCGCCGAGATCAACCTCCTCGTGCTCGGTCGTGAAGTCATCAGCCTCCACCACTTCAAGATCCGCAAGGTCATCAAGCAGTCCGTTGAGGTGCTGACCTGCCGAAACGATGTTCCCGGCATATTCGCTATATTCGGCCCGCAGCGGCCCG
>JBCBMN010000160.1:0-6028 GCA_039822745.1 Pseudomonadota bacterium | reverse complement strand
CGTTACGAGAAGATGATCGCGAGCGGGGAGCTGCGCGCTGATCCGGACCAGAGGGCGGCAGCGACGCGGCTAGACCGGCTGCAAAAGGACTTGGAAGCCAAACGTCCCGGCGGATTGCTCACCCAGTTCTTCAACAATGGCCCCCGCCGTGCAGAGGGCCTCTATATGTGGGGCAGTGTCGGGCGCGGTAAATCGATGCTGATGGACCTGTTCCATGACACGTTGGGCATCGGTGAAAAGCGCCGGGTGCACTTCCATGCTTTCATGCAAGAGGTCCACGCCGCCATTCGCGAAGCGCGCAAGACGCATCCCGGTGATCCAATCCCGACCGTAGCTGATCGACTTTCCGAAGGGGTGCGGTGCCTCAACTTTGACGAGATGGTGGTCAACAATTCCGCGGACGCGATGATCATGAGCCGCTTGTTCACCCAGCTGATTCAAGAGCGCGATGTGACTGTGGTGACCACATCGAACCGGCCTCCGAGCGATCTCTACAAGGACGGCCTGAACCGAGAACACTTCCTCCCTTTCATCGATCTGATCCATGAAGAGCTGGACGTGCTGAGCCTGAATGGACCGACCGATTACAGGCTTGACCGGATTGGCGGGCTGGCAACATGGCACACGCCTTTGGGTGATGCAGCGACAGAGAAAGTGCGGGAGGCGTTCTTTCGACTGACAGACTTCAAGCCCGAAGATGCCGACAACGTGCCGAGCGAGGAGCTTGCAGTCGGCGAAACGCGCACTCTGCATGTGCCCAAAAGCCTCAAAGGAGTTGCGGTATTCAGCTTCAAACGCCTGTGCAGCGAAGCACGCGGGGCGCCTGACTACCTTGCTATTGCGCGTGCCTTTCACACCGTCATCATCGTTGGCATCCCGCTCATGGGTCCGGAGAAACGCAATGAAGCTGCGCGGTTCGTGACACTGATTGATGCTCTGTATGAGCACAAGGTGAAGCTCTTCGCGACCGCCGATGCTGTGCCAGAGGCGCTTTATCAGGCCGGCGACGGCGCATTCGAATTTGAGCGGACTGTCAGCCGCCTCAATGAGATGCAGAGCGATGAATATCTAGCGCTAGGCCACGGAGCCGAGGATTAGCGGTCCTTCAGGCAGCCTCAGCGGCTTTGGCCCGCTCGGCAACGCGCTCTTGGGCCGCGACAAGCCTGCTCATCACCTTGAGATCACGCTCACTCAATTGCAGCGCGGTGTCGGCCCAAAGCTCGGTGATGCGGTTGAGTTCCTCGATATCCAGTTGCCAGACCTGCTTGGTCGCCTTGCGCGCGCCTACGATCCCGGCGTGGCTGCGATCCGACTTCTTGAGAAAATCGCGCACCGCATGCACGCCCTCTCCGGGCTCGACAACCTTGTGAACAAGCCCAAGATCGTACAATTGCTGCGCGCTATAGGTCTCATTGGAGAGGATGATACGGTCCGCCATCGCACTGCCAAGTTTTCGCGACAGGAGCGCGTGTGCGCCCATGCCGGGATAGAGGCCAAATATGGTTTCCGGCAGTGCGAAAGTGGCATGCCGCTCTGCAATGATGAAATCGAACGACAAGAGCGCTTCAAACCCGCCGCCCAGCGCCGCACCCTGCACCAGCCCCACGGTCAGCATATCGATGCCGAGCGTTGCTATGTTGCGGTCGAGGATCCTGCAGCAGCGGTGGCCATAACTCACCAGAGCATCGCGATCCCGCTCACGAATCAGTTGCTGAAACAGAGCAAGATCGCCGCCATAGCAAAAGACGTCCGGCGATCGGCTGCCAAGGATCAGATAGCGCAGCGGCACCTTATCCTTGCCAAAGCCAGCCTCTATCAGGTCTTGCCAACTCTCAAAATCGCCCAGCATAGTGCGGGTAAAGCTCGGCCTGACGGCGGGGCGCATAAACGTCCACAGGGCGCAGGTCCGGTCGTCGTAGAGGACATCCAACTCACTCAGCGAAAGGAGTTCATCAGGGATAGACGTGTGAAGAGCACTCTCCGCGAGAAGCTCATCATCATCAGTTAAAGGAACCGCTGGAGATGCTCCGCTGTCCATAACCCGAAACTCCTATCCAGACCTGATTTCATCAGGAGCCTCTTTTTCAGACGATACGCGTTCAAAATCGGTCCGCCAATAAGTAGAACTAGGCATGGGCGGGAGCGCTTTGCAAACAATAATTTTGCTTTATCCGCAAAATTGAGTCATCATAAAGACCAATTCCGCTTATCTTACGCATGATTGTTATAAGGGGTTACGCAACCAAGCCTAACCGCGTCATCGACTTTTCGAGCATCAGCATTTGCCAGAGTACGCGGGAATTGTCGCTTCGACTGGAAATATGGTCCTCCGCAAGGTTTGTGACTGCCTGATTGTCAAACCATCCTGACTGCGCTAGCTGGCCGTTCGAGGCGATAGCTCGCGCCTCGCTGGCCAAAGGTCCTCGGAACCAGTCAGCAATCGGCGTCACAAAGCCCTGCTTGGATCGGTAAAGAATGTCGCGTGGGAGGTGGGCTTCCATGCTTCGCTTGAGCAGATACTTGCCCGTCGATCCGTTGACCCGCATTGCATCAGGCAGAGTGGCGGCAAATTCAACCAAGCGGTGATCCAGCAGGGGTTCGCGCGCTTCGAGGCTCACCGCCATGCTCGCTCGGTCTACCTTGGTCAGAATATCGCCCGGCATCCAGAAAGTGAGGTCAGCATATTGCGCTTTATCGAGACCCGTCCGAGCCGGAGCCGTGCGCATCAGATCAATTAGCTCATCTTCTGCTTTGAAGCCCGATAGGCCATCCGCGAAGGCATCCGAATAGAGCGCCGCGCGCTGGTCTGGCGTGGTGACCGACAGGCCTCTGGCATAACCGGCCTCCCCGCTATCTGCGAGCGCGAGAAGCGTGGATTTGGCCCGCAGCGGCCTCGGTGCCCAATCGGCTTTGGGCCACAGGCGGCCAAGGGCACCGAACAGCGGCTGACGCAGACCAGCAGGCAGCAGACCTCGCGCACGCTCCTCGTGATGATGAAAGACCTGGCGGCGATACCCTGCGAAAGCCTCGTCCGCTCCGTCACCCGACAGAGCAACAGTCACATTCTCACGCGCCAGTTGGCAGACGCGCCAGGTCGGCAAGGCAGAAGCGTCGGCGAACGGCTCGTCGAACATCGCGGCGACAGTATCAATTGCCCCGAAGTCATCCGAGCCGACAGTTCGTGCGCGGTGATCGGTTTGGTACTGCTCAGCAACCCGCTGCGCATAGCTTGTTTCATCAAGAGCAGCGACGTCAAAGCCAATAGAACAGGTTTGGACGGGTTGGGCGCTCGTCTCGCTCATCAAGGCGACCACACTCGAGCTGTCGACACCGCCAGACAGGAACGCACCGAGCGGCACGTCAGCGACCATGCGCGACTGCACCGCCGCCTTCATGCGGCAACGCAACTCATCAGCCAGATCGTCCTCGCTGCCGCTCGCCCGCTCTTCAAAGCTGATATCCCACCAACGCCGAGGCTGAGGCAAAGACTTGCCCACTTCGCACAGCATGAAGTGGCCTGCGGGAAGCTTATCAACTCCAGCGAGGATCGAATGGCTGTCAGGCACATAGCCCCAGGTGAGGTAGGCATCGAGCGCCTGCGGGTTGAGCTTACGGCTGAGCAAGGGATCGGTCAGCAACGCCTTTAGCTCGGAGGCAAAGGCCAGCGTTCCATCAGGCAAAGCGCTCAAGAACATCGGCTTCACGCCAAAGCGGTCGCGCGCCAGAAACAGGCTTCGCTGATCGAAGTCGTACAGCGCAAAAGCAAACATCCCATCGAGCCGCGCAAGGCAATCCACGCCCCAGCGCTGCCATGCGGCCAAGATTACCTCTGTGTCGCCCTCGGTCGCAAAGCGAGCGCCCTGCTCTTCCAGCTCGGCTCGCAGCGCCCGGTAATTGTAAATCTCTCCGTTGAAGACAATCACGGCCCGGCGGTCCACCGAATGCATCGGCTGCGGCGAGCCTTCGAGGTCGATGATCGACAAACGCCGATGGCCCATGCCGATCCCCGCATCGGTCCAAACGCCAGACCCGTCAGGCCCACGATGGACCAGAGCGTCGGTCATGCGCGCAATCCGCTCAGGCGCGAATTGGGCATTACCCTTGGGATCGAAAAGACCAGCAATGCCGCACATAGTCCGTCTCTAAGCCGCTGCCACTGGCGCGAGAATCAGCGACAAGACGCCGGCAATCAAGGCGAGCGCCATTATTCCAGCAAGGACAAGCTGCAGGGTGCTGCCCTGGCCTTCAACAGCGGCAACCCATTTCATTTGGGACAGGTCTTCGGCTGAGTGGCCATAATCCTCGGGGTCCATCTCGAAGAAGCGCCACGCCCCTGCAAGGATGATCGCAACCACGATTGCAAAGAAAATCCAGCCATAGAAAATGTGGTCAAAGCCAGCAGCAAATTCGACCCCGGCAAACTGCGCGATGTAAATGGTGCCCCATGCCCGTACTCCATTTGCGAGGATCGGAACGATAATCGCAGCGGCCATGAACATTGCGCGGCGGCTCCAGCTTTTGAAACGGGTGAAGCCGACGAGCACGGCAAGGGTGACCATCGCAATCAGGAATTTAACGCCCGAACACTCTTCCGCGACAATGAACAGACCAGCAGGCGTGTCGATATAGATGCCGTCGATGACAGCCGGAATGCCGCTCCACTGCGTGATGGCGATGGCAATCTTGGCCGTGATCGCCTGCAGGAAAGGGATCATCTCGTCACCAAAGGGGACAAGGAAGGCAAGGTAGGCGAGCGGCAGGGCAATGAAAGCCGATGCCCGCACTCCCAATATGCTCACAATGGCGCCCTGCATGGCACCAACCGCGCCGGCTTGAGCGATGAGGTTGATCCCGGTGATCCGACCCATGAGCCACAGCCCCAGCCCGGCAGCGACGAGCGCAAGGCCCCAGTGCCACCCTTGCGGAGTGAGCCCTTTCAAGTCCTCCGTTTTGAGCCACACGAGCCATACCACGATCACTGGGACCAGCAGGATGTGGTTGTAGGTATCAATGTTCCACCACTGGTGAAGCATCTCTCCCCACTCATTCGCAGTCACGGCCCCGAGCGCCACACACGCGGCGATCAGCGCCAGAAGCGGAGCACGCCACACTTGCGGGAGGGCAGAGGCCCAATCAGGTTGGGTCACAGCTTGAGTGTTGCTGCTGGTATCAGGCCGCATTGCGTGCCTCCCCTTGCTCAGCAGCACCGCGCACCAGAACCTCGAACGGGTCCAAAGTTGCGCCCCATGCATGGTGGTCGAGCACAAATCGTCGGGCAGCCTGCCCCATGTGCTCTGCCTTGCGGGGGTCACTGACAAGATGTTCAAACCGTTCGCGCATCACCCCTGCATTGGCTGGGGCGACCAACCAGTGCTCGCCATCCTTGGCCGCAATCCCTGTGGCGGCCTCAGGAGTCAGCAAGACAGGGCGCGCCATCGCCATGGCCTCAAGCACCTTGTTCTGCACTCCGCGCGCAATCAGCAGCGGAGCCAGCACGCAATCGGCACTGGTCAAGAATGGGCGCACATCGGGAACTTCTCCCCAAATCCGCACCCCCGGAACGCGGGCATTCTTCTCCAGTTCAGCGGTGGGATTGCGCCCGACAATGTGCAGCGTGGCTTCAGGGAAGCGTTCTCTCACACGGGGCACAAAGTTCTCGATCGCCCAGATCGCTGCGGCTTCATTGGGGCGGTAGTCCATTTGACCGGTGAAAACGAAGTGCGGCCCTTCGCTCGAAGCAAGCTTGGGATGAGGTGCAACTTGATCCGGGTTGAATGCATCAGCATCAATGCCATTGGAGATGACCTGGACATTGGGCAGCGAGGGTTCGGGCAGCCGGGAGAGAAACAAGGCCGCTTCTGCATCACTGATCAGCAAGGTGGCGTCGCTCTTGACGGCAAGGCGAGCTTCTTCCTTGGCCAACAACCGTGCCTCACGTGCATTAAGCCACAGACGCTCACCAGACGCGGCATAGTCTTCGAACTTTGCGCTATCGACGTCGCACAGATCAACAATTAGGCGACCTGCG
>JBCBMN010000159.1:0-6040 GCA_039822745.1 Pseudomonadota bacterium | reverse complement strand
AAGTGATCCGCGGCGGCTTTGGCAGTTTCAGCGGAGTCCGGCGCCGCTTCAGCAACGTCGGCACCATTGAGATTGATGGTGGCAGCGTTTCGGTGATCGACGATTACGCGCATCACCCGGTCGAGATCGAGGCGGTGCTCAGTGCCGCACGCGAAGCGGTGGCTGGCAAAGAGGGCCGCGTGTTCGCCGTGGCTCAACCGCATCGTTATTCGCGCCTCAAGGATCTGATGGACGATTTCCAGAGCTGCTTTAACCTTGCGGACAGCGTCTATGTCACGCCGGTCTATGAAGCCGGCGAAGCGCCGATTGAGGACGTGGACAGTACAGCCTTGGTCTCGGGAATGAAATCGCGCGGTCACCGATCAGCACAGACGGTCGATGATGTTGATACGCTTGCCACTGCGCTCGCCCACGAGATTGCTGCTGGCGATATCATCGTGTGCCTCGGCGCCGGGGATATCACGCGCTGGGCCGCTGGCCTTGCGGCTGCGATTGATGGGAAACGCCCGGCATGAGCACAATCGAGCAACATGGCGATGTCTGGAACTTCGACGACGGTCGCGCGCCGACCTGCGAGGTTGAAGGAGCTGTCAAAGCTCCCGTCCCTCTGGACGGCATTCGTGGCGCAGTGACGGGCAAGGCTCCGCTCGCCAAACATGTCTGGTTCAAGACCGGCGGTGCGGCGGACTGGCTGTTCGAACCGGCTGATCTGGATGATCTGAAGCTCTTCATGGAACGCATGGATGACAGCCTTCCGGTGATGGCGCTGGGGCTGGGCTCCAACCTCATTATCCGCGATGGCGGCGTGCCGGGGGTGGTGGTGAAGCTGGGCAAGCCCTTTGCCAAGGCCGAAGTCACTGGCGAGGTCGAACTCACCTGCGGCGCGGGCGCGAGCGGCATTCTGGTCGCCTCAACCGCGCGCGATGCAGGGATTGCGGGGCTGGAATTTCTGCGCGGCATCCCCGGCACGGTCGGCGGCTTTGTACGCATGAATGGCGGCGCCTATGGCCGCGAAGTGGCAGACATTCTGTTGGATTGTCAGGTGATCATGCCCGACGGCGCACTGGTCATACTCCCTGCAAGCGATCTTCAATACACCTATCGCCACTCTGCGCTGCCCGATGGCGCGATTGTTGCCTCGGCCCGCTTCAAGGGTACGCCCGGCAATCCTGCTGAAATCGGCGCAGAGATGGACCGTATCGCCAAGGCCCGCGAGGAATCGCAGCCGCTGCGCACCAAGACCGGCGGTTCAACCTTCAAGAACCCTGATGGCACGAGCGCGTGGAAACTGGTCGATGAAGCGGGATTTCGCGGCTTTGAGCATAAGGGTGCGCAAGTCTCCGAGAAGCACACCAACTTCCTCCTCAACACCGGCAGTGCCACCAGCGCGGCGATTGAGGAACTGGGCGAAATGATCCGCGACAAGGTGCACGCCGAGACCGGTATCTGCCTCGAATGGGAAATCCAGCGGGTTGGGCGACCATGAGCGAGCTGAACGAGTTTGAGCAGAAAATGCTGGCCACCATCGAAGAGCATGGGTGTCAAATCCTGCGCATCTTCGATCCCGATGGAGAAGAGATCGATTTTTCCTATTCAATCGGTTTTGAAGCAACGCTGGGCCAGCCCGAAATGTTGATCTCCGGCCTTCCCCCCGAAACGGCGAAGGACCTTATCAACGATACCTATGTCCTGTGCCGCGACGAAGGGTTTGACCTTGTGGACTTTGCGCGCACTGACCAGCTCGTCAAGCGGCTCGACTGCGTCTTTCGCAGCGTTCGGGCGGACTGCCTTGTTCCGGACTATTTCGGATCAGCCATCTGGTATGCTGAAACCCAGCTCAACCGGCCCTTTTCGCGAGCGGTGCAGCTGGTGTGGCCAGATCGCGCAGGTCTGTTTCCCTGGGATCAGGGCTTTGATGAAGGCTTTCGCAGTGAGCAGGATGAGCTCTGGGCCAAGGAGACGGTGCATTGACCACCTCCAATCCTATCCACGTCGCCGTCCTCATGGGCGGCTGGGCGAATGAGCGGGAAGTCTCGCTCATGTCCGGCAATGGTGTTTGCGACGCGCTGGAGATGGCAGGCTACCACGTCACCCCCATCGATATGGGTCGCGATGTCGCCGCCAAGCTGGCCGAGGCTGCGCCTGACGTGGTGTTCAACGCGCTCCACGGCGTGCCGGGAGAGGATGGGAGCGTGCAGGGCATGCTCGATCTGATGGGCATTCCCTATACGCATTCGGGCCTCGCCACATCGGTGATCGCCATCGACAAACAACTGACCAAGCAAGCGCTCACCCCGCATGGCATTCCCATGCCCGGCGGCCGGATTGTGGCAAGCGAAGAGCTTTTCGAACGCGACCCGTTGCCGCGCCCTTACGTGCTCAAACCCGTCAATGAAGGCTCCAGTGTGGGCGTTGCGATTGTCACTGAGGACTCCAATGTGGGCAATCCTATCGCGCGTGATGCGAGCGGGCCGTGGCAGGAGTTTGATGAATTGCTCGCCGAACCCTTTATCAAGGGCCGCGAACTGACCACTGCCGTGATCGACAGCGAAGAAGGGCCCCGCGCCCTTGGTGTGACCGAGCTGATCATCGAACACGGCTTTTACGATTACGAACACAAATACACCGAAGGCCGCACGCAGCATGTGTGCCCTGCGAAAATCCCACCTGAGATCGCAGCCTTGTGCGAGCAATATGCGCTCAAGGCGCACAAGGTGCTTGGCTGTCACGGCACCAGCCGCACCGATTATCGCTGGGATGATGAGCTGGGTGAAGAAGGCCTTTTCGTGCTCGAAACCAATACGCAGCCGGGCATGACACCGCTCAGCCTAGTACCCGAACAGGCGCGCCATGCAGGGATCGATTATGCCGAACTGGTCGATCTGATTGTCAAGGAAGCGCTGCGAGTGCATCGCGCAAAAGGAGGTGCTGATGGCTAAGATCAAACGGTCCGCCTCCAAGGGCGTTCGCCGCGCAGCCAAGTCGCAAAGCCGTGCAGCCGGCGCGCGCCGGGCCAAGGCCAAGACCACCGGCGCACTCGACACGGTAATGGGCGTGCTGCCCTTTACCGAGGAACAGTGGAGCCGGATCTTCATGGTGCTGATCATCGGCGCTGCGCTTTTACTGGTCGGCACGATTGCCAGTCTCGCTGGCGTTCCCGCATTTGCCCGCGCAGAACTGGCGCGCTTTGCCAGCGATGCGGGCTATTCGGTGAGCACCGTACGGATCACCGGGACGGATCGGCTGGAGGAAAGCCAGATTTACGCGCTCGCCATGGCGCAGCGCGATCGACCCATGCCGCAGGTTGATATCGTCAAACTGCGCGATGAGATCAAAGAGCTTTCGTGGGTTGATGATGCCCGCGTCTCGATCCAGTTGCCCGATACGCTCGCCATCGACATCGTTGAGCGCAAACCGCATGCCGTGCTCGAAAAAGCTGATCGACTGGTCCTGATCGACAAGACAGGGCACGAATTGGCGATTGTCTCGGCCAAGAATGCCGCCGACATGCTGCGCGTCTCCGGCCCTGGTTCTGCGAAACGGATGGAAGCGCTCGACGCCTTGTTTGAGACGGCCCCGGCCATCGAAGCGCAAGTGAAGGCGGCGGAGTGGGTTGGCAATCGACGCTGGAACCTGACCTTTGACAGCGGACAGGTGCTTGCCCTTCCCGAAGGCAAACTGCGCGCGGTCAAGGCGCTCGAAGACTTTGCCAAGCTTGACGGTCAGCATCGTCTTATTGGCGGCAAGGTGACCAGCTTCGACATGCGCAACCCTCCGCGCATCTACATGCGAGAACCAGGCCGGGCCGAGCGGCTCGAACTGGCATCAGGAGCACCATGATGGCGTCGCGCAAGGGATCAACATCAATTGCCGGGAAGGCCAGACTGATCCGCACCTTTGGTGCCGTCAATATCGGCTCGTTCCGTATTTCTGCGATGATCATGGGCGAGACCGAGACAGGCGATCTCATCGTGCTTGGCTCAGGCCACCGGATGAGCGCCGGGGTCAAACGCGGCTATGTGACCGATCCGCGCGAAGCAATGCATGCCATTCGCGATGCCGTGGAGCGCGCGGAGCAGAATGCGCAAACGCCGGTCAACTCGGTTTGGGTCGCATGCTCGGGCGCGGGTCTGGAGAGCTATGTCTTCCCAACCGATGTCGAGATTGGCGGGCGCCGCATTGAGGATGACGATATTGACCGGCTGCTGGCCTTGGCACGCACGGGCATTCAGCCTGATGGCCGAGAGGTTCTGCACGCTCAGCCAGCCCATTTCACGCTCGATGGAGCGCATGGCGTGGTCGACCCACGCGGTCTGCATGCCGAGCAATTGGGTGTCCATGTCCACGTAACGCTTGCTCAAAGTGCGCCTTTGAAAAATTTGCGCGAGGCGGTTCACAATGCGCATTTGCGGGTGGATGGTGTTGTCGCAGCGCCTTTGGCCTCCGCCTATGCCTGTTTGAATGAAGAGGAGCGCGATCTTGGCGTTGCTCTGGTTGAGATCGGTGGCGACGTCACCAATGTCTCTGTGTTTGCTGCGGGAATGATGCTGGGTCTGCGCTCGATTGACATGGGTTCGGGTCACATAACCGATGCCATCGCGAGCAGCTTTGGCATTCGCCGCAGTCAGGCCGAACGGCTCAAATGTGTGGCTGGCTCTGCGATTGCCAGCCCCAGCGATCATCGCGAAATGGTGCCGGTCCATGGCCCCAATGATGGCTGGGAAGAAGGCGCGTCCATGCCCATCGCGCGCGGTGCTGATGAGAAGAACCGCGTTGCGCGCGCGGAAGTTGTCTCAGTTGTCACTCAGCGGCTTTCTCAGCTTTCTCAAGAGGTTGGCAAAGCGCTGAAGGAGCTGGGCTTTACCGGGCCCGGCGCCGGGCATGTCGTGCTCACCGGCGGGGGCGCTGAACTGGGCGGGACGGCGGAGTTCATGCAAGGCGCGCTGGGCATGCCTGTGCGTTTGGGGCGAACCGCGCCGCTCAAGGGACTTCCCGAAGCGCATGGGACGCCGGGTTTTGCAACGCTGGCGGGTCTGTGTCTCTATGCCGCTGAAGATCCGGCCGACATCAAGTCGCACAAGCCTCGTGGCCAAGATGTGCTGACACCGGCAGGTTCTTGGAACCCGTTTGCATCGCTTGGCCGCCTATGGCGAGCCTCTCGCGAGTACTTCTAGAATGGAGCTAACCCCACTTGTGAAGAGCAATAAGCGGTGCTGGATGGGTACCTAGGGTCAATTGCAGATGCACCGCGTATCGTCTTGTAAGGTCGCAAGATGGTTTATGAATTGTAAAGGCCCACTGTGGATAAGGGTTTTAGCGGTATCAACGGCGCATTACGAATGTGTCACAGACGAGTAGACGCCTGAATTGCACGTAAAGTGTGTATATAAGAGCAAAAGCAAGGGTGTCCGGAGGACAAACGGATGAGCATCAATATCGGACCGGCAGCAAGCGACGACCTGCGCCCCAAGATTACCGTTATCGGTATCGGCGGCGCGGGCGGTAACGCAATCGCCAACATGATCGCCTCGGAAATCGAAGGCGTTGAGTTCATCGTGGCGAACACCGATGCTCAGGCCCTCAGCAGCTCACCGGCTGAAAAGCGCATCCAGCTTGGCACGGATATCACCAAAGGTTTGGGCGCGGGCGCTCGTCCCGAAGTTGGCAAGGCTGCCGCGGAAGAGACGGTCTCAGAGATTGAAGAGGCGCTTGAAGGCGTCAACATGGTTTTCATCGCGGCCGGAATGGGCGGCGGCACGGGAACGGGGGCAGCGCCGGTCATCGCAGAAGCTGCGCGGCGCAAGGGTGTTTTGACCGTTGGAGTCGTGACCAAGCCATTCCTGTTTGAAGGCACACGCCGCATGCGCGCAGCCGAAGGTGGGATCGAAGAGCTTCAGCAGTATGTCGATACACTCATCGTTATCCCTAATCAGAACCTGTTTCTGATCGCCAGCCAGGACACGACCTTCAAAGAAGCCTTCGAAATGGCTGATGAAGTGCTCCAGCAAGGCGTGCGTTCGATCACCGATCTGATGGTGAT
>JBCBMN010000158.1:0-6109 GCA_039822745.1 Pseudomonadota bacterium | reverse complement strand
TCTCGATGCAGTGGGCAACACCACAAAGGCTGTGACCAAGGGCTATGCCATCGGTTCAGCCGGACTTGCAGCGCTGGTGCTGTTTGCCGCCTATACTGCTGACCTCCGCACGTTCTTCCCGTACGCCGACGTCGATTTCAGCCTTGAGAACCCTTACGTGATCGTGGGTCTCTTGCTCGGCGCTCTGCTCCCGTACCTGTTCGGGGCTATGGGCATGACCGCTGTCGGCCGCGCTGCGGGTGACGTTGTCGTCGACGTGCGCGATCAGTTCGCCAAGGATCCGGGCATCATGGCGGGCACCAGCCGTCCCGACTATGCGCGCACAGTGGACCTTGTGACCAAGGCCGCGATCAAGGAAATGATCGTCCCGTCGCTGCTTCCGGTGCTCGCGCCGATTGTGACCTATTTCGTGATCTATTTGATCGCGGATCAGGACAACGCCTTTGCTGCGCTGGGTGCGCTGCTTCTGGGTGTGATCGTGGGCGGTCTGTTCGTGGCGCTTTCCATGACCGCTGGCGGCGGTGCGTGGGATAACGCGAAGAAGTACATCGAAGACGGCAATCATGGCGGCAAGGGCTCGGATGCTCACAAGGCCGCGGTGACGGGCGATACGGTCGGCGATCCTTACAAGGATACCGCTGGCCCAGCTGTGAACCCGATGATCAAGATCACCAACATCGTCGCGCTGCTTCTGCTCGCGGCATTGGCCGGCACGCACTAAGCGCAAGGCCTCACTTTCGGGTGATTTAAGACCCCGCCGGGCGGCTTGCTCGGCGGGGTTTTTCATGCGCTTTTGCGCAAGGTCTTGGCGCTAGGCGGTAACCAAGAACGCGCCGTTCAAGCCCAAGGCCACGATCGAGGCAGATGCCATCGACGCTATCGTCAGCGCCGAGCAGCCTGAGCGCGCATTCCTGCGGGATGCGTAGTTCCTCAGCGGACCTGAGCCAGCAACACGGATTGCCCTCGCGCGCGCGTTAGCTGGAGAAGGCGGGGCCTGTGCGCATCGAGCACTTCACCGGCCACGACTGAGGCCCGGGAGATGCGGGCTACAAGGGCGCAGATGGGGGCCAAACCTTCAGGCAGCTTCTGCGATCTGCTCTTTGTTCGCAATCCATTGTGCGCCCCTTAGGCAAGGTCAAAGCTGAGCTTGACGCAAACGTCAGGCAAACGCATGGCCATGGCTATGAGTGATGCCCCAACACCCGAACACCTTGTTTCCGAGCTCGTCCGGCTGCTGACAGTCGACAAGCGCGCCTCTGACATCTGTCTTGGCCAACCGCAAAAGGACGGGATGGGCCGCGTCTTTGGCGGGCAGGTGCTCGCGCAGGCTCTGCAAACCGCACAACAGAGCGTTTCCGAAGGTAAGATCGCCCACTCGCTCCACGCCTACTTTCTGCGCAGCGGAACCGAAGGTCAGCCGATCGAGTACCGCATCGAACGCGATTTCGACGGACGCAGCTTCTCCAATCGCCGCGTTGTGGCCTCGCAAGAGGACGCGGAGGGTCAGCTCCAACCGATCCTCAATCTCACATCCAGCTTCCAGACGCCCGAAGACGGCCTAGAGCATGTGGATGCCCCCATGCCTGACGTCGCTGCGCCTCAAGACCTCAAAAGCGATGCCGAAATCCGCCGCGAAGTTGTCGATCAAGTCGGCGAATTGATGACCGAAGCCCAGCGCAAGCTGATGCTGCGACCGCGCCCTATCGACATCCGCGTGGTGGATCGCCTCCACTGGATGAACAATGAACCCCAGCCCCCGCATGCGCATAGCTGGTTTCGCACGGTCGCTCCGATTACCGGCGAAGCCGACACGCCTGAACTGCACCGCGCGCTGATCACTTATGCCAGCGACTTCTCTCTGCTGGGCACCAGCGCTCTGCCCCATGGCCTGTCATGGATGCGCGGTGAGCTGGTCGGGGCAAGCCTCGACCATGCGATGTGGTTTCACAACGAAGCGCGCGCGGATGAGTGGCTGCTTTATGTCACCGACAGCCCTTTCAGCGGCGGCGGCCGCGGTTTCAACCGGGGTCGCATCTTCACCCGCGATGGCACGCTTGTCGCCAGCGTCGCTCAGGAAGGCGTGCTGCGCAAACGCAAGCGCAAGGATCGCAAGCCGAGCAGCACCTAGCGCTGAACGCTAAGCACAAGCCCGCTCTTTCCCCTTAGTGCGCCATGAAGATAGGCAATTGCGGATCGGTAAGCGAACGCCGCGTCACCCCGCCCAGCAACAATTCGGCGAGACGCGAATGACCATAAGCGCCCATCACGATCATCCCGCATTCGCGCAATTGCGCCGCTGAAAACAACGTGTCGGCAATCTTGGCCTCGCAGCGCGGAATGGAGACCAGCTCCGCCTCGATTCCATGGCGGCTGAGATAGCGCGCTCCGTCGGTGGGTGGGAAATCAAACCGCCCCTTGTCCGATTGCTCCTCAATGCTGGCGAGATAGATAGCCTTGGACAAGGCCAGCAGCGGCACCGCTCCGCGCAGGGCCAGACACGATTCGGCGGAACCGTTCCACGCGACCAGAACAGGCGCGGTTACATCAAATCCTTTTGCATGGCCGGGAACCACGAGGATAGGAACCGGCGCCTTGATGGCCAGTTCGCCTGCCATGCTGGAGGGAACCTGCAAGCCATCGGCACCAATGTCGTTCGGGCCGACAAGGATCACATCATGCAGCGCGGATTGCTCCAGCAAATGCGTCTCCGCCATGCCGCTGAAGAATTGCCATTCCCATGACACATCCTCATTGGCGAGATCAGCTTCGATCTTGGCACGCAGCTTTTGGGCTGCTTCCTTGATCCGGGGCATCGCTGCCGCCATCGCCGAACCGTAAAAGTCGCCCGGCGCAAAGACCTCGTAACTCACCGCCTGAAGGCAGGTAATATGCGCACCCGTTGCCCGAGCAATATCAAGCGCAACCTGCAAACGCGCGTCCATTGAGGTGTCGCCGCCAATATGAAGCAAGATCGATTTCATGGCTCTCATCCCTTATTTGATGAAACGACAATGCAGCAAGATCGGCCCGGTTTCCTTGATCCATATCAAAATTGCTTGAGGCTTTTCCTGAGGGCGCATTCACGATAGTCTGTTAAGCGGAGAGGTAGCAAAAGCTCATGCAAATCACACGTCATCCGCCGGTCAAGACCAGCCTGAAACCCAGCAACCACCCTTATCTTTCTGGCGCGTGGACGCCGGTCCACGAAGAGGTGGATGTCGACGAATTAGAGGTGATTGAAGGCGCAATTCCTGCCGATATTGACGGGATATATCTGCGCAACACCGAAAACCCCGTGCACCAGCCGCTGGGCCGTCACCACCCGTTCGATGGGGATGCGATGATCCATCAGGTCAGCATTTCGGGCGGCAAGGCAAGCTATCGCAACCGCTTCGTTCGCACAGCCTGTTTTGAGGCAGAACAAATCGCCGGCGAAGGTCTGTGGGGCGGGTTGATGGACCCGGATGGCACGTCCAGGCGGCCCGGCTTTGGCGCGCATGGCGGGCTGAAGGACACTGGCTCAACCGACATTATCGTCCATGCTGGCGTCGCCTATGCAACGCTCTACCAATGCGGCGAGGCATGGCAGATTGACCCGGTGACGCTAAACAATCTGGGCAAGGCGTCTTGGGGGCCGCTCGATGGCGTATCCGCACATCCCAAAGTGGATGAGGAAACGGGCGAGCTGATGTTCTTCAACTACTCAAAACACGCGCCCTATATGCATTATGGCGTCGTGGATCGCGCCGGGAACCTGGCGCATTACGTGCCAATCCCGCTGCCCGGACCGCGTCTGCCGCATGACATGGCGATCACAAAGAACTGGTCGATCCTCAACGACATGCCGCTGTTCTGGGATGCCAGGCTGCTGGAGCGCAACATCCACGCCGCGCGCATTCATGACGGCGTGCCGACACGTTTTGCGCTGATCCCGCGCCACGGTCAGCCAGAGGATATTCGCTGGTTCGAAGCCTCGCCCACCTATGTCCTGCACTGGACCAATGCCTGGGAAGACGGCGATGAAGTGATCCTAGAAGGATATTTTCAGGACAAGCCCATGCCCGATCCGATCGAGGAAGCGGGCGAGTACAGCCATATGATGGCCTATGTGGATGAGCATTCCTTCCAATGCCGTTTCCACCGCTGGCGCTTTAACCTCAAAACCGGAAAGACCCGCGAAGAGCGCCTGTCCGACCGCATTGTCGAGTTTGGGATGATCAACCCCGATTTTCTGATGAAGCGCAACCGCTATACGTGGTCGACAACGTCAAAACCTGGCTGGTTCCTGTTCAACGGCTATGTCCGGCACGATACGCAAACGGGCGAGGAACAGGTTTACGAACTGCCCGAAGGCGTGTTCGCTAGCGAGAGTCCGATTGTGCCGAGGTAAGGTGCGGCGTCCTCAAGCAGCGGAGCGGTAGGACAGCAAAGACGCGAGGATGAGGGCTACTTGGTCACCTTCCTGATCGACGAGAACACCGGGACATCGCAGCTGGCGATCCTTGATGCGAGCGACATTGCCAAAGGTCCGATTGCCCGCGCCGCTTTGCCGCACAAGATTTCAAGCGGGGTTCACTCGACATGGGTCGAACACGATCAGTTGCGCGCTGATCTCGCGTTCAAGCGCGGCGAGCTGGATCGCGTGGTTGCTTAGTCGATGAGGGTTGGCGGTGAGGGATGCCCTAAAGGCTTCTCATTCACTCGGCAGGGACAGCGCAGTCCGCGGTAGCGTTACTATAGGCGCAATCAGAGCTGCCGTCTTGGGTCGCAATTTCGAGCTCTGGACGAGGACCGAAATAGGGAAGCACTCGAAACCAGTTCATCCTGAAAAGGACTTTCCCGAAAACTTGCTCACGGTCCACATTGCCCAATTTACGGGCGCTGTTCCCTGATCGGCAAATCCCGCGAAGGCCAACTCTTCCGCTCATGACACTAATCGCTGAGATCTTACGAACGAGTGGCCCGTATTCTGGATGATCAACCAAGACAATATCGCTGCGCTTAAATTTCTTCGTAGCCCGAAAGAGCACTAAGCTCTTAAACGGCAAGTCTGGATCCATCCCATGGTCCGACAGTCTTTTGAATCGAAAACTCCACATGACGAATCAATAGGTAACTAATTCATAAATACTAAACAAGATCAGCAAGTGGGACATATCCACTTTGGACACAGTTTTCCTAAATTGCTCGGATTCGGTTGGTCAGATTCGCGCGCGCAAAATGCAACTTTTGTTTGGGCTGCGCATTGCTATGGGGAGATATCTCCAAAGCAAACAAAGAGGCACCTTGTCATGGCTTTCTCCCTTATCGATCTTCCCTACGCCGATCTGGCTCCTGCTGTGTCGGCAGAGACGCTTTCCTTCCACCACGGCAAGCACCATCAGACCTATATCGACAAGATGAACGCCGCGATTGACGGCACCGATCACGCCGAAGCTGCGCTTGAAGCGATTGTCGCCGCAGCGCGCGGAGCCAATCAGGGTCTGTTCAATAATGCGGCGCAATCCTGGAACCACGGCTTTTACTGGCTGTCTATGAGCAATGATGACACTGCTCCTTCAGCAGACCTTGCTGCAAAGATTGACGAAGCCTTCGGCTCGATGGACGAGCTCAAGGCGCAGCTCAAAGCTCGCGGCGCAGGCCACTTTGCCAGCGGCTGGGTATGGCTGGCCGAGAAGGACGGCACACTCTCCATCGAAGAAACCCATGATGGCGACACGCTGGCTGACAGCGGCTTCAACCCGTTGCTGGTTGTCGATGTTTGGGAGCACGCTTACTACATCGATCACCAGAACAAGCGCCCGGCCTACCTTGATGCGGTTGTCGACGGGAAGCTGAACTGGGCCTTCGCGAGCGAGAACCTCGCGCGCGGGACAGCTTGGATCTATCCGAACTGATCCATCTGGCTGCCATCAGGCACAAAAAACAAAGGCCGGGCCCGCATCGCGCGGGTCCGGCCTTTGTTTTCGGGTTTGCTACGGTCATTGGAACACAGGTTCCAACACATCAAAAGCCTCAACGAAAAAGGGCCTCCGAAGCGAAGGCCCTTTAAAACTCTTGTTGTCTGAGGATCAGCTGAAGATCCAGTCCCAGATCGAACGCATAGCAC
>JBCBMN010000157.1:0-6322 GCA_039822745.1 Pseudomonadota bacterium | reverse complement strand
TCATCAACCAGATGACGGAAATCGACCCCCAGACGGATCAATTTGCCCTGATCTGTGACCAACATGATCTGATCGCCATGCCGCACCGGAAAGCTTGCAACGACGGGGCCGTTGCGGTCCTTTTCCGTAGGTTCCCCAATATTGACGACGCCTTTGCCCCCGCGTCCGGTGACGCGATATTCGAAGCTTGAGCTAATCTTTCCATATCCGCGGGTACAGATGGTCAGGATGAACTGCTCTTTTTCGGCCATTTCGGCCATTCGCTCTTCGCTAAGCTCGCTGACGGCGTCGTTGTTCTTCCATGGAGCAGCACGCAGATAATTCTCGCGCTCTTCCAAAGTTGTGCCGGTCTGATTGAGCACGGCGAGGCTGACGACGTTGATATCACCCTTTGGCCCCATGCCCTGAACCCCAATGCCCGTGCGGCTCTTGGTCTCGCGCGCCGCAGTTGCTTCGAAGCGAATAGCCTTGCCATTGGTGCTGGCGAGGAAAATTTCCTGGCTCTCATCCACCAGCGCAACGCCAATCAGCCTGTCGTCTGAGCCCTCGACAAAGCCCATCGCGTATTTCCCGGCAGTGGGGACATTGGCAAAGGCGTCCATCGAATTGCGGCGCACCATGCCTTGATGGGTAGCAAAGACGATACCGAGCTTCTCCCACTCCGCCTCATCTTCGGGCAAGGGCAGCACATTGGTGACCTTCTCGTCTTCACCCAAAGGCAGCAGGTTGACCATCGGACGTCCGCGCGTTTGTGGCCCGCCTTCCGGCAGTTTCCAGACTTTGAGACGATAGACTCGGCCTGTATTGGTGAAGAACAGCACCGGGTTATGTGTTGATGTCACAAAGAGTTCGGTGACCGCATCTTCCTCCTTGGTCGCCATGCCCGCGCGGCCCTTTCCGCCGCGACCCTGCGCACGGAACGTGTCGAGCGCCGTGCGCTTGATGTAGCCGCCATGGGTGACGGTTACGACCATGTCCTCGCGCTCGATAAGGTCTTCGTCTTCAAGGCCATCCCAAGCCGGTGCAATTTCCGAGACGCGCGGCGTGGCGTAGGTGTTGCGGACCTCTTCCAGCTCCTCGCGCATAACACCATAGAGCTTCACGCGGTCGGCAAGGATTGACAGCAAGTACTCGATTGTCGCCGCAAGCTCTTTCAGCTCATCGCCAATCTCATCGCGGCCCAGCGCGGTGAGGCGGTGCAGGCGCAGCTCAAGAATGGCTTTCACCTGGCGATCGGAGAGCTTGTACGTGCCGCCCGTCTCATCCGCGCTGGGTTCGATCGCCTCGACCAGCTTGATGTATTGCGCGATCTCTCCAATCGGCCATTCCTTGGCCAACAATTTCGCGCGCGCCTCAGCCGGATTGGAGGCCGAGCGGATCATGGCAACCACTTCGTCAAGGTTCGAGACGGCAATAACAAGCCCAAGCAGTCTGTGCGCGCTTTCGCGAGCCTTGTTCAATTCGAACTTGGTGCGGCGCGTGATGACCTCTTCACGGAAGCTAATGAAGGATTTGACGATTTCGCGCAGGCTCAGCGTTTCCGGCCGGCCTCCACGGATCGCCAGCATGTTTGCCGGAAAGCTCGATTGCGCAGGCGTGTAGCGCCACATCTGATTGAGCACGACGTCAGGCGAGGCATCGCGCTTCAGGTCGACAACAACTCGCACACCTTCACGCGAACTCTCGTCGCGGATGTCGGAGATGCCTTCGATCCGTTTGTCCTTGGCCGCTTCGGCGATCTTCTCGACCAGTCCGGATTTGCCTACCTGATAGGGAATAGAGGTCAGGACAATCGATTGGCGATCGCCACGCTTCGTCTCGATCTCATGTCGAGCGCGCATCAAGATAGATCCGCGCCCCGTTGTGTAGGCCGCCTTTGAACCACTCGACCCGAGGATGAGAGGTGCGGTTGGGAAATCGGGTCCCGGGATGAACTCAATCAGCTCTTCGGTGGTGATCGCCGGGTTCTCGATATAGGCGAGACACCCATCAATCACTTCGCCAAGGTTGTGCGGCGGCACATTGGTCGCCATGCCGACCGCGATACCACCCGCACCGTTGACCAGCAGATTGGGAAAGCGGGCGGGGAGGACCTGTGGCTCTTGCCGCGACCCGTCATAGTTCTCGGCAAAGTCGACCGTGTCCTTGTCGAGATCATCCAGCAATGTGTTCGCCACGCGAGCCAGACGCGCTTCGGTGTAGCGCATGGAAGCGGGCGGGTCTGGGTCCATCGAGCCGAAATTGCCCTGGCCATCGACTAGCGGCACGCGCATCGACCAGTCTTGCGTCATCCGCGCCAATGCATCGTAAATTGCGGCGTCGCCATGGGGGTGATAGTTACCCATGACATCGCCAACGATCTTGGCGCTCTTACGATAGGAGCGACCGGCGACAAAGCCGCCTTCCTGACTTGCAAAGAGGATGCGGCGGTGGACCGGCTTCAAACCATCCCGCACGTCAGGAAGCGCACGAGCCACAATGACGCTCATCGCGTAATCGAGATAGCTCGTCTTCATTTCATCGACGATATCGACGCGATCAAATTCGTCCGGATTTTGCGGTTCGTTGGAAGTGCTATCGTCGCTCAAGGGATGTGCCAGTTCTGTCTAAGTCTCACGCGGCGATCTATCGCTGCTGGGTCGTCTTTTTTCTATCTAGTGACACCGCTGCCTAAGTACCACCGAACGACGGGAACCTAGGGGGAACAAACAGCGTTTTTTCCACATCTGGTATTGCCCGTGCTTGTTGCTTTAACCTGCGATTGCAGACGGTCCGGAAGATGCATTCTTCGATCTGGCGTTAAGCCTGGCAAACGCTATTCAAAGGCGGTTCAGGCCAACTCGGCTAGTAGGAATTGCAAATTGCTCGCAATGCCGCCATGGCATCGCGCACAAATTCACCGCTGACGCGCCAATTAACTGCGCGCGGTCACGAATCTCAAGGGAGACCCATCATCATGAACACTAAATCTCTGCGCAAGCAGGCCTCCAAACTCGTTCTCGCTATCGCGCTTGCCACTGGGACAGCCATGGTTGCAGGCCATATTGCGCCAGACGAAGCCCATGCTCAGCGCTCGAAGAAGAAGAAAAAGAAGGATAAAGAGAGCGAGCCTAAATCCGAATATTCGAAGGAATGGCGCGAGGCTTTTGTGCCACTTCAAGAGAAGTTCAAGGCAGAGGACGCTGATGTATCAGCGCTTTTGGGCGAGATCGAGGCTGTGGTAGCGTTGGCCAAATCGGGCGATGAACTGCTTCAGACCGGCCAGCTGATCTACAACGCAGGGATTGGGATCAATGACCTGCCGATGCGACTGCGCGGAATGGAAATGATGATTGGAAGCGGCAAGGTGCCAGCTGCAGCAATCGGCCAGTACAATTTCATCTCCTTCCAGCTTGCCGACAACCTCAAGGACTATCAAAAGGCTCGGACCTATCTTCAGGCCGCAATTGATCAGGGTTACACCAGGCAAGACCTGACCGCTGCCGACTTGCAGGTGGCCATGGCGCAAAACTATTTCAACGCGAACGAATATCCTGCCGGACTGGTGGAGCTGGAAAAAGCGATTGAAGCGAAAATTGCTGCCGGAGAAACCGTCGAAGAGCGGCTATATGACATCGGCTTCTCGGTTGCGTATCGCGAAGATATTCAGCCGCAAGTCTATGACTACGCCATTCGACGGGCTCAGCTATTCCCGGACACAGAGAATTGGATCAACGCCATCAACCTTGTGCGTGTGTTGAACGACCTTAGCCCAGAGGCCACGCTTGACCTGCTGCGCTTGAGCCGTGCTGCCGATGTTCTGACCGATAAGCAGGAATACATTATCTACGTCGAAACGGCTGACGCGCGTGCACTTCCTCAGGAGGTAAAAGACGTGATCGAAGAGGGTTATGCCTCTGGTGCGCTTGATCGCGAAGACACTTATGTCTCTGATCAATACCGGATCGCGAATGACCGTGTTGAAAGTGACCGCGCTGATCTGCCAGAATTGGAAAATGATGCAATGGCTGCTGATGCAGGTGTCAGAACTGTTGCTGCAGCGGCAAGCGCATTTCTGAGCTATGGCCAATACGATAAGGCTGTTGCGTTCTACCAGAAAGCGCTCACTATGCCGGGTGTCGAGACGGATGAAACCCTGACCCGCCTTGGCATCGCTCAGGTCGGCGCTCAGGACTATGCTGGTGCACAGGAAACCTTCGCCAAGGTTGCAGGGGAACGAGGACCTGTCGCACGAGTTTGGGCCGGCTACGCTGGTTATGAAGCCGGCGGCATGTAACCCAATTCGACCAAACCTGTTGCAAATGCGTGCAGGCTCAAGGGATTGATTACTCAATTTAGAGAGGGGCGCTGGACTTGGTTCGGCGCCCCTTCTTTCAGTCGTTTTTGGTGGATTGTCTTAGCTGGAGAGCCAAGCCTCAACGCAGTCGCTTGACCCAGACTTCTGCATCCTTGCGGCGTTCCACTGAGAAATTGGGGATCGCGTCAATCAGATCGAACAAGCGCGTATAGCCATAATTGCGAGTATCGAAGCTGGAGCGATTTCCCGCCCGCTGACCGACTTCAGACAGCTTTGCATAGCCGTTTTCATCGCGCTTACTGCCATTGTACGCATCGACCAAAAGCTGCAGCAACTCTTCATCAAATTCGGGCACGCCGGATGGTTCATGGGCCGTATCGCTCTTCTTAGGCCGATCTGCTTCTTGTTTCTCCGCCTTGATCAGAGCGTTCACGTCAATGAACCGCGTACAGGCTTGGCGAAAAGCCTCAGGTGTCTTCCCTCCGCCAAAACCATAAACCGGATGCCCGTCCTGCCGGATACGCATGGCAAGCGGCATGAAATCGCTGTCCGAACTCATAATGCCAAAGCCGTGAACGCGCCCGCTGTAAAGCAGATCAAGCGCGTCGATTGTCATCTTCATATCGGTGGCGTTCTTGCCTTTGGTCAGATCGAATTGCTGCTGCGGCTCGATCCCATATCGGTGCATCTTGTCGATCCAGCCCTTCAGACTGGTCTTGCGCCAATTGCCATAGGCGCGCCGGATGTTCACCTGACCAAGCTCGGCTAGCACAGTGAGCACAGGATCAATCCCCGCGTGGCTGGCATTGTCGGCATCAATCAAAAGGGCGATATTGGCGGCATGGGCTTGGCTCATAGCCGTGACATGGGGGCGAGGATGGCTCACAGCAAGCGCTTAATTTGCAGTGGGTGCAGCCGATGCATTGGCATGTGACGCAATTGCAGGCTCTGCGAGCGCATTAGTGTTAGGGAGTGCGCTTGCGGGAGGGCAAATCCGAGCCTAGATGGGACGCGATGAACGATCTGTCGAACTCTCCGCAGGCTGAGCCGCAAGGCGAGCGCCCACCCCGCCAGCGCAAGCCCGATTGGATCCGGGTCCGCGCTCCGGTGAGCAAGGGGTATCAGGAAACGCGCAAGCTTATGCGCGAACTCAACCTCAACACTGTGTGCGAGGAAGCGGCGTGCCCCAATATTGGTGAATGCTGGACCAAGAAGCACGCCACCGTGATGATCCTCGGCGATGTCTGCACACGCGCCTGCGCGTTTTGTAACGTCAAGACCGGCATGCCGCGACCTGTCGATCCGATGGAGCCCGAAAACACCGCCATTGCCGCGGCGAAGATGGGGCTTGAACATATCGTCATTACAAGCGTTGACCGCGACGATCTTCCCGATGGTGGGGCAGGGCAGTTCGTCAAGGTGATCGAAGCGCTTCGCCGGAATACGCCCGACACGACGATTGAAATTTTGACGCCCGATTTCCGCGGTAAGATGCGGCCAGCGGTCGAAGCCATCTGCGAGGCGGGTCCGGATGTTTACAATCACAACCTCGAAACAGTGCCACGCCTTTATCCCACGATCCGGCCTGGTGCTCGCTATTACGCCTCGCTCCGCCTTCTGGAGGAGGTAAAATCACATAACCCTCTGATCTTCACCAAATCGGGCATCATGCTGGGGCTGGGAGAAGAGCGCCTGGAAGTGCATCAGGTGATGGACGATATGCGCAGCGCAGAAGTCGATTTCATCACCATGGGCCAATATCTTCAGCCGACACCGAAACATGCGAAGGTCGAAGAGTTCGTCACGCCCAAAGCCTTTGATGCATTCGGTTCGATTGCCCGCGCCAAGGGTTTTCTGCAGGTCGCTTCCAGTCCGCTGACACGGTCGTCCTATCACGCTGGCGACGACTTTGCCGTGATGCGAGCCGCGCGCGAGGACAAGCTTGCCAAGGCGTCGCGTATGCAGGACCGGCTCGAAGTCTAAAGTCCTCACGAAATGCCGTCCGTAAGAGAACTCCGGCAATTG